>JAPFCR010000040.1 GCA_026169375.1 Sporosarcina sp. | reverse complement strand
CGCAAAAGCCGTTCTTCGTGACGGCTCTTCCTGTGGGTTTAGCGGGACAGGTGAGACCCCGCAGTGGAGCGAAGCGACCGAGGAGGCTCGCCGCCCGCCCCACGGAAAGCGTGCGCCTGGAACGGAGATCAACATTGTTCGAGAATTTTTAGTGTAAGGTTAATTATGAAATTGACTCGATTCAAAAAAACAAAAAATAAGGAGAATGGATAATTGAATTTAATTAATGAAGAAATCACACACAAGGTATTTGGTGAAGGGAATATTGTAGGTCAAGAAGATTCAATTATTACGGTTGATTTTGATGAAGAGATTAAAAAGTTTGTTTATCCCGATGCTTTTGAAAAGTTTATTACGCTAAATGATCAAGATATGGCAAAATCTTTAGAAGAAATTATTTCAAAAAAAGAAATGAAAAGAGAAGCACTTAAAAGAAAGCGTGAAGAAGAAAAGGAACAACAAGAACTCGAACGTCAACGTAGAGAGCTATTAAGAAATCACCAAATTCATGAAAGTTCACAAATTGTTTTTTGGCTAGACGAAGAAGAACAAGAAAATGTCTTTACTGACTGGCAAGTGTCTACAGGTACGGTGCAAAGCGGAGTAAATGAAGGGCAGCCAAACCGAGCAGCGCGTTTGCGTCCGAATAGTGCGGGGCTTTTAACTAGAAGAGGCGAAGGACAAGAAGAAGCGGAAAGACAGATTCTTGGGCTTTATATGGTCACTGAAACGTTTGCCGGTAATCTTAGCGCGGATGGTATGGTCCCAGCGCATGAGGAGTTTAGAATCGAACTTACAGAACAAGAAGCAGAGAAAATGCTTTTCTGGAATTATTACATCAATGAAAATCATCCTCATCGAATGACATGGAATTCTGGAAAGTATCGTTACTTTGACAACGTTTGGACAGCACAAATCTTAAATGATATTATGGCATTAAAAACGGATGAAGAAGAAATTGAGAGCGTTAAAAAGTTCCTTGACTACTTTTGTAAAATGAACGTCCTTGAGACAGATCATATTACAGAGGCAAATGGTGCTTTAAAACAATAAAATCAGTTGACATCAAGCGATCACATAATCTAAAAGTATCTTCTTCCCTAAGTGTTCTAATGCTTAGGGGGGACCAAGATATTGAAAGATTGATTTTTAACCTTATTATCAAGAAGTTTTCACGTCTATCTCTATCTCAATTCATCTGGGTCATGAATATCCAGTTTTTCGAATTTCCTCGATATAAAAAACAGGGTATATCCCCTCGAAATGATGATCATATAGTTTTCCTCACTGAAAACATAACAAGATGATTAACTCCTCTACCTATTTTTCTACAATAAAAAAACCGTCTAACGACATCAAATCGTTAGACGGTTTTTAGCATCTTATAGTGCTTTTTTTGCAAGACGTGATTTTTGACGTGTTGCATAGTTTTTGTGTACTTGTTTTTTACCAGCAGCTGTGTCAATTAGTTTAATTGCACGTACCGCTAGTTCTTTTGCGTTTTCTTCTTTATTATCAAGCGCTATTTCTGCTTGACGAATCGCTGTACGCATTGCAGCTCTTGCGTTTGAGTTTTGCTCATTACGCTTTTCGTTTTGTTTAGCGCTCTTAATTGCTGATTGAATGTTTGCCAAATCGTTCACCTCCAATGTTCAGGTGGTCAATATTTCATCATACGAAAGAAATCACTTTCATAACATGCCTAATTTTAACAAAGGCAACCTAAAAAAGCAACATGAAAATGTTCGCATAGTTTGGCGGCAAAATGTGCAAACTATAGATGAGGTGATTGTATGGGAAAATTTGATTTTTATAGGACGGATCTCCTTGTCGAAAGCGAAGAAATGGTACGCCATCAAACAGAAGAGGAAAAAGATGCTTTAGAAGAAAAGAAAGGCATTATTTTTAACGAATCCATACATGGTCAAGTAAAATTGACGGAAGTCATTGTCGATGAAATCGGTGAAAAGCGTATTGGCAAAAAGAAAGGGAATTATATTACATTAACAGCGCCCAGGCTAACACCAAATGACGATGAAAATATGAAGGAATTATCTACGTTATTGATTGAAAAACTAGAAGCAATCATTCAAAAGCATCAACAAACTAGTGAAAGTAAAATCCTTTTTATGGGGTTAGGGAATCGGGAAGTGACGCCAGACGCGGTAGGTCCTTTAACGATGGACCGGTTAAGAGATGTTGTCCCTCATTATTTTACAGAAGATGGTGGGGAGGTATTTGTTTATGCGCCGGGCGTTACGATTCAAACGGGATTAGAAACAGCAGACTTTATTCATGCGGTTGTTTCGGAAGTACAACCGGATTTGTTAATTGTGGTAGATGCGTTAGCTGCAAGAGATTCTTCAAGGTTATGTAAGACAATTCAATTAACAGATACAGGCATTCACCCGGGCTCAGGGGTTGGCAATAACCGGAAGGAAGTTTCTGAAGAGACATTAGGTGTCCCTGTCATTGCGATAGGCATCCCGACAGTTGTTGATGGGCCTGTACTTATTGCGGATGCGATTGATACGATGTTTGGCTATATTGCTTCAAAAATTGATGAAGAAAAAAGTCCGTCTTCTCGTTTATCAGTGACGCCGTGGTTACGCGCAGAAAATCAGGATATTGATCGTTCTGTATTAAAACCTATTTTTGGCGATTGGGCGGAGTGGCCGCATGAAGAACGTGTGCAATTGTTTGAAGAAGTGCTTACAAATCACGAGCTAAGTACTTTTATTTCCCCAAAAGAAATTGACGCTTGGGTATCAGTTTACGCGGATCATTTAGCAGATGCCCTGTCAAACTGGGTGCATAAGATTAAACAAGCTTAAATGAAAAAATAGCATTCATGATTCCGTTTTTCACTGCATATAGTTGAAGAACGGAGGGATGTTATATGAAAAAGACATTGCAAGTATGGAGCACATTTATTTTTATTCTATTTCTATTTCCAATTATCCTGAATCTCCTTCCAAACAAAAGTCCAACTTCAAAAGCGACAATGATGAAAGAGCCGCTTAGAATTGTTTATGCTTCGAATGTATTCGAAGAGGAAGTAGCGGAGGAGAATAAAAAGAAAGCGCTTCTATATTTTACACATAACCACGAAGCGTTCGAACCTGTGACGAAGGAGAAAAGTGGTAAAGTAGTCGTTTCACATCAGACGGAAAACATTACAAAGTTTGGTGAAAAATTGCAAACACAACTTACCGCAAATAATATTGAAACGAAAATATTAGAAGTGGATAATATGAAAGAACTAAATAAACAAGGGAAAAAATTTTCGCAAGCATATCATTCCATTCGACCATTTGTCACAAACCAAATTGAAGAAGAAGACTATGATCTCATTATTGATATGCACCGGGATTCAATCGGTCGAGATAAAACAACGATTAATTATGAAGGAAAATCATACGCAAAAGTAGCTTTTGTTGTCGGCTTAGAACATCCAAATTACAAGCAAAACGAAGAGAAAGCTGTAAAGATAAAAGCTGAGATGGAGAAACAAGTTCCTGGAATTACCCGGGCGATTATCCGAAAGAGCGGGCCAGGAGTGGATGGTAAATATAATCAGGATTTGCATCCTAATTTAATTTTAGTTGAATTTGGGGGAATTGGGAATACAGAAGCTGAATTAAATCAAACAGTTGCGGTTTTGGGAGAAGCAGCGACAAAGGTACTTAAAGCAGAAAAGTAGGGAAGAAAATTGAACAAATGAGCGTTCACTGGTATACTTCTAATAGCAAAAATAGGAGTGAGCAGTATGAATCGAGAAGAGAGACTAGCGCGTCAAAAAAATATACGTAACTTTTCCATTATCGCACATATCGACCATGGAAAATCGACGCTTGCGGACCGAATTTTAGAACAAACAGAAACGCTTACAGCAAGAGAAATGACAACTCAAACATTGGACTCAATGGAATTAGAGCAAGAGCGTGGCATTACCATTAAATTGAACGCAGTACAGTTGACGTACACAGCTAAAGACGGGGAGGAGTACATTTTCCACCTGATCGATACACCTGGACACGTCGACTTTACATATGAAGTGTCAAGAAGTTTAGCGGCATGTGAAGGTGCGATTCTTGTTGTCGATGCAGCACAAGGAATTGAAGCCCAGACACTTGCAAACGTTTATTTAGCACTTGATAACGATTTGGAAATCTTACCAATCGTAAACAAAATTGACCTTCCAGCGGCTGACCCAGAGCGTGTGAAACAAGAAGTAGAAGATGTCATTGGATTAGATGCATCTGAAGCGGTTCATACGTCTGCAAAAGAAGGCATTGGGATTGCAGAAATTTTAGAACAAGTCGTCGAAAAAGTTCCTGCGCCTACAGGTGACCCAGATGCACCATTAAAAGCAATGATTTTCGACTCGCATTATGACCAGTACCGCGGGGTTATTGCGTACATTCGAATCATCGATGGTTCTGTCAAACCAGGTGATAAAATTCGTATGATGGCAACTGGAAAAGAGTTTGAAGTGTTAGAAGCGGGTGTCTTTACACCAGCTGAAACACCGATGGATGAACTGAACGTTGGAGATGTAGGCTATTTATCAGCAGCGATTAAAAACATTAGTGATACACAAGTCGGAGATACAATTACAATGGCAGATCATCCTGCCGAGGAAGCATTGCCAGGCTATCGCCGGATGAACCCAATGGTGTTTTGTGGACTTTATCCAATCGACACGTCGAAATACAATGATTTACGCGACGCACTTGAAAAGCTAGAGTTAAACGATTCGGCATTAGAATATGAACCAGAGACGTCTCAAGCATTAGGCTTTGGCTATCGCTGTGGTTTCTTAGGGCTTCTTCATATGGAGATTATTCAAGAGCGTATTGAGCGTGAGTTTAATATTGAACTCATTACAACAGCACCAAGTGTTATTTACAACGTTGTCACAACTGACGGCGAAGAACATAAAGTAGACAATCCATATATGATGCCTGAAGCACCTTTAATTGAACATGTGGAAGAGCCTTATGTTAAAGCTTCGATTATGGTTCCAGAAGAATTTGTAGGTGCCGTTATGGAACTTTGTCAGCGTAAGCGTGGGACATTCCTGACGATGGATTATTTAGCTTCAGCACGTGTCAATGTCGTTTATGAATTACCATTGGCTGAAATTGTCTTTGATTTCTTTGACCAATTGAAATCTCATACAAAAGGGTACGCTTCATTAGACTATGAGATGATTGGGTATAGAGAATCGAAACTTGTGAAGATGGATATTTTACTAAATGGTGATCAAATTGATGCGTTAAGCTTTATCGTTCACAAGGATTTTTCTTACGTACGTGGAAAAGCGATTGTTGAAAAGTTACGCGAATTAATTCCAAGACAGCAATTTGAAGTACCTGTTCAAGCAGCGATCGGACAACATATTGTGGCACGTTCAACGATTAAGTCTATGGGTAAAAACGTAACGGCGAAATGTTACGGTGGAGATATTTCACGTAAACGTAAACTTCTTGAAAGACAAAAAGAAGGTAAAAAACGTATGAAACAAGTTGGATCTGTTGAAGTTCCACAAGAAGCCTTTATGGCGGTATTACAGATGGATGATGATTGAGTAGCTAGGTAACGAGATATGTCTAACAATCCGAAGGTAGAAATGCTTGCGAGACAATCCAAATATGCGTATCGGTATATGCGGCTATTTGAAAAAAGTATTTGACCGGAAAGACAATCATCGAACAAGGCGATTTTATTTATCAATTTGAAAAAAATCATACGTTGGACGAAGTAAGTTTTTTACTGAACGAAATTGAAGCGCGTAAGCAAGATAATATCTTTTTTACAAACGCTTTTTTCGGATTAAGTATTCCAATGTATACGGCTATATTTTCTTTTGTAAGTGTGATTGTTGCAGCCGCTTTTGGATTTCTGAATATGTTGGCGTCAAACTTAATCAGTTTAGAAATAGAAGAAAAAACGTTCAATCCAAATCATATGACAAGTATATTTGGTGGGGCGTTTTCTGAAGTAATGTTAAAAATTGGGATTGAATTGCTACTTGCTTTCGCTCTGTTGTTAATGATGCTATATGTAAGGCAGCTTCTCATTTCAAGACAGGCGAAATATGTAGCTTGGTTGTTAACAGTAAAAGAGATAAAAGAAAACCAATCAACTGAACTAAAAAGAGATAAACAATCACAAACAGTATTTTCAATGTGAAAATAAAAACTTGCCGAGCAGTTATAACGAATCGGCAAGTTTTTATTTTATTAAGAAGTTGAACAAGACAATAATGTTACGCCTTAGTTTTCATCTACCAGTCGTGCTATGCAAATGAATGACAACGACTGGTGTTTTTTTGGGGGGTATGTATTATGATCTTGACTGTTTTCCGACAAAATAAATCTTCTCCATAACCCCTTTTCGTGCGAATATCAGGATGAAAACTGTAACGATGGCTTCTGCCGCTGGAAGTGATAACCAAATTCCTACATCAGCTATAACCTATCAGGAAGACGCCCATGCCAACTTCAGACAAGAAACTGGGGAAACCAATCACACTAATCTTTTTTAGCTCTTTCCAATTCCAATCGATTTGTGGGGGTTTCCATACAATCCCTCCTGAAAATAGTCATTAAGGCTATTCTAATATTTCTATTCTCAAAAAGTCTATTTAAATGGAACTTTCAGGAATACTGAGGGAACGTTAAAACAAACTGATTTAGCTGATAAGCAACAGTCATTTAACTGGTATCATTTAATATTTGACTGACCTACAAAGTCATGCAAGGAGAGTGCGTAGTATGTGGAATTATAGATTGTTAAAGTTAAAGGATGGATTAAATAGACCTCTCGACGAAGTCTACGAAGTTTACTATGATGACAATGATCAACCGCGTGCCTGGGCGGAAAGCCATAATTTGCTTGCTGCTGAAACGCGAGAAGAATTAAAGGAAACCTACGAATATATGGTGACTGCATTTGAACAACCGATATTGAAGATTGTGGAAAATAAATTGGTAGAAGCAGACGAGGAATGCGGCGAAGGTAACAAGTAATAAGGAAAGGGCTTATTAATAGAAGGAATTAATTTCCATTGAAAAAAGTAAGCGAGTCCTGTACAATACTAAATACAAGCTGCATTGTTCGTACGCCTATTAAGTTTTAACCTTTGAGCTGAAAAAGGGAGTTTTAGATCGAAACTGAAATGGCAAGTCTCGTTCTTTCGGTAAACAACGAGAACAAACAGGCAAGTTTCTGCAAACACCCACTTTGAGGAGTGGTGGTTTAAAACTTTCTAATGATGTACGGCAGAGGCGGCTGATACATAATTAAAAAAATCGAACACGACATGAACATACCAAAACATTCTCCGCATCAGTTTTAGTCGGGGGATGTTTTTTAGTGTGTAAGGTTGAGGGGGACAGTGAAGTGATTATAAATCTCATCGCGTACCTGTATGACTAGGCACGCGCAATAAGTTTTTGTTCCTTAATTTCAAACTATCATTGCCAAAGTAATAGGGGTGTTTTAAAAGTGACTTCCTCACATAACCATACGCTTTTAAATAATCAGGAACGTTCAAAGAGGCCCTTAGGGAAAATATTTTCTTACATCTTGCACATCTGTTATTTTAAAGATACTCACTAACAATCGATTCAATGCGGTGAAATCAGCTGCTGCAATGCTTTCTTTAATATCTGCGGGAATGTCTCCAAACTTTTCAACTAATAATTGAAGGGCTGTTTCTGCTAATGCGTTGACTTTTCCTATCTCAATTCCTTCTTCTCTCCCTCTTGCTTCACCGCGTAGCTCAGCTTCTCCAATCATCGATTGCTCATCATATAATCTTTTCATCCGTGCTTGGTAGGCGGCGATTTCTTCCTTCGTACCGCTCAGTACTTCCCACTTTTCAAATGCTTTGCGTAAACTTGGGTCTTCCATCGCAATCACTTCCAATTCTTTATAAATGTCTTCGTACACTTTCTCATTCCGGTGAGCGACCATGCCGATTTTACAAGAGAGATAGACCAGGAGAAAGTACTTTCCACTCCTTGAAAAAAGGAAAGATGATTTATTGGAATTGTTCATACAATCGTTTAGTGCTATCCTTATTCAAAGAGAGGGGAGATTTACATGTCACAAATTTCAGAAATTACACTTAACGACGGGGTAACTGTACCGGCGATAGGTTTCGGCACTGCAAATTTGAAAGGCAGTCAAGGTGTTTCCGCAATGCAAAACGCCATCGAAAACGGCTATCGGCTGCTCGACACCGCCTATAATTACGAAAACGAAGGAGCGGTCGGCGAGGCAATTAAACGAAGCAGGATTGCCCGGAATGAGTTAATCATCACTTCTAAACTGCCCGGACGCTATCAGGAAACGGCACATGTACGACCGGCGATTGAAGAATCCTTATTTCGTGCCAACCTTGACTATTTAGATCTCTATTTAATTCATTGGCCAAATCCGAAACAAGACCACTACGTCGAAGCATGGCAAGCATTAATTGAAGCGAAAGAGCAAGGGCTTATTCGTTCAATCGGTGTTTGTAATTTCTTGCCGGACCATATCGAACGTCTTGTAAATGAAACAGGCGTTAAGCCGAGCGTCAACCAAATAGAACTGCATCCATTTTTCAATCAGGCGGCGCAGCGGAAGTGGCATGAAGAAAATCATGTACATACACAGTCGTGGAGCCCGCTATCCAGAGGCAGAGATATTCTTGAACATGAAACAATTACTGAAATTGCAGAAACGCATCGGAAATCAGCGGGGCAAATTATTTTGCGCTGGCATTATCAACTTGGGGCATCAACGGTTCCAAGATCGACTTCACCTGTACGCCAGCTGGAAAATATATCGATTTTTGACTTCTCTTTAAATGAGGATGAAATGAAAGCAATCAACGCGCTGTCACGACCGGACGGCAGACTTAAAAATCAAGATCCAGCTGTATATGAAGAATTTTAAATTGACGGAGTTTCAAAGGTGTTTGAATGCCGAATGCCTGGTGTGAATGTTATAGCAGAAAAATAATGTGCGTCAGCGATTATGAGGCAACTTGCCTATCGCTGGCGCTTTTTTGTTGGTTATTTTAAATGAAATGCTGAGGATGACTTCAGAAATTAGTTGGATATAGTATACATGGAATAAAGTTCATGGATTAGACATAAATTAAATGCTTCTTTTCACTAAGTATATGAACTGGAAAGAGCATTTGAAACTATAGAGGTTTTTTTTATTAGTTCGCAATTCCGGAAATCAAATAATTACTATTATATTTAATAGGAATCCTTTATCTAGTGTTAATTTGATTGGGGTGATTTGCAGGGAATGAGTTTATTTTCAAGGAAAATCAACGCTTTCTGATTTAATTTTCCAGTTTTTCCAAAGAAATGTGAAGTTTTTTTTATTAATTTTTAAAAATGCGCTGAGCGGTATAGCGACGTAGGTTTGAAGATGCTTGACTTTTTCCAAAATGTCTGTTTTTTAGCGAAACAGGTTTGAACTTTAAAATTAGCTATGTTAAGTTTTTAAACATACACAAATTTCTTGTGTCGAATACAAATAGGGGGAGAAACATGCGAAAATTTTCATTAGGAATTTTGACGCTTGCACTATTATTTATTCTCGGTGCTTGCAGCAATGCTGAAGGAGATTCATCGGGAAAAAAGAATGTTTTAGAAGAACTTCAGGAAAAAGGAAAAGTCACAGTCGGTTTTGCAAACGAAAAACCGTATGCATATGAAGAAGATGGCGAATTAAAAGGCGCTGCTGTTGAAATCGCAAAAGAAGTATTAGGTAACTTAGGAATTGAAGAAGTAGAGGGGCAACTGGCTGAATTCGGTAACCTCATTCCCGGTTTAAATGCCGGAAAATTCGATCTAGTTACGGCTGGCATGGCGATTACGCCGGACCGCTGCGAAAATGTCGCGTTTGGAGAGCCTGAAATCCAGTATGGTGAAGGACTAATTGTCAGCACTGGCAATCCGGAAAGTTTAAATAGCTATCAAGACATAGCGGACAATCCGGATATCAAAGTGGCAGTGATGAGCGGTGCAACAGAAATTGATTTTCTGCAGCGCGAAGGGGTAGACGACAGCCAAATTGTTAGAGTGCCGGATATTCCTGCTTCCTTTTCCGCAGTAGAATCAGGAAGAGCGCACGCAACGACGGGCACTGAAATGACGATTAAAATGGCGCTTGAATCAGCAAATGCTGACAAGCTTGAATTTGTGGAAAGCTTTGAACAGCCGGAAATTGAAGGCGTTCCAAGCTACGGGGCGGCTGCGTTCCGTGCAGATAATGATGCCCTTAGAGAAGCGTATAACGAAGAACTCGCTAAATTGAAAGAAGAAGGTAAAATTGCAGAACTGATTGAGCCTTCCGGTTTTAGCGCAGAAATGAATTTAGTGGACAATGATCTGACAACTGCAAGTATTTGTAGCGGTGAAAATTACTAATTGCATTTGAAGGGTCACGCCTTTTTAGGCTTGACCCTTTCTGACTTTGATAAAGGAAAAATGGAGATGTTTTATGGGTACGATAACTGAAATTGCACTCGTTCTACTGAAAGGGATAAAAGTTACACTTATCGTTTTAGTATTTTCAATTATTTTATCAACTTTGATTGCATTGATTGCGGGACTTTCCAGGTCTTCAAGCAATCTATTATTAAATAAATTTACCGGCTTTTACGTCGAAATATTTCGCGGAACTTCGTTAATTGTTCAGCTGTTTTGGTTTTCCTACGCACTGCCGGGGTTGTTTAATATTCATCTGGGAAGCGATATTTGGGCAGGGGTTCTCGCAATCTCTTTAAATTACGGCGCTTATATGTCTGAAATTGTAAGAGGATCCATCGCTGCCGTTGCGCCGGGGCAAACGGAAGCGTCCGTCGCATTGAATATGTCGAAATTTCAGCGGATGCGCCACGTAATATTACCGCAGGCGGTTCGCATGATGCTTCCGGAGTACGGCAACTACTTAATTCAAATTTTGAAAGCGACTTCATTAGTGTCGTTAATCGGGCTGATGGACATTTTATACTACGGCGATATTTACCGAAGCACGCATTTATCTGATGCGCCGATTGTGTATATTTTGGTCCTCGTCTTTTACTTCATCTTGGCACTGCCTTTAATCGCATTTACACGCAAGATGGAAAGCGTGTCTAAGAAAGGAGTGGCTCAAGCATGACATGGAGTTGGGAAGTATTTTTCGAGGTCATTCCGATTATTTTTAAAGGCATGTGGATTACAGTCGGCTTGACAATCGTCTGTTACCTCTTTGCAGCTATCTTTGGATTCTTTTGGCTGTTTATGGACCGAATTCCGTTCAAGCCGGCCAACTGGCTTTTTAAGTGGATTGCGGAATTTATTCGCTCAACGCCTCCGCTTGTTCAGCTGTTTTTCATTTACTACGCATGGCCGATGGTTCCGGTGATAGGCGTTTCGCTAAATCCATTCTCTGCCGCTGTATTAGGACTCGGGATCCATTTCAGCACATACTTGTCTGAAGTGTACCGGTCGGGCATTGAATCCGTTGAGAAAGGGCAATGGGAAGCGGCGACAGCGCTTAATTTATCGACAAGTCAAAAGTGGTTTAAAGTGATTTTACCGCAAGCGATTCCGCCGACGATTCCGATGCTCGGCAACTATTTAATTATTATGTTTAAAGAAGTGCCGTTAGCTTCTACAATCGGTGTTGTGGCGATGTTGCACTTAGCGAATGATTACGGCGCGCAATATTATAAATATGTAGAACCGTTAACGGTCGTGGCGATTTTCTTCTTAATCTTAAGTTATCCATCGGCTTTACTAATTAAGAAATTAGAAGATAAATATAATCGGCGATTTGATAAAAAATACGTGACTGAATCATAAGGAGCAGAGTTAGCTATGGGAGAACCAATTGCAAAGTATCGTGATGTACACAAATCCTTTGGCGAGGTAGAAGTGTTAAAAGGAATCGATTTGGACATCGGATCCGCTGAAAAAGTGGCGCTTATCGGACCAAGCGGATCGGGAAAAACAACAATTATCCGTTTATTAATGACACTGGAAAACCCGACGATGGGAACGATTGAAGTGAATGGTAAAAATTTATGGCATATGGAAAGTAAAAATGGGCTCGTCCCGGCAAATGAAAAATACTTGCGTGAAGTCCGCGGGGATATCGGCATGGTTTTTCAGCACTTTAATCTATTTCCTCATATGACTATATTGGAAAACTGTATGACTGCGCCGATTAATGTGAAAAAAGAAAGTAAAGAATCGGCAAGAAAACGTTCGCTGGAAATGCTGGAAAAAGTGGGACTGGCGGATAAAGTCGATCTTTACCCAAACCAATTATCAGGCGGGCAAAAGCAGCGCGTGGCCATGGCAAGAGCGTTAGTCATGCGGCCAAAAATTATGTTGTTTGATGAAGTGACATCCGCACTGGACCCCGAATTAGTCGGCGAAGTGCTGGAAGTTATTCGCGACATCGCAGAAGAGGGAGAAATGGCAATGGTCCTCGTCACGCATGAAATGGACTTTGCCCTCGACATTGCAGACCGTGTCCTCTTTTTAAATGACGGGGTCATCGAAGCGGACGGCCCGCCTTCCGAAATAATTGAAAATCCAAAAAGTGAGCGGTTGAAAGATTTCCTAAGCCGTTTCACATCGAGCAATGGCAATCATGCTTGAAAAAGAACAGCCTTGGTTTGATATTTTCATCAAATCAAGGCTGTTTATTTTGAAGAAAATAAGTTACTTCTATTCTATTGAAATTAAAAATGGTAAGCTTGTTCAAGGAGATTCACCTCTTTAGAAGTAAGGCTGTTTAGTTCCTATTCTAATCCGCAGGCGGGGGCAATGGTGAAAAAGAATTTCGCCGCAGCAGCTCTGGATTATAAGAGGGAATTTTCACTTTATATTCGACCTAGAAAGCAATGCAAGGAGAGTGCGTATTATGTGGAATTATAGAGTCTTAAAGTTAAAGGATGGATTGAATAGACCTCTCTACGAAGTCTACGAAGTTTACTATGATGACGATGATCAACCTCGTGCCTGGGCGGAAAGCCATAATGTGCTTGTCGGCGACACGCTAGATGAATTAAAGGAAACCTACGAATATATGGTGACTGCATTTCAACAACCTATATTGAAGGTTGTTGACGATAAGTTAGTAGAAGTAGACGAGGGATGCGGCGAAGATGATGAGGGATAGGGAAAGGGCTTATAAGTTGAAGGAATTAATTTCCATTGAAAAAAGTAAGCGAGTCCTGTACAATACTAAATACAAGCTGCATTGTTCGTACGCCTATTAAGTTTTAACCTTTGAGCTGAAAAAGGGAGTTTTAGATCGAAACTGAAATGGCAAGCCTCGTTCTTCTTATGAACAGCGAGGACAAACAGGAAGGTTTCTGCAAACACCCACTTTGAGAAGTGGTGGTTTAAAACTTTCTAATGATGTACGGCAGAGGCGGCTGATACATAAACTGAAAATAAAATGGCAGTCATGCGAATACTCGTGTGACTGCCATTTTTTAGTGTTTATCTAAACAGCTTTGTTTCTAGGTTGTATGATTAGCAAAAGAAGGTAAAAGAAAAATCCTTGAAATTATGCTAAAATAAACTAGAGAAATGGTATAAAATCCTATTTATAATTTACGGTACATAATTGTGTGACCGACTAGATTAGATTTTCTTCATTTTACAATTTTCCTAACCGTTTCTTTCGTTAATCCAGTCGCTTCAGCAATGATGTGTATATCTAACCCCATGCGCCACATATTCATCGCCGTTTCTTCTTTACCTTTCTCTTCGCCTGCTTTTCGTCCTTCTTCCCTACCTTTTTCTCTCCCTCTTTCCTCTCCACGCATTTCAGCTTCACCGATCATCGATTCTTCATCAAATAATCGTTTCATCCGCGCACGGTAAGCGGCGACTTCTTCTTTTGTGCCGCTTAACACTTCCCATTTTTCAAATGCGCGGCATAAGTTTTTGTCTTCCATCGCAATGGCCTCCAATTCGTTAAAAATATCTTCGTATACTTTTTCCTTCCGTTGATCGACTATGCCAAGAAATAATAACCAACGTGCGAGCACATCATCCCATGGATTTAACTTCTCCAATTGTCAATCGCGGATGAGTTTCGGCATTTCAATGAAGTGGAACTCCATCGTGTCCGTTAACTTAAATTTTTCTTCCTGTTCGTATAAATGATAAGCGGTATGAAATCGTTTCGTTTCTTTAAACATATTAAAATTCATAATGTTAATCGCGATAACAGGTTGTAATGTTTTATAATTCATCCGTTTTTCAAAAGGGAAGGAATACACTTCCGCCCAGTAATAAATCGATCGTTTCACCATATCATATTTATTTGTAAATTGGATTTCGATGTTAATCGTTTCACCGGTATCCGTTTCCGCTAAAATATCGAGTCGCGCTTCTTTATCTAGTTTGTGTTCTGGGACAATTTCAATATTTTGAAACTGAATGTTTTTGATAGTGCCCCGGTTCGTTTTCTGCAAAATCGCATTTAGAAAAACAATCGTAATTGATTTATCCCGCATTAACAGGCAGTAAAGTGCAAGAGCTAACTGCCTGTAAAAGCCCGATTGGTTCAACTATCAATCAGTAGATCACTGATTGAAGTTTCACTTTATTTTGTTCGCTGCCAAACAACTGTTTGAACGCAAAATCCACTTTTAAATCTAACAAACGTTCCAGTTCAATCGTTTTTAATAACTTTTCTCGTCTCATTGATTCACCTTACTTTCTGTATTATATCACGTTTTCAGTCAATTCAAGAAGGATTGAACCGACTATAAAATGAAACGGCAACAAAGTAAATTGTGTGAAAAAGACGGAAACTTCATTATGGTGGGGAATTGGGGGAGATAATTAAATTGTTTATTTGGGAAATGGGATCAAGCATTGTAGTGGGGCAGTTTTCTTGAAATGGATAATTTGATTTTGGTTTTATAAAAAATGTTGGAAAAGCATTGCGGAATTTTCAGATACGAGTCCAATTGTACGAATTTTTTATGCTATGATTAATTTATCTATGCGATTACATCATTGAAAGTAGGTGTAAAGTGTAATGACGATTAATTATAAGGTAGGTACAAAATGCAATTCAAAAAATGTAATTGAAATACTTGATGATTATTCGTTCTTTGGGTGGGAAATAAGTGATTTAGAAAATCCTGATGTTGAAGAAATTAATAATCGCATTCAGCCCTTTTTTTGGCGAACTAATAAAATGGATTTAAATGTACCAGAAGCAGATTCAGATAACTTGATTGTTGTTGAACCCCATGAAAAGCAAAAACAATTAGTCCAGGCTATATATGAAAATGAAGGAAATATACTTTCTCTATATTTAAGGTTACTGCAAGCATCTACAAACCCTTCGTTATTGTTAGAGAAAATCGAATATCAAGAACTAGGATTTTTAGACGAAGAAATTAATCTATCACAAACTAATGCTTTAAATAATGAAGAAAGAGAAATTGCACGACGAAGAGCTTACCAACAATTACAGGTAGAAAATATACCTTCTACGAAATTTGAAAAAGGTATTCAATTAATAGAAAGGTTAGTGAGTGAAGGAAAGAAGGTAATTGTATGGGGGATGTTTGTAAAGACCATGCAAAAGATTCAAGAAGTTCTGGCTCAAAGTGGAATATCAGTTAATTTAATTTACGGTGGAACGCCAAAAGAAGAGCGGGTTAATTTAATCAATGACTTTCGTGATGGTGATGTACAGGTCATGATTTCTAATCCAAACACTTTGGGGGAATCTATTTCGTTACATCAAACGGTTCATGACGCGATTTATTTTGAGTACAATTTCAATTTAACATTTATGCTGCAATCTAGAGATCGTATTCATCGATTGGGACTGTCAGAGAATCAATATACGCGCTATTACTATTTAATGACTGAAGGGAATCGAGCGCATGAAGGTTTTATCGACCAATCTGTGTATAAACGATTAAAAGAAAAGGAGCAAATGATGTCTGAAGCAATTGATGGTAAACTGCTTGTCCCTGAAGTAACAGATGATTATTTGAATGATGTGAAAAAAATTATTCGGGGTATATAATTAAAAATACCAGTCACTAAAACGTTATGTCTCCTTCAAAAATGCAAATTTGAAATTTTGAGATGCTTATCTGGAGGATATTTCGTCGCACCTTCGCTAGTTGGATGAGCATGTAACGGTTTCAGTGCGAACCTGAAGTGCACATGAAAACCCTAGGAGACTCGCACCGAAAAAGCTTGTTTATTGTATAATTTTTAATGAATTAGATTATGGTTTGATGTACAATTAATTAGAAGGTAATAAAATACTGATTGTTCGATCAGTATTTAGCATTTTTTCGCAGTCGCACTCTTTATGGGTGCGTGGATTGAAATTGTACGTCATAGCTTCCATCCCCTTTAACTGTTAGTCGCACTCTTTATGGGTGCGTGGATTGAAATGATTCCAATAATTTCAGGCATACCTTTTAATAACGTCGCACTCTTTATGGGTGCGTGGATTGAAATCATTCAGTTTTCGCCATGTTATCCAACCAAGCTGGGTCGCACTCTTTATGGGTGCGTGGATTGAAATATAAATTTCTCCTTTGTATTTTATAAACCCTGTATGTCGCACTCTTTATGGGTGCGTGGATTGAAATCATTTCATCCATCTCCTTTTTGTTAGTACCACCTGGTCGCACTCTTTATGGGTGCGTGGATTGAAATTCACCTCCCTTTAATTTTGCGCCGCATGTTTAACGTCGCACTCTTTATGGGTGCGTGGATTGAAATCGTTTTTTAAGTCAATGTAGCCATTTTGTACGTTGTCGCACTCTTTATGGGTGCGTGGATTGAAATCCATTAATCGACCGTTGTATACGGTAGCTACCATGTCGCACTCTTTATGGGTGCGTGGATTGAAATATGGTGAAAATGTATTAGTGTAAAAGAAGGATATGTCGCACTCTTTATGGGTGCGTGGATTGAAATCACGTTGCGATGTTGGATTTTTAATGTAATGGCGTCGCACTCTTTATGGGTGCGTGGATTGAAATCCAGTTACCACCACTTGTCTATTTGTCTTTAATTGTCGCACTCTTTATGGGTGCGTGGATTGAAATATAGATTCTAAGACCTTATCGACCAGACTTTTCGTCGCACTCTTTATGGGTGCGTGGATTGAAATAATCGTAGGACGTGATGCAGTACAGTTATATAAAGTCGCACTCTTTATGGGTGCGTGGATTGAAATATGACCGCACATCGGACATTTACTTTCTGTTGGTGTCGCACTCTTTATGGG
>JAPFCR010000009.1 GCA_026169375.1 Sporosarcina sp. | reverse complement strand
CACAACTCGGATATATGGACATATCTAAGAAGTACCAGTTTGTACACTCAAATTATTGAACCGCCGTATACGGGTCCGTACGTACGGTGGTGTGAGAGGGTTGAACGAATCAAAATTCTGATTCGTTCACTCTACTCGATTATGTGAAAATCAAGGCTTACCGTTTCACCTAAACTTTACTTAAATTTTGGGTTCTATTATATATGTTGGGGTTTCAAAATGATTCGTTTTGCCTTTAATTATTCGAATGGTTTTTTAGAAGGAATTAATAACCTAAATTGCAATATTAAAAAGTGCAGATATAGCCCTTTATGAAGCCAAAAGCGCAGTAGGGGATAATTACAAAGTAAAAAATAGATGATGATCGAAATATTCCTACCCCAGCGTTAGCAATGCTAATACCTGTAAGTGATATATTTACAAAAATTGTAGTTAGCCTGTGTAATGTTCGATTAACGCAATTCATTAAGCGGCTGAATTGGAAGATATATAGATAGACATTGAATACTTTGCAGAAATGATTAAAAGCGGTTTCGTTCAATTAGCGAAGCCGCTTTTAAATTAGGAACATTTTCTTGCTAGTACCTATAAGCTAATTATTCGCCGCTGCTTGCAAGAATATTATTTTTTGGTTGAACGAAGTATTGAAGAAAATAATCATATGAGGGGCATATATGGTTCATACACTGGCTGTGTGTAAAAGGGTGGTCTTGGCCCAATCTCAGGGACTTTTAACTGCAAAAATTGCTCTCCGTAAATCATACTTGCTCGGGCTTCAGAAAAGGGAACTAATAAATAATGCACGTAAGGAGAATAGTAATATTCCAATAAAGTTAGCCTCCTAAATTCATTTCTCAGTTTACTATATTCTTATTTCTTTCAGGTGTGACGTATAACGAATTAGCCGCATGCATAAAGTAGCCTGATGAGTACGAAGTCAGGAGGGAGAATGAATTGACGAGTGAACATTCAGACCAAGAGAACTACCCACTGTATCCAAATTACGGGAAAATCATACAATATAAAGAAGTCGCGCTTACAGTGCCAGAACAGAAGCAATACCGTCAGCCCGGCCTAGAGGAATTGATGGTTCCGCGTCCAATTGTAGAAAATCCAAATTACACGGGAAGTAATAAGCTTAAAGATAAAGTCGCTCTTATTACAGGGGGAGACAGTGGAATGGGGGCAGCGGCAGCGATTGCTTATGCAAAAGAAGGGGCAGATGTGGCAATTGCGTATTTGGATGAACATAATGATGCCACACGTACCAAAAATAGAATCGAAGAACTTGGTCAGCGCTGTCTTTTACTTCCAGGAGATTTACGTGAAAAACAACAATGCGTGGACATTGTTGAAGAAACCGTCAAAATATTTGGTGGGTTAGATGTTCTCTGTAACCATGTCGGCATTCAATTCCAACAATTAAATGTTTCAGATATTACTGATGAACAATTTGATGAAACGTTCAAATTAAATGTATATTCCCACTTTTATACGACGAAAGCAGCGATGAAACATTTAAAACAAGGCAGTTCCATTATTAATACAACATCTGTTGTTGCCTTTGACGGAAACGACCAATTAATGGATTATAGCGCAACGAAAGCGGCAATTGTAGGATGGACACGGGCACTTGCGAGGAACTTGGTGAGTAAAGGCATAAGGGTGAATGCGATTGCGCCAGGGAAGATTTGGACACCGATCATCCCGTCTAGTTTTTCAGCAGACGAGACAGTTTTAGCGGGTAATCCGATGGACCGGCAAGGCCAGCCGTTTGAAGTAGCTCCGACTTTCGTTTACCTTGCTTCCGATGATTCTCGTTTTGTTACGGGGCAAGTCCTACATGTGAATGGTGGGCAAGTTTTCGCATAATAGATTGCAAACCATTCATGATTGTTTAAACTTGCTTTGTCATTTGAGACGAGGATGCTGCCGGTTGCACAGGAATAAATTTTTTGATAAGTTAGACTAAATGAAGGTGAAGGAGTGGGGTTTGTGACATTCTTACTTGATATCCTAAACTTAGTCACTTATTTCCCTTTCTTAAAGGTTGATGAAGAAGACATCGGCAGGAATATGGAGCAGTTGAAAAAGTATAAATGGTTTCAAAAGTATTTGAAAGATGAAAAGACCAGGAATCTGTTAATTCACAATCAAAAAGTACGCGAGACGGTTGGAAAGTTTAAGACAAAACTTATGGCTGGTGTATCTTATAATAGGAAGTGTGAAAGAAAATTAGGAAAAGTGTTGAAAGAGATTGCTTAATACGTTAAGCAATCTTTTTTATGTCTATTGCTTGAATCGATGAAATGCTAAGTAGATTAGCTCGAATAACTAGAATGCCATGTATGCTAGATTATCTGATACAATATTAATTATAATTAATTGGAATTTGTTTAGGAGTGTGCTTCGTAAAATGGAAGGTAAGCAATTTAATGTTAAAGTCGATAGATTTGATAACCGTGGCATTGGTCAAGCAATTGTGCCATGGACTACGAAAAAAGGAAATAGCAGTAAAGTGCATTTAATAACCCCTTACACAATCCCAGGGGAAGAAGTAAATGTGACGATTGAACATGCGGTAAGAAGAAAATGGAAAACCAATATAGATGAATTTGTCACGAAACATCCAAACCGCGTGAAAGCGCCGTGTCCTCATTTTGAAAAGTGTGGCGGTTGTTCGTGGCAACATCTTAGTTATGAAGGTCAACTACAGGAAAAGACGAACGCAGTAAAAACTTATCTTCAAAAAGAAGGGTTTGACTCTACGCTTGTCGAGGACACAATCGGTATGGAAGATCCTTGGTATTACCGAAATAAAATGGAATTTACATTTGCACCAGATGGATCACTCGGGCTTCATGAAAAAGGAAATTATTTAAACGTCATCCCGTTAGACACTTGTTTAATTATGAAGCCAGAAATGAAAGAAGCTGTATTAGAAGTGGCAGATTGGGTAAAAGAACAAGAGTTAACAGGATATAATAAAGAGACAGTAGAAGGGTTACTTCGTTTTGTGATGGTGAGACAATCATTCGTAACAAACGAAATGATGCTTGCAATTTTTGCAACTGAAGGACCTGATGCGGTGGCGGGAATAGACAATCTTGTTTCCCGAATTGAAGCGAAATTTCCAAACGTCAAAAGTTTAATGTGGCTTGAAAATCGTGACTTAGCAGATCGTTCACAAGCAGAGGAAACTCATCTTTTATACGGAAGAGACTTCATTTATGAAGAATTAATGGGCTATCGTTACCGTCTATGGTTCGATACGTTTTTCCAGCCGAATCCTGTACAAGCGGAAAAACTAATTGAATTGGGGCTTGAAATGGGTGAGCCAAAAAAGACGGAGAAAATGATTGACTTGTTTTGCGGTGTCGGCACGTTTTCACTCCCTTTTGCAAATCGTGTGAAAGAACTTGCGGGAATTGAACTCGTAGAATCATCCATTGCATCAGCAAAACGAAATGCGAGCGATAATCATCTCGATAACACCTACTTTTTAGCAAAAGACGCAAGACATGGCATTGATGAAGTGCTAGGGGAATTTGGTGCGCCGGAACTATTACTACTCGATCCACCACGCTCAGGTGCAGGCGGGAAAGTAATGCGAAGAATCGGTCGGGCACAGCCTGAAAGAATCGTCTATGTTTCTTGTAATCCACAAACATTTGCGGAGGATATTGCGCATTTGAAGGAGTTTGGTTATGAGCTCGAGAAAGTGCAGCCGGTGGATATGTTTCCGCAGACTTATCATGTGGAGTGTGTCTCGCAGATAGTTTTAAAAGAAGAAGCAGACTCCCTTTAAGGGGAATCTGCTTCTATTTAATTTTTGGGACGGCAAATCGGTAATGAATAACCGGTGTGCCGTCTGCTTTCACATCAATTTGATTGATTAAACGATGTAAAATCTCGGGTGTTAATTCATCAAAATTCAAAAAGTGTAAAAGTTCTTTCTTTAGCTTGTCGATGTTCTCGATCACTTGCTCACTCTCCAAGAACGATAACATTTCATTTTTCTTTTCGACTAGCTGAGCAATTTCATCATTGTTCTCTTGGGTCATCTCGGAATAGTCGTCGTGAGATATTAGTTCATCTGCCAACATGTTAATGTATTTCCTTTTACGACCTTTTAAAACACTGATTTGTTTCTTCGTTTTATCAAGCCTTTGTTGTAATACATTTTTAGACTTCCTCGATTTTGCTTCAAGCTCTTTTACATAATACTCTTTGTCAATATCTTGAATAAGCATTCTTATATCAGATAATATGGTTTCTATGAGAAATTTTTCTTTAATAGTATGAGCAGTGCAAGCCTTTTTGCCATAACGCGCATAACTTCCGCAAATGTATCCTTTTCTGTTGCTTCGAAACCATAATCCTTTTCCGCAATCCGCACAAAAAAGAGTGTTCGTAAATAAATGAAGTCTCGGTGCTGGTATAAACTTTCTTCTTTGTTTCATCAAGTTTTGGACGGTTTCAAACATTTCTTTTGAGATAATAGCCTCGTGTGTATTTGGGATAATAAATTGTTTGCTCTTAGGTTGCTGTTTCCGCTTTTTGCTTGTGACACTTACAGAAGTAGTACGCCCTTGGACAAGGTCGCCGGTGTAATGAGGATTTGTGAGTATTAATTTAATAGTTGAATCATTCCATTTGTCATTGGCATTAATCCTCCCAGCGACAGCAGCAGGTGTTCGAATGTCCTCATTGTATAGACGGCGTCCAATGCTTTCACGACCACTACCTTCAATATATTCTCGATAGATTCTCCTGACAATTTCGGGTGTTTCATCATCGCGAATATAAAGCTTTCCGTCTTTAACCTCATACCCAAACGGGGCATGCGAACCTTTGAATAGCCCCTTTTTAGCACGAGTTCTTAAAGTCTCCTTAACACGATTGCTTGTGTTTTGCGATTCCTGCTCATACATCCATGCGTAAAGACCAAACATATTCGTATTTCCAGTCAGTGTATTAATCGCATTATCAAGCGTAATAATGTGAATGCCTTGGTTCTCGCACAGGTTTTTAATCTTATAAGACAATTCACCATTTCTCGCTAAACGTGAAAGTTCTTTGGCAAGGATGATGTCGTATTTTTTATCCTGTGCGTCTTCAATCATTCTTTGAAGGTTTTTTCTCTTAGCTGTTGTTCCGGACTGAACATCTACATAAAATTCGAAGATGTCCCATTCCTTCTCCTCGATAAATTTATAAAACAATTCTTTCTGGTATTTAAGAGAGGCTTTTTGTTCTTCCTTATCGGTTGATACTCTAATATATACTGCGCATCTCATGAAGCATCTTGCTCCTTTTCCTTAGATTGAGATGTAGCAGTGTTTACCTTACTAGCATTATGGACAAGTTCCTCGATTTTATGATGAATGATGGCCTTAATTACTTTAGCAAATGCCAACTTTGGTTCTGCGTAAATACGTTCAACTGAATGAGATTTATTCATAATAAGTGTAATTCCTTTCCGTTTTAAAGTTTTAGATTAAAAACGAAAAACCGCAGCATTACACAACCGTCTTTTTGAACGGTTATGTAACCACTGCGGTTTTCGCTTGTTGGGTTACGATGTTTTTTTCATTACTTAATTTGTTCTTCTAATAAACGTTTCTTCTTGCCAAGTTTGATTCTTTGACTCCGGATTTGTGTTTCATGTTCAATTAACCAAGCATAAAGGCTAATTGGCTCTACATTTCCTTGCAGGGTATTGATGGAACCATCAAATGTTATCAGTTCAATTTCTTTCATCTCACAAAGTTCCCTTATTTTAGATGATAGTTCAGGGTTTCGTAATAATCGTGATGGGTCTGCCGACAGAATAACATCAAATTTATTATTCTGAGCATCTTCAATCATTTTCTGTAGATTTTTATGCTTATTGGGACCCGAACCAATATCGATATACGAATTGTATAGCTGCCAATTCTGTTCCGCGATATAGTGTTCAAGTTCCTCCGTTTGTGTTTTTAATTGAAAATCTAGATTGTTTTTGCTTGCTGTTCGGATATAGATTGCGCATTTCATTTTAAAGACTCTCCTTTAGGCTTTTTAATACTGAATAAATCAAAACTGTTTAACGTTTTGATGCCTATTCATTTTCCGTTTTAATTTTTCGCCAGTGGTTGATTAACCGAAATACATTGTATCTTCGCATCTTCATATTTGAAGGGGTTTTTGAAAAAAGTTTTTTATTTATGTTTAATGCTTCGGTTTTTTGACCATAACGTATATATAGGCTTCGGTTTCATGGCCATCGAAGTATACTTAGATGGTTGTAAAACCGAACAGATACTCCCGAAAAGCCTTGATAATAAGGTTTTCAGGAGTGTAACGATTCTAGAATCCTATTTTGGGTCAAAGTCTTCGGTTTCCTAACCAGTGATATCTTCAAATTTCTCCATTTGTTCGGTAACCTGACCAGTTAAATTTTCAAGTAAAACAAATGGGGAAAGCCGATAACTAATTTGGAGGTCGTTATTTTTTTCAAAATCAATGTGTATTTCATCAAAATACATTAGAAAAAAGACGCGCAATTCACTGTTTTTAAAATCTAAAATGCTGTATTGCAGCATTTCTTTCAAAAAACTATCAAGGTAATGATCGTTGAGTAACTTATTAATTTCATCCATTGTCATATTCATATAGGTTATTTCATCTTCAAGTCTTTTCTGTGCAACGGTGAACACTTCTTCCAAAAGAGGAGTGTTTGCAATATCGTCCCCCGACATATTTTTATTATAATGCAATTTATCTAATAGACATTTCTGTTCTAATTTTGCTTTGCTAAGCGTTTTGAACCAGCTTTTAAGTTGCTCTTTAGATGTGGTCATTAGAGTAGAAAGTTGTGTATGCCATTTTCTTTGTAAATCACCTAACACAGCACGATGGACAGGTGTAATAGGTGTTGCATTCTTACATCTCACACATCTGTAAATTAAATATTGACCACATCTACCCTTTGGAGAATTGTCTTTTGCTACAAGGTGTAAATTACACTTCTTACACTTGAAAATTCCACGCAGATAATACGGTGTATTCATCGTGCCGTATTCACTCTTTAATGCATTTATTTGTTTTACAAGATGAAAAACCGTAGGACTTACAATTGGCTCGTGAATATTTTTAAATAAATCTATCTTTTGCTCGGCTTTTGGCTTGCTAATTTCATAGCTAGTCCTGACATTCCAAGCTAAATCCCCACCGTAAACCCGGTTGGATAAGACATATCCAATTGTACTGCTGTTCCAATGCTTCACTTTTTCGGTACTGATGTTGCATTGATTAAGATATTTGGCAATGGTTTGTTGTGAATGCCCAAAACTCGCCAGATAAAAAATTAATTCAACAACATTGGCATCTTCATTTGGAAATAAAATACCATCATTCATATCATAGCCAATGGGCGTGCGTGATCCGGGACGCTTGGGGGTATCTTTATTTAATGAATTTGCATGAAAATCTATCGTACGAATAGACTTTATTTCGGACTCTTCAGCGGCAAAAACAAGTTTCGCTTGTGTAATAGGATCATTTGGATTCCATTCTTCATCGGATTGTGTGCTGAAAAACTTTGTTTGTGGGTATTGTTCTTTAATAGGTGTATATACGTCATTATAAAAGTCGGTTATACTTCTAGTGATTCTAGATTCCTCATAAAAACAGATAGCCCCAGCACCTTTAGCGATATCATCCAGAACCATTTGCATTCCTTTACGTTTACCAGCATTGTTACGAAAAGCACTTGTTGCTCTGTCTGCGCGCCATTCTATAATGTTAAGATTTTTTCTTTCTGCAAGAAGTAGAATTTGGTTTTTTTGAATCTCTAAAGAATGGTTACTATCTTGCTTCTTGTCAGAGTAGCGTAAATAGCCAATGGCATCTATTTTCATCATGAGGCGTCAGCATCCTTTTCGAACACTGAGAGATATAACATGATTTGTACATAATCTTTATAAACTAATACCTCATCAACAAGTAATTTAATTAACTGTTGAAGTTCTTGGTGAGAGAAGTTAAAGTTTAGTTCGGCTAATTGTTTAACGTTTTTTATATCCTCACTAAGTTCTTTTAATGCGAGTATGTCATCTCTCATTGAAGAATGATGTTCTTTCAGTGCTTTAATTTCATCCAAATACTTGGGGATAAAGACTTTATCCTTTTGATCAAGTGTGCTAATCAACAATGCTGTATCCAAATAATTTGATACTGTTTCCTTTTGCGCCAGTTCTAATTTCTTATTTACTGAACGAATCTTATTCAAAATCACATTTTCAGCTTGTTTGATTGAAATAGATTGAATATGGTCCTGTACAGTTTGAGTAATTAAGTCATTAGTTTCTTCTACTGATATTGCCACTCTCTTATGATTATCGCTACATACAAAGTATCCTTTATCAAGGAGATTGGCCTTGCGGTGTTTCATGAAACGATGACACTTGCCACAAAGGGGTATAATTTTAACTAGATTGTCAATATCCTGAAGTATCCCCTCATAATAAGCGGAGAATTTATTAATTTGAGATTGAACAGCAAGAAAATTTTCCAAGCTGACAATCGGTTCGACATGAGGCAATAATTGATAGCCATTTTTCGTTTCATAGTGTGCCGAGTAAAATGGATTTGTTAGTATTTGTTGGATTCTTTTTGGGTCGTTGAGGCCCGCTCGGTGAGTTAGCAACATATCAATAAAATGGTCTTCACTATCGATTTTACAAAAGTCATTAAATAATGAAATAATCAATTCTTTTTTGAGGTCATCGATTTGAAAAATTACTTTACCATTTTCTTTCTTCCGAATATATCCAAAGATTCGAGAGGGATATTGCTTTCGTGCATCATCTGTACGTGTACGGATGTTTTCACCTTCAATTTGCCCAAACATGCCATAGAACGCTTCAAGGGCTAGTTTGTTTTTAAACGGCGGTTCGTTACTACCGGTGTAAATAACTTCTACACTATGCTTAATAAAAATTTTTGTTATATCTACAAACTCATAAAAGTTTCTAGCAAAACGATCTCGTTTATATCCGATGACAGTTCTAACTTTTCCTTCTTGTATTAAGCGAATCAGTTCCATTAGTTTTGGTCTTTCTTTCATTTTGTACTTCGTTGCAGAAACATCGGCATCGGATAGATAAACAATAAAATCTTCGTTACCTACTAAATTTTGAGATTCAAGTAATCTTTTCGCTGCCTCCTTTTGTAATTCAAGACTTTGAGCAGCTGAACTAACGCGGCTATAAACCACAATCAATTGTTTCTCTTCCATGAAATTCTCCTTTCTCATTCATTGATTTCTACTAATCAGTAAAGCCTGAAATCTATAATCATCTTTTGCGATTTGATCAAGAAGCGCTTTCTCAATAAATCTTCTGAACCACAGTTCTGATTCTGCGGGCAACTCTTCGGAATAACTGACTTTTACAATACGGTATGGCTTGTTCATACAATCCCCTCCAGTCTATTTAATGTGTGACTATCTTTGACTGAAGGGAATCGATTTATACGTTACTCGCCTTATCCGTTCTTCCTTGTTCGATATCAATATCAAGCGACAACTGGATTCCATTGGTCCGCTTGTTTTCTTTATTCTTTTTAGGCTTGGTAATTACTTTCGTTTCGTATCCGGGAATCCGAAGCTTCTTTATGATCTCGTTCATATTTTCGTTCCTGTAGGTGGAGGAACAATATAATTATAGTTTTAGAGATTCTGATATCTTCACAATGGGCAAGGCATTGCTCATACCAATCAATATTTGATCTGTTCATTTTGTTCTCCACTGTGGGAGTCCTCCTTTCCAATTAGAATTAAACGCTTTTGGCCTCAAGCGTTAACCATCTTATCTTTAAGAACTTAAGATTCTTATAGGTGAAAAGACTCATTTCGAGGCTGTTTTATCTGAAATAATATAGAGTGGAAATTGACTAATAGTATAATTTTTTATAAAAGTTATCTAATGCTCAATGTTTAAAGTAGTTGAAAGCTAGAAGGAAGCTAGGTGATTAAAAGCTGTTTCATAATGTATTATGTTTGGGGAAATGCTTGAAAGGACTAGTGTTCTGTAGAACAAAGGTTAATCTTGCTCATGAAAATAAAAAGTCGCATACAAAGATTGGAACACAAACTGTACTAATCTCCGTATCTCTTTCCCTACAGGTCTGTAATGTTTTCCGATTGGTTATTTTAGGGTGAATATTTAGATGACAATAAGTATAGTGTATAATAAAGTTACAATTCGGCGATTGGGCTGTCGTAAGATGCTATGTATGTGTTTTGATTTGGCTATATTAAGTTTTTATTCAAATCAAAGTTTCTTTAGATTTTTGTATCATGACGGTCCTTTTGAAGCGTTACATGAGAATAGAAGGGAATCGTACCTAGATTTTATTAAAGAGTACTGCAAAGAAAATGATATTCAGTACATAATCAGTGTTATTGACTCTGACGTTTCAAAGGAGAAATTTTTAAAGTCTGATGTTGTATGTGAACTTTCACAAAAAGAAGATGAAACTGGTACATTGTTTGGGTTTAAATATTAATTCATTTATAAGCCTTACGTGGAGATGATTTCCAATAATGTTATTATGTTTTTTATAATTTTTATCCTTACCATCACTCCACAAGAGATTTATGGTAGTAAGATTACATGCTAAGCCGCTTGATGTACCAGGGATTTGGTATTCTTTGTTTGGACCTGTGTAGTGCAAAATAAAAGTACAGAGTTATGCAAAACAAAATACATAACACTGCAATTTGAATTTAAATAAAAAGGCTTGCCTGCCTTCCATAATTTCTCTACTGTTATTGGTGTTGAATCAAACACAGCGGAGGTCGAAAGGAATGCTGACAATGCCTGAAAACAATTTTATCAGACTGGCTTTGGGAAGGTCAGTAATTAAAAAAGAAAAGTCGAAGAACAAACTAAGGTATTTTCTTGGCACTTCAAGAATTAGGTTTTAAAGAATCATATCGAACAGTCTCGTACTTTATAAAAGAATGGCGTGATGGAAGAGATGATATCGAAGATGAATCAAGAGATAAAAATTATGAACGCCTCACACATCAACCTGCAGAAGCGCAGCTAGATTTATGATTCCTTTAATATTAATCTCACTTCAAAGAATCTATCACAAGGTATCTTTCTGAATGTAGAATATCATTTGACTTTTCACTCAATTTGCTGTAAAGTGAAAAATGGAGGTGAGAAAACATGAAAATCAAAATCAAAGAAGTAACTAATGTAGATGGAAAAGTTGAAACAATTGAGCAGTTATTGCAGGCGGGAAGCTGTGGGGCGACTAGTGGTGGCTGTGAAGCTCCAACTGGATTATCTCCGGATTCTAAGTCTGCAGACAAGAATTAATAAAGTTATCAGAGCAAGCGCTTACACGTTTGCTCTGATAACTTTTATATTGCTGAACTGAACATCGATAGGTAGTTTTTTAAAAAGAGTGTTTGGATGATTTGAACTTTTAGAAAATATAAAAGTGCCATAAGGATAATTATACATACTTCAAAACATTAAATATGAAAATAACTTATGGGGGTTGAATAAAATTTTTTACGAATTAACTGGTCAATATAAGATAAATGAGAATAGTAGTTACCTTTTAAATAAAAATACCCAAAAAAAATATGAGATTTACGGAGAAAATTTATCTTTATTTAATGAGTTTTTACAATATCTCACAGGGGCGAATTCGTTAGAGACGATTAGTAAAGAGATGGCAGTAAATAAAAAAGATTTAATAGAAATAATTAATCAACTAAACGAATTGGGACTTTTAAAAGAAAACAAACAATATAACCTCAAATTATTAATAGTTTCTGATGAATTCAAGCAAAGTAAAAGGTTACAAAAGACTCTCTATTATAATGATTTACCTTTTGAGAAGGTTATTATTAATGATCATAAAAACATAGAAAAACATATCAAAATTGGTCATTCAACTTTAATCTTATGTATCAATTCTTTTTATAACAAGCCTTTTATAAAAACAATAGAAAAAATAGCCATTGAAAAGGGTGTCTACTTTTTAAATGTGTCACTATTTGGTAATAGTAATTTCGTGGGACCGCTATTTTCTATTGCAGATGGACCTTGTAGTGAATGCTTAGATAGAACAAATGTAATTAAAAATCATGATTTTAATGAACCGTTAGGCCATATACATAATAGTTTATCAGACATTATTACCCATGAAGTTATTAGGTTTATTAAGGATAACACATATGTCAACACCTTCAATACTGTATTCAATTTTAATTTATCTGAATTAACTGTCAAAAAAAATAGGATTTTAAAGTTTCCTAATTGCGAAGTATGCAGATTTAAACAGGAGTTGATACGATGATAAGTGATACATTATTTTTTTTTGATGAAGTAAAAACTATAGAAACTCAAGCCGGACTCCCAAAAATATATAGACATCTTGCAGTTATTAATAGGGGGGCAAGTTTAACAACGGGTTCAGGATTTTCTATTTATGAGAACGATTCTTTGATCGCGGCAATGGGAGAAGCAATAGAACGATATTGCGCATCCATAAAACCAGAGAACTTCCAGAGTATATGTCCAAAAAATAATATGGTTAATAAAATCAATATTGATAGTATCACAAGAGCTAATAAAAAATATGATAACATTTCGAGTAGGGAGTGGAGCGTGGTAGAGAATATTTTGTCTAAAGAAAAGGCATTAATACCTAGTGAAATGGTTTATTTAAATAAAACTAATTATCCGCCTATTAGAGATATAATTTCAACAGGGCTAGCTGCTTTTAATACTTTACAAGGGGCAATTATTCGTGGTTTGTGTGAATGTATCGAAAGAGATGCTTTTGTTCTATTTTGGATGTTAGGTTATGGAAGATTTAAAATTGATATAAATACTATAGAAGAAATCGAAATAAAAATACTATTAAATAAAGCATATAATGCTGGATTAAAAGTTGAAATTTATGATATCTCAACTGAATTTGATGTTCCAGTAGTTTTAACAATTATAAAGAAAGAAAACTCAGATGGTTTTTATGTAGCATGTGCAGCTAACTTTAATTATAGTAAAGCAATTAGAAAGGCATTAGAAGAAGGGTTAGGGGGATACTCTATTTACGTGGAAGCTACATTGCTGCATAATATACCGATCCCAGATAGTTTGGAAAATCCAAAAGATTTATCAGAACGACCTATATATTATTTAAACAATAAGAAGGACTACCTGTTAGATAGCCTGATAAAGTGTTCGGGAATGTCTATGAATGTAAAAGAATATCCAAGTATAGAAAAAAAGGAACCAAGATTAGAGCAAGTAATAAATAGGATTAGAGATAAAAACATAAATGTTTTTTTCAAAGATTTAACAACTACAGATGTTAGTGAAATTGGTTTTAAGGTCGTTAGAGTTATAATACCAGAACTAGCTTTTCTATCAACTGGTTCACCTATGCTTCATTGTGAAAGGCTTACACAAAAATCGAGAGACTTAAATAGAAGGATAAATATGGAACCTCACCCTTTTCCTTAGAAAGAAGATGAAAATATGGAACAGAAAGAACTAATAGATCTTTTTCATTATAATACTACTAACTATAGTGATCAATTGAAATATGAAAAAGGAAGCGTTTTCGGATATGAAAATGAAATACATTTGGTCGAGAACTTAAACGATATATCGATTGAGTTAAGCTATAAAGAAATTTTGCCAAATCTTTCATCAAAAAGGCCTATGTCTGCGAAGGAACCCCTACACAGAGAACAGCTATTAAATTTATTATATAACTCTTACAGGTTCAAGAACGATAAAAGCTTAAAAGCTCCATCTGCTGGTGGCATATATCCATTGGAATTATATGTAGTTATTCAAAATGTAGAGGGGATTGAAAAGGGAGTTTATCATTATAACCGTGAAAAAATATCATTGAATTATATAAATGGATTCTCAAATATTCCTCGTTTAAATGTTCCAAGTAATAATTTCACAGAAAATGTGGGATGTATGATTTTTTTCGTCTGTAATATTACTAATATGATGAATAAATATGGAGCTAGGGGCTATAGATACTGTTTAATTGAATGTGGACATATTGGACAAAACATCTCAATTGTATCCGATCATTTAAACATAGAAAGCTGTGCAATTGGGGGTTTTTATGATGCGAGAGTGAAGAAATACTTGAATTTAAGTGATAACTTTTATCCTTTATACTCATATGTTTTAGCATAAAATAACTTGGGGGGATGGCATTGAAATTATTGGAGAATAAAGATGTCATTTTAAGAATAGCAGCAATTAAACCTGATGATTTCATTTTTCTATCAAGCAATGAATGTTCTTTTTACCAACTAGAAAAAGAACAACTCTCTTTAGAAAAAAACATTAAATCTATTGCAATAATTATAGACAGTGTACTATATGACTTTATCAATAAGATTGAAGATACCGATATAAGAAAAAAATGTTTGAAATTGAAAAGAAAGGTACAAAGACTAAAGAATATTGATTCTATAGATGTGCCTAGTATTATTTCAGTTGACAGTCTGAAAGAACAAATAGACAAATATATTTACTTGAGAATGAAATTTAAAAAAGTACAAAACCTGAAAAGAAATAGCTTTTACATATCAGATTTTGAGATAAAACATTTAATCGATATATATATGTCAAATAAGAGTATACTCGATAGAGCTTTGTGTCTCAGTTCGTTAAACTACCTAAATGAGTTAAATAAATTTATAGAAGAAAAAAGTAAAAAAATATCCAATAAAAAAACCAATGATCTAATTATAGCATTATATAAATATTTAACTAGGGCAACTTATAAAACTAGTCCATTTAGTTTTTTTTGTTTTCAGGGAAATGCACGCCTAATGGCATCATCTTCAACTAATTTTAATTATAATGAGTATAATAAAGATCTATATGAAACTCAGGCGTCTTTTAGTTTAATTAATCCAGGTTTAGAGTATGATGATTTATATGAGGTGAATAAAAATATATGGATTGATGAAAAGTATATAAAAATTCTAAAAAAGGAAAATGTTAATCATAGAAATCTAGTAATAAATAATAAAAATAAACTAATTAAAATTGAATATAATCAATTGATTGAGGGTTTTATAGTTAAGTATGAAAATAAAGTCCTAGACTATAAACAATTATATAAAGTGATTGAAAGTTTCTTTTCTCTCCCAGGCGAAGAGGTTGATGAATATATTGACCTAATGATAGAAGCAGGAGTTTTAGAGATTAAGAGTTATAGAGATTTAGAGAGAGTAAATCCTCCTAAATTAAAAAATATTGTATTAGGAAACGACAGGAAGAAAATTCTGAACAATTTGAATGATGAAGAAAAGGGGGCGAAAAATATTTATGAAGATGTTTATTTAAAAAAAATCGTTAATTTTAATAGGTTTCAGTTGGAAGAACAAGAAATGAAAAGCTTGAATAAACTGGTTTTATTATTTGATGACTCCATTATTTTACAGTATAAGTTTATAGAATACATTGGAGAAACAAAAGAGATATCAATGATAGAATTAATAGAATTACTATATGATTTCGAGGACAAAAAGGAAGAAATATCGAATAAACAAATAGCCAATATTATTTCTTTAAGAAATGAATTAATTAATGAAGTCAAAATAAATATTCATCATAACCGAGAAACTATATTAAGTGAACATAAAATCAAAAAAATCTATTCAACTATGAATTACTTTTCTAGAAAACCATATTCGTATACATATTTTATTCAACCATTAAAAAATAATTTTTTCGTGTTAAATAATATATATAGCGGATATGGAAGAATGTTCACTAAACTAAAGGATTCTGATTATAATCAAAAAGTCATTATGGAAATGCATAAAAGAAGTCTGGAGAATAGTAGGTTTGACTATTTAGATTTATATGGGTTATATGGTTTCAATGCGAATGTCCATCCAATAGTCACAAAACACACATTAGACTTAGAAAACATATTTAATGGTGGTAGTTTAAAGGATCTTTCTCTACGAGTGAACTATGAAACAAAAGAGTTGGAGTTTTACTTTAAGGATTATAAAGTTTTACCAATAAATTTAAGTTCTATTTCCTCGAGGATGCTTCCAATACTTCATCGGTTTTTATGTGATGTTAATCATTTAGACTCTATAAATCTAGATTTAAATAGGAAGGCTGCATATCGCGATTGGGTAGAAATTACAAAAAGTAGAACGAATATTATACCACGAGTAAAAACAGGAGATATTATTTTGTCTAGAAATAAGTGGATATTAAATATTGAAAAATATAATAATCATAACAATGAAATGGATTTTTATTCTCAACTAATAAGAGACGTTGAAACAGGAAAAATTCCTTTTGAATTTTATGTAAGACCAATAGATGTAAAAAACATCAATAACTTAGATCAAATGAATGATGTTTTTAAACCTCAATATATAAACTTGAAAATATTAACCTCTTATAAATTACTTTTCCGTATCGTAAAAAAATGTAATTTCTTACTTTTAGAGGAGTGTCTGCCTAATGCAGTAGATAGAAAAGATTATGTTGGTGATTTTCTTAATACCACTTTTGAACTGGGGGTTGAAAGTTATTTTAGCACAATGGATAACAATTAAAAAAGAATTTGTTGAAGTAGAAAAAAAAAAGATTTCATATACGAGGTTGCGAATTTTTTAAAAAAAGAGAAAGTAAGGTTTTTTTATTCCTGTTTATTCGAAAAAAATAAATTTATTGCCAGAATACGTGTTGAAGATAATATATTTAATAATAAAGTATTAAAAGATTCATTTTTCAAACGTTCTGACGTCACTATGATTAAAGATTATCAGCCGGAAGTTAAACGATACGGCGGTAAACAAAACTTACCAACTATAGAGAGCATATTCTGTGAAAGTTCTAATCTTACTTCATCTTTCGTAAATAACATTAATGAAGAGGAAAAAATATTATTATCTTTAGACTTAACTTCTTTATTATTTAATAGTTTAGAAATTAAAAAAGAAGATTTAAAAGAGTTATATAGATTTTTACATGAAATTTGGGCTTCATATTCTGTAGAATCTTTTAACTTAAAGGTTGAAAATATAGATTTAATAGTTAAATCATTAGATGAAAGAATTAATAAAATTAATTATAATAAACAGGAAATTAATTATAAAAGTTATATACAAGAAATTAGTTTAATTAAAAATATGACATATATAGATAATGACCAAGAAAACCCGGTATATTCGACTTCTTTACGAACTTTTATCCAAGATAGAAATATAGATAAGGGTTTAATTAATGCCATTATAAGTTTAGCGCACATGAACTTTAATAGGCTTTTATTTTTCCCGCATGTGGAGAGTGTCATTTATAAACTTCTTAGTGAAAGAAATTAATTAAAGTGATAGGAGTATTTATTATGCTATTAAATATTAAAAATATTAATACCAAGCTTATTAATCGTAAAGAATCTGAAATAGACGAAGAGACAATAGAATTATTTAAAAAAATAGGAGCATTTATACCTAAAGAAGATGAACTTTATAAATTAGCTGAACAAAATAACTTAATTGAACAAAATGAGATATACCAACATATCCAAAATGTAAAAAAAAAATGCAGTAATTTAATAGATTATGAAGGTGGAGAGCAAAATTTGCACATAGTATCACTGAATCCCAATTATTCTTTCGCTCTAGAGAAATTGAATGGAGTAGTCGGTTATAATATTCAGAATAATACTTATTTACTATTGCATCTTGAAGAGCATAAAAATATTTTAGATAATATTAGTTCTCTCTTTGTTCACGAGTATCATCATGTCATAAGGTATTTAATTCTTCAAGACAATAATAATATTAGAAAGAAAAATTTATTAGATTATATCATAGAAGAAGGTTTAGCGGAAAACTTTGTTGTTCAGGTATTGGGCAAGAGTTATTTAAATCCTTGGGCGACACAATTACCTATAGAAGAAATTAACTCTTATCGAGAGTTTTTGATTAATCATTTATATGACGATGAACCCAAACTAATATATTCTGCACTTTTTGGGGATCAGGTTGAGAAAATTCCATTATGGTTGGGCTATAATTGCGGGTTTTTCTTTATAAGATATTTACTTCAGCGTAGAAAAAAAGATATTATTTATCTTACTGAACAAAAAAGAGAATATTTCATCCCATATCTATTAGAATTTTTCGAACATATTAGAAGGCAAGAAAGCTAGGGAGAAGATAATTTGAAGAAGGAAAATGAAATTCTGCGTATATTAAAGGATAACACTAATTATCGGAAGTTATTAAGTACGACGACAGTTACCGGATTAACAACCTGGGGAGCATTTATCACAATGCTTATTTTACTAGGAGAAATAACAGATAGTGGTCTTCAGTTAGGAATACTCTGGTCTCTGAGTGGTTTAGTACCGATATTTATGAGTTTTATCCTAGGTGGATTAGTTGACCGGTTAGATACTAAAAAAGTCATTGTCGTTACCGAGTTTTTAAAAGCCCCATTATACTTGCTATTCATTTTTGTTCCACTTTTCGAGGGTTGGACTGCATGGATTTTATTTTTTATAATTCGATTTCTTCTTGGAATTCTTGGATCTTTGACGACAGTAGCAAGACAAACCATTATTCCAGAGATTATCGAAGAAAAGGATTTAACAGTAGCCAATTCATTAAACTTTACGCTAACGAGTGCAGTACGTTTACTAGGAGCAGCCTCAGGCGGGGTGCTTGTTACCCTGATCAATCTTAATTTCTTTTGGATTCTGACTTCTATTTCATTTGTTTATGCTGGATTTACGATAATGACTCTCCAAGTGAAGAATTTCAAAATGAAAGCGAAAGAAAGAAGTTTCCTTGGGGAGATAAAAACGGGATTAATGATTACGAAAGATAAGGTTTACGTTAAATATGTATTATTGTTTGCATTAACTGGTGGGTTGATTATTGGTTCGTTCAACCTGATGATTGAACAGATGGTGCATACCGTTTATCAAATCCCGTCTGTTGGTTTGAGTGTTTTATATGTAGTTGAGGGATTAACATCAGTATTCTTAGGGATTTGGATTGCTAATAATAAGATATTTTTTAAAAACATTTACCGTTATGGCTATATTTATATATTAATGGGATCAAGTTGGGCATTGTTTGGCTTGACATCTAATCTGTGGCAAGGAATCCTGGTGATGATTGTATTTGCATTTGTCGGGGGCTTTGTAGTGCCGTTTGAACGTTACGTCATGCAAACTCATGTGGCTAGTGATTTACGTGGAAGAGTATTTGGCTTATGGAACACATCAAGCATGCTTTCTATGCAGCTAGGGGCATTATTTACTGGAATTATAATTGATTACTTAGGGACGAGATATGTCACATTAATTGTTGCTGTTTTGGAAGTTTTGCTGGGAATTGTCTTCTTATTCAAGTTCAAAAGTAAAAATGAGCTATCGAAAAGCCGAAATATAAATGTAGAAACTTGACCATAGATCGATTTATGAAAGGGGTAATATAATGCTAATAAGAAAGTATGAAAGTCAAGATAAAGAATTTGTTTTAAGTTTGGCTCCTAGATTTGTCAGTTTTGGTTTTTTAGACTTTAGGAATCCATTGGAAATGCTGAAAAAGAATGAAGAAATGATTATAGAATCTATTAATACAAACGCCTCTAATATTTATGTTGCTAAAAAAGATGATTTCTACTTAGGTTATATCGAGCTTAAAGGATGGGTTGATTATTTCACTAAAAAGAAACAAGGGTATATTTCAGCGATAGCAATAACTAAAGAATATGAGGGAAAAGGCGTCGGAAAACTATTGTTGAAGAAGGCAGAGGAATGGGCTAAACAAAAAGGATATAGTGAATTAGTATTACAAGTTTTTAATGAAAATGAAAAAGCAATAAGCTTATATAAACAAAACGGCTATGAATCTGATTGTATTGTGATGGTTAAAGAACTATAGTCGCTATCTAAAATATCCATTTAAAACTTTATTGCTATACATTACAATAATATTTTAGCAAGATAAGACGAGAAATTCAAAACATTCGATCCTTCTCAAAAAATCGGTTTAAGAATGTGGATTTAATTATCTTAGATGAAATGTGCTATGTGCCGTTTAATAAGGAAGGAGAAGAGCTCCTTTTCCAACTCATTTCAGATTGGTATGAATAAAAAAGTCTAATAATTACTTCATATCTTGAATTTAGTCAATGGAATCGAGTATTTGGTGATGGAAGACTAATAGTTGCGCTTGTGGATCGCGTTCTCCACCACGCTCATATTTTGAAGTTTACTGGTGATAGTTTTAGAGTAACAAATGCACTTTCGCGTCAAAAATAAATAACTTTTGAAGGCTGACAAGCTTATGTATTTTTGACTGCATTCTTCTGCACTTTTCTCTTGCAAAATACAGGACCAATGTGAAAAGCTTATTTAAATTTGTTAATCAGTTATATCTTCAGTAATGTAAGGTAAACACCACTACATCTATATATTTCTGCCATCACCATCCAAGCCACGTGGAGTGTGTGTCGTTGCTTATGAAGGGGTAAAGCTATTTGTCCTTTCGAATTTATAAAGACCATTTATGCATCACGCAACTTGAAAACAATTCAGCATAGTGTCTGAATTGTTTGGCGCACTGCGTACTTTTATTAATTTTACTTGTTTTGATGCTCGTTGTTATTTTGTGGTATTGCATCATTATTGTACCTGTGTAACATTGAATGCAGAATAGTTTGCTGCACAGGTAAATGTCTGATAAGTTTCCGAGTATTGCAAGAGGAAAATGGGTCATTAGAAGGAGAATTAAGTTTCGGGTGGAAAGATTTGTTAGATTTCTGGTGCGGACCAAAAGTGCACATGAAAATCTTAGGCGATTCTTGCTGGGGTTAACTGTTAAACAGTCAAAGTCTTGGTATAGTCAAATTATCTATTTGCTCTAATTGTTTAAAAGGGTGTTTTCTTGTTAAATTTTTAATGGAAAATTGTTTAAACAACACTTTTTCGCAGGCGCACTCTATATGGGTGCGTAGATTGAAATGACGATTGCCTGCCGTGTGTCGGAAATTATACGACTCATACGTCCATCTTAGCGTATAGATTGAGATGTTAGGAGAGGTTTGTCGTGAGTTTAGGGAAGCACTATCAACGTCTGCGTAATCATTTGAATATAAAGACGATGAGTGCAGGTTTGGTGGTCTCGATTTTTGGGGCTACTGGGCCTCTACTTATTGTGATAGGCTGAGCGACTGCTGGAGGGTTAACGCATGCAGGAAAAATTGGCTGAATATTTTCGATTTATTTTTTGGTGATTTGTTTGGGTTTCTGATGTCTCTAAAGTATCGCTAACCTATTGCGGGCGCATTTTCCATTGCAGGGGCTGTTTTAGTCGCTGAATTCTTGGCGCACTACTCAATAAATGAAGCAATCGGTGCTTATTTAATTTCTAATCTCATTATCCTTATTCTCGGCTTTACTGGATTAATTGATAAGGTAATGAAACGAATACCTGTGCAATTGTGATAGGGATGAATGATGCGATTTAAAACAGCAAGTCCTATTAAGTGTTACGATGCTTATTCGCGTTGCCATACAAAGCTTAAAGCGATAGCAATAATTATTTAATTAATTTTAGGTTTTCTTGCATAGTTTGGTCGAGAGTAGGGAAAGTATTGATAGACAATGCTTAACGAACCACTTGTGTTGGTTCAAGCAAACGAACCTTAAAGATAGGGAGGTTGAGTAGAATGGGCGTACATCATTATTTTAAAAGTTTGTCTGATTTAGAGCAGATTATTCGCTGTCCCGGAAAGTTCAAATACCAAGAGCATTCCGTCGCCAGCCATTCATTTAAAGTGACAAAAATTGCTCAGTTTCTTGGTACTGTCGAAGAGGAAGCTGGTCAGAAGGTGAATTGGAGAGTTCTATATGAAAAGGCTTTGAACCATGACTACGCAGAACTTTTTACAGGAGATATTAAGACACCTGTAAAATACGCTTCGAAAGAGTTAAAGCAGCTGTTCAGTGAAGTAGAGGAGGAAATGACTAGAAAATTTATAGAGGAAGAGCTTCCGACTGAGTTTCAAGCCATTTACTTGGAACGTTTTAAAGAAGGTAAAGACGAAACGTTGGAAGGGCGCATTTTATCGGTTGCTGATAAAATTGATTTGCTTTATGAGTCATTTGGCGAAATTCAAAAAGGCAATCCAGAGCCATTGTTTTTAGAAATCTTTGAAGAAGCATTAAGGACAATTCTCCAATTTCAAGACATGGACTGCGTAGCATACTTCCTTAACCATATTCTTATAGATCTGCTCAATGAACGTTTCACTGATCATGATGATTTAAAGGATATTGCCATGCGGATTATAGAAGAGCATAAGGATTAAAATCCTACATAAAAATCTCCAGTTTCTTAAGGAATCGCGGTGTACTCGTGCGCAAAACTTTCATGGTGGCGGAACATTGAGTTGAGTCATGATTGTTTGCGCGCAAGTGCTTTTAAAATCAATTTGCTTGCTATTTTAGTCTTTATCTGTCATTATACAAAAGAGTTATTTTTGTTCTTTCTCGGATTGAGAAGAGTATTTGTTTTTCGTCTAAGGTATTTGAGCAAAGATAGTAACACATTGTGCGGATAACCGCACCAGGAGGCAGCAATTATGGAACAAGGTACAGTTAAATGGTTTAACGCAGAAAAAGGTTTTGGATTTATCGAGCGTGAAGCTGGAGAAGATGTATTCGTACATTTCTCAGCAATTCAAGGCGAAGGTTTCAAATCTTTAGACGAAGGTCAAAGCGTAACGTTTGAAATTGAAGAAGGACAACGTGGCCTGCAAGCTGCAAATGTTCAAAAAGCTTAATAATAGCTACACGAAGACCCTGCATTTATATGTGGGGTCTTTTTGTTGCCAGGCACCTGTCATTATAATTTTGCATATGTATAACTATTACGTTAATAAAGGAGAGAATGGCATGCCTAGCAATCCATTGCAAACTTTACTGACACAAACGCCTGAAGAGGGGTATGCATTAGCCGTTAAACTTGCACAAAAATCCGTGGAAATCACACAACCTAATGAAGAAGTCCGACAAGTCCTGCGCCCAACTTATTCAAATAATGCGGATAGTTTAATATCAGTCTCCCAAGTAATTGCAATCCACTTTCAAACAGTAGCCGCTGCCAATAATTATTGGCAGACATGGACACCATACTACTACCAATAATAATCGTGTACAGTGGAAGAAATCATCGCGATTGCTGTCAATAGAAAAAGTAACCATCTTTCGCTACGGTCTAAGTAGATGAGATGGTTATTTTTTTATTAAATACGTTTTGTGCTGACTGAGCGACCTCAATGTTAGAGTTATTGACACGATACTTTTGCACTGGAACAGCATTTAAAACAATTTACACTTTTAATAGTTTATCCAACTGCAACTAACTTCTAGCGGTTCGGTTGAAGTTATGGATTATAAAATTTACGTATATGTTCAAATACTTCTTGCGCACTGAAACTAGCTTTCCCCGCGAAAGCTTTTTTCATCTCAATAATGTGCAACTAGATTGAGAAATCGTTATGATAAAGAGAAGGTACGGTGAACGATGATATAGGGAGTGTTCTAATTGAAAAGTTTTCTTGTTATGCAAGGGCACACTTATGTAGAAGAAAAAGAATTAGGTTTTATTTGGGCTGCGAAAAAAGATCGCAGCGGGATGCCATCTCATTCATGGGAACGGCTGTCTGAAGTGAAAAAAGGAGACTTGGTTTTTCATTATGTGAACGGGCGTATTTTGGCGGTCAGTGTGGCAAAAGCCAATTGTAAAATGGCTGATAGACCATCGAATGACGAGCAGGTAGAACAGCTGGATGAAAAGGGGTACTATGTTGAGCTAGAATATCATGAACTTGATGTACCGCTTCCTATTCAGTCGCATTTGGATGCGATTCTTCCGCTTTTGCCGATTAAGTATTCGCCATTTCAAATGAATGGTCATGGCAATCAAGGCTATCTTTATCCATGCAATGAAAAATTAGCTGTCAAACTGCTGGGATTAATTGCTGATGTGAATATTACAGAAGTGGAAGATGAACAATTAGAGTTCGCCATGAGTGCGGTTGTTCCGGTCGAAAGAAATGTGTTACTTCCATTTTTAAATACTGCTGAATCGAGAGTGAGAACAAAAATCCGTAATAGTGAACAAAAATTTCGGAAGGATTTAATGCGGTTATGGGCAAGTCAATGTGTACTTTGCGGGATTGATTTACCTGAATTGCTGAAGGCGATCCGGTCAAAACCGTGGAAGGATAGTTCAGATTTGGATAAAATAGATCCGTACAACGGCTTATTGCTTTGCGCAAATCATGCGGCGCTTTATGAAGAGGGGTTTATCGCCTTCGATGGGCAGGGGAGACTTCATATTTCACCACAACTATCTGATGCGCATTATGAGAAATACGACTTACATAGAAAAATGAAGATTGCCCGGCAAGAAAATCATAAGCATTACCTGAAGTGGCATAAAAGGCATTTGTTTAAAAGTTAGAGGAGAACATAATAAATTGTAAAAACTTCGGAAACCGGGCAGGGTGGTTTCCATAAAATGAACTAAAAAATTGTGACAGCCATCGCCCAAATGGCTGAGGCTGCATGAGAGAAGAGTACCAGCTCTTCTCTCTTTTCATATCTATATCCATCCTAACTGAAAAATATACGAAATTTAAAATCAACAAAGGAGTGGCGCATATTGAATAAATCGGCAATAAAAAGTTCTCCACAGAAGTGTGTGTTGAACTGCTTGAAAAATAAAGCTTAAATTAAAGGTGACAGATACTCAAATATTACAAGCGAAGGCTGAAAGGACAATTATCAGGGAAAAGGATATAATCATTGTAGTAAACGGTCAATTGTAAGAAAAAGAAGGATGATGAAGATATGAAAATAGAAGATTTATACAGATTGGTTGATGAGGTTCCTAAAAACAAATGGGCCGAGGTTGTCAGGTATCTTAAAGTGAAAGCAATGCCTACTGAATCGCCGTCTGATCAAGAAATTGAAGCGATTAGAAAAAAGCATGCAATCGGGGAGTTTTATAAGAATGCGACAACCGACGAGTTAAAAGCGGGGTTTAAAAGAGTAAATGAAATGATTATGAATCGACCAGAATTCAATGAGGTATTTGAAGTAAAGGTATCAGAAGAAAGATGGGTATCTTTAAAAACGTATTTAAGAGACTTGAATCAACCAGACAACATGCCAACTGCAGATGAGATAGAGTTTTTCAGGTTATACGAACTAGAAAAGGAAGATGCAGACTATGTGACACTATCACATGAAGAATTACTGGAAAACTACATTGAATATAATAAAGAGGAGAGTATTGCTAAAGTGATGACAGAATACTCAGTAAGTTGGAGGTGTTAGCAAAGTGGTTATGTTTGTTTGCGAAAAGAAATCGGATTATGAACAGAAGACAGTTGATCAAGATGGTTTATGGAAAAAGGTAATCGGTGAGTTGTTTGACGATTTTCTCTTGTTTTTCATGCCAAAATTGTATGCTGAAATTGATTTCACAAAAGCGCCGGAATTTTTGGATAAGGAATTATTTCAAGATGTAATGAATCAGAAAAAAGGGAGGCGTTACGTGGATCGTTTGGTAAAAGTTCAGTTGAAAAGTGGTACGTCTCAATGGATTCTAATTCATGTAGAAGTACAAAGTTCAAAGGAAACTGATTTTTCAAACCGTATGTTTCAATACTTTTATCGCATTTACGACGGCTATGAGGAAAAGATTATTGCGATCGTCCTGCATACGGGACGAGAGGATATAGCAGAAATGAAGCAGTTTTCGTACGAATATTTTGGCACGGCGCTCCAATATTCGTATAATAATTATAGAACCGAAGATTATTCGAATAAAGCATTAAGGCAATCGTCAAATGTTTTTAGTAAAGTCGTATTAGCCGCAAAAGCAGTTCATGCCACAAAAAACGAAGTAGAAAAGCGTTACCGTTTCAAACGAGAACTCCTGCGTGATTTACTGCAAGACGATCGCTATTCCCGCATAAAGATTGTTGCGACGCTTTATTTTATTGACTATTTATTACAGCTACCAGAGGAAGAAACGAAAAAACTTGCTGGTGAATTAAGCCCAGTCATACGAAAGGAGCGATCACTTATGGAACTATACAATGAAGAAACAGCACCCCCGACTGTGAAAAACTCTTTCGCTGAGCGGTTAGAACGAGGGATTGAACAAGGCGTAAAGAAAGGAAAAAAAGAAGTGATTTTATCGGGGGTGAAACAAGGTTTGGATATTTCTACGTTAGCGGCTCTTACAGGATTTTCGGAGGAACAGGTTCAAAGGGTTATTGACGAATCTAAAAATGCCGAATAATATATGGAAAATTGAATACGTTTGCTATGAAAGGTGCCCGTTTATGAAAACTCACGCAAAACCTCAGAAGCGTATGATTATGCTTCTGAGATTTTCTAAGAACCTTACAATATAACACTATACTTGACGTAGTTATCATGTCCAATTTCGAGGGAATAACGGAACAGAAATAAACGCGTCAAAAGTTATTTTATTGTCTCTGAAATGCCTAAGTTTGAAATGATTAACGTTTTTTATCTGTTTTCCAGGAAGCTGCTCATATTCTCATTTATTCATTTAGTAAGAATCAGCTTCACGGCTTTTTTTCACGGCATCTTTTGTCGCTTCATTCGCAGCCAGTGATCCTTGCCCATATTTGGATTGACCTGATTCACGTCCTGGGATTTTATTTGTTTTTTCCATGGCTTCAAGTTCTTTTACTTTCTCCTCAATGCCTTTCTTTACACGGTGACCATAGTCTGCATCCGCTTGTGTAAAGTGCTCTATCATTGCATCCTGGATTCGTTTATCACATACAGCTAATGCTTCGGATAGATTCTTAATTAATTCATCGCGCTCCCAATCTTCAAAGCTTCGATACGTGTGACCAGCTTGCCCATAGTTATTTTGACGTTCAATTGGCGCGCTCATAGCTGCTGCATTATACGTCGGGCGATGTTGTGGCCGTACTTTATTATCCGCCTCTTTATAACCTCCGAGCATGGAAGGTTCATAATTAATATGTGGATTTTCTTCGAACTGTTCTGGACTGCGGAAATCCATTTGAGCACGGCGCTGATTTGTTCGAACGGGGGTTATCGGTGCATTTACAGGTAATTGCAGATAATTTGAACCTATACGATGTCGCTGAGTATCAGAATAGGAGAAAGTTCTACCTTGAAGCATTTTATCATCTGAAAAATCCATCCCGTCCACGAGCACTCCTGTTCCAAAAGCAGCTTGTTCAATTTCTGCATGGAAATCTTTCGGATTGCGATCAAGGACCAAACGACCTAGTGGCAACCATGGAAACTTGTCCTCTGGCCACAACTTGGTATCGTCTAGTGGATCAAAATCAAGTTCCGAATGATAGTCATCCTCCATGATTTGAACAAATAATTCCCATTCCGGATAATCACCGCGCTCTATTGCTTCATATAAGTCTTGGGTCGCGTGACTGACATTTTTCCCCTGAATCTCATTTGCCTCATCTTGTGTTAAATTCCGGATTCCTTCTTTGGGCTCCCAGTGATATTTAACCAATACAGCCTCACCTTTATCATTGACCCATTTATAGGTATTGACTCCAGAACCTTGCATATGTCGATATGTTGCTGGAATTCCCCAAGGTGAGAATAGAAATGTAATCATATGCGTTGCTTCAGGAGTACGAGAAACAAAATCAAACATTCTTTGGGGATGTGGTACGTTCGATGAAGGATCAGGTTTAAAAGCGTGAATCATATCGGGAAATTTCATTGCATCACGTATGAAAAATATTTTCAGGTTATTTCCAACTAAATCCCAATTTCCATCTTCAGTATACATTTTCACTGCAAAACCACGCGGATCTCGTGCAGTTTCCGGTGAATCTTTCGCTCCGGCAACTGTAGAGAATCGGACCAAAACCGGTGTTTTTTTACCAGTGCCAGAGAATACTTTGGCGCGAGTATATTTTTCCACGTGTTCATTTCCAACTTTTCCATATGTTTCAAAATACCCAAATGCCCCAGTTCCTCGAGCATGTGCTACACGCTCCGGAACTTCTTCACGATCAAAGTGGGAAATCTTTTCAATGAAATGATAATTCTCAAGTGTAGCAGGGCCGCGGTTGCCAATTGTTCGGATATTTTGATTATCCGTTACAGGGCTACCTTGTCGTGTTGTTAACACCTCACGATGAATATCCTGTTCATTTGAGCCGTTCAAATCTTTATTTTTTGCCAAAACGACTGCCTCCTCTTTTATATATATTTATCTTGCACGATAATCAGTAGGTATATACAGCAATATTAAATAATAATTTTTAGAGTTGTTTATCAATTAAAAGTTTTGTTTGATAAATGGATGTAAATCCTTGTTATGGAATGGAGCTCGATAACCTTGAAGCATTATTTTTTCCTTTAAAGTTGTTAAATCCATGTTTTATAAGGATGGAATTCGATTGTTTAAAGATAAGGGGTAGAAAAACATGGATTGTTGTTTTCCCTATAAATCATACCGAACGTATTCATGTAAATTTACTGAATATTCCAATGGAATTTGAACTTATTGTGTTAAGATATATGTGGATGCTAAACAAACGGATCATTTAGTTGCATAAAACCTGATGGACTAACGATGTAGTTTAAAAAACTAATGTGGTAAAGTATGGTCATTATACTAAGTGGGAGGGATTCTTTATGAGCAATACAAAAAACAAATGGAGCATTGCCAAAGTGAAAACAAGATATTTTGTGTTTTTTGGTGGCACAATTGGTGCTATTGTAGGCTTAGTTGCTTATGTGAATAATTGGTTATAACAAAGTGGGCATCAACTCTTATTCCAGAATAGGGCACTTTTCTGGCACACGGATTTGCGTCCTTTCAATAATAGGGTCAGATTGAAAAAGGGGGAAAGTAATGTGAATAAGGCACATTCGAAAAAAGCGATTATAATAAGTGGTGCAATTATAGCTTTGGTTCTTGCCTTTAACCTAATGTCTACAAAAAAGTATAAAGTACATGAGGAGACAACTGTCGTCGCGGGATATGTACAGGAACATGGCAGTAGCTGGTATGTCGATGATATTCTTCTCCAGAAGACCTTTAAAAGTGGTATTTGGAATCCTAAAACTGGAGACAGTATAGATTTAAAACTAGATGAAAAAGATCGGGTTGTAGGTTGGATAGATACTTTGTTGAAATATAACAATAGATAAGGTATGATATATCTAACTTATTAAAGGGAGGGTATTAAAAATGATGCATTCAATTAGATTACGCCAGCAAACTTTGAATAATAATTAATTGAATATGTTCAAAGGCTCTGTTTTCATAAAGCGGAGTAAACGGGAGTAGTCTGCACATTTTTAATAACTTTCATTCGTAAAGTATGCATTTTTTTACTTGAGGAAGGGCAGATATGTATCTGTCTTTTTTGTGTTTGTTTTTTGTTTATACAAAAGGAGACATTTATTTACCATAACCTTGTTTACTCTTAACCACAGACAGTCGCCTGTCTGTGGTTTTTTTCGATTACATTCTTTAAGTATCTGCAGAGAAGGGCAGATATGTGAAAACGGGAAAATTACTTTGAGTTGGTACTGTTTAATATAAAAGGTGGACAAGCTGTCTTTAAATAAATAATCAATCAACATTTGGAGGAAAAGAACATGAATATACACAAAATAAAACAACTAGCGAAAAATAATGGGCTAGATATCTTGGAAGATACAATAAAAATTAATGAGTCTGGTGTTGACTTTCAAGTCGCACATGTTCAAGATTTAAACGGTGTTAAATGGATATTAAGGATACCACGTAAACCGATATCTATGAGAAATGCGCTTCAAGAAAAAGCGGCGTTGGATATTATTAATAAACAGGCAAGCTTTCAAGTTCCTAATTGGTCGATCTTCTCCGAAGATTTAATTGCCTATAAACAATTAAGCGGTGTTCCTGCTGCGACTATTGACATTGAGCAGCAACGCTATATTTGGAGTTTTGACGAAACAAATGTTCCAGACGAATATTATGACTCATTAGGAAGAACACTTGCGAATTTACATTCGTTAGCTCACCATGAATTTAAAAATATCCATACTGAATTTCTTGGTGTCCATAAATTGAGAGCATCAATGAAACAACGAATGGAACGTGTGAAAGAGCGATACGACATTAATAAAAATTTATGGGAACGTTGGCAAGTATGGCTTGCTGAAGATTCTTTTTGGCCGTCTTTTGTAGGAGTAAAACATGGAGATTTGCATCCCGGTCACATCCTTATTGATCAAGACAATAATGTAACGGGTTTAATTGATTGGACCGAAGTGGGGGTCGCTGATGTATCTGTTGACTTCATGTCACATCAACTGCTCTTCGGTAAAGAAGGATTAACCAAGCTAATCAATGCGTATGACAATGCCGGGGGTAGAACTTGGTCAAGAATGGATGAGCATATTATTGAACTTTTAACAACCAGTGCTATTACTGTTGCCGAGTACGCTCAAACAACAGGGAAGAAAGACATGCACGAAGCAGCTGTAAGTATGCTTGCAAGTGAAAGCTAATTATTAAAGTTAACTTATTGAAGGTAGCTTTATACGTTTAGGAAAATCGCTATAGAAGGAGATTGATTACGATGCAGTTTTTATTATTCTTTTGATACGAGCCAGTGTTAGAAGCTCGTATCGATCCTAGCTATCGATACGAAATGAAATTATTTCGGGAGGTAGCCAAGATGGAAAAAGTATGTTTTGAATTGGAAAATATAGAGGTAACCTATTTAGATAAGAAGATATTAGAGATTGAACGTTTGGCTGTTCATCAATTTGATCGAATCGGTGTTGTCGGGAAAAATGGGGCAGGTAAAAGTACATTATTAAAGTTGTTAGCAGGTCTGATTCGACCATCAAAAGGAAAAGTGCATAGTCTAATAGATTTTGCCTATTTTGATCAATTAACAACACCTGAAAAAGGGGAAATAGACTATGAGTTAATCGGGAAATTGTCTATCCCCGAAACAGAAGTTGAAAATTATAGCGGCGGAGAGCAGACGAGACTTAAATTAGCTAAATTGCTTTCAAATTATCATGAAGGATTGCTTATTGATGAACCGACCACTCATCTTGATGTGGAGGGAATTCAATTTTTCATTGATGAATTAACTTATTATTATGGTGCTCTTGTTCTGATTAGTCATGACCGCTATGTGCTGGACCAGCTAGTGACGAAAATTTGGGAAGTGGAAGATGGCGTTGTTACGGAGTATACAGGCAACTATTCGGATTATATTAATCAAAAGGCAGTTGAGAAGAAACAGCAGCAGGAACAGCATGAAAGTTACGTTAAAGAAAAGACACGTCTGAAGAAAGCTGCACAAGAGAAAATGAAAAGAGCTGCTAAAATCACTCAAGCGGGCGGACGTATCCAGGATACAAAAGTAAAAGCAAATAGAATGTTTGAGACGAAATCAAAAGGAACAAGTCAAAAGTCTGTACAACGGGCAGCCAAGGCGCTAGAGAAAAGAGTGGAGCAACTTGAAGAAGTGAAAGCACCAGAAGAACAACAAATCATTCGTTTTCATCAGTCAGAAGCACTCCAATTGCATAATCCTTTTCCAATAATGGCAGATCGTATTAATTTAAAAGCAGGGAAAAAATCATTATTTAAAGAAGCAAGTTTTCAATTCCCGTTAGGTAAAACTATTGCAATTACCGGCAAGAATGGTGCAGGCAAAACAACTTTGCTCCAACACATTTTACAACGCGGTGAAGGACTGACAATCTCACCTAAGGCTGTCATAGGCTACTATGAACAAATAGATTACCAATTCACGAAAGATGAAACGGTATTGGAGTCTATGAAGGATAAAAGTGACTATCCCGAAAGTAGAATTCGTGCTGTCCTACACGCTATGAATATTAAAGGAAATGATTTAAAAAAGAATGTCTATACTCTTAGCGGCGGTGAAGCCATTCGACTCGTATTGTGTCAGCTATTTTTGGGAAGATATAATGTATTAGTTTTGGATGAGCCAACAAACTTTTTGGATACTTATAGTATTGAAGCGTTAGAACGCTTTTTAGAAGGATATGAAGGCACAGTCCTCCTTGTATCACATGATCGAACTTTTATTAAGAAAGTTGCCGATTGTGTCTTGAACATTGAAGATCAGAAACTCGTTTTAAGAAGTTAACAAATTAAGAGGCAGCGGGGAACCCTGCTTCTTTTTCAGTTCGTTGTCAAACAGCAAAGAAGTGGAGAAGATGATATAGCCCATACACACTATGAATTCACCATATATAGGATGATAGTCTTCCGATTAATAATTCTTATTAGGTATTGATTAATTCAAATGGATATTTCCCCGGACATATCCGACAATAACCGTTTACTTTTTATCGGGTATTGTTTTTTGATCGTTATTATAATAAACACATGAAGGAGGAACCAGGCATGCTAAAGAGTTTAAATGAGGCGTTAGATTATATTGAATCACATTTGAATGATGAGATTGATTATAACGAATTAGAGAGAATCACAGGAACTTCTGACTATCATTTTCGAAGAATGTTTTCATTTCTTGCGGGTATGTCCTTAGGGGAGTATGTTCGTAATAGGAAATTATCTAACGCTACTTTTGACTTACTGCATGAAGGAATGAGTGTTACAGAAACGGCATTCAAATATGGTTATGAGTCTGTTGATGGATTCTCACGTGCCTTTCGGGAATGGTCGGGGATTAGCCCTTCAGAAGTCAAAAAGAAAAATACACTCAAAGCATTTCCTAAGCTTTCCTTCCAACTAATGATTCAAGGAGGAATAAATATGGATTATAGAATTGAGCAAAAAGAATCGTTTAAGGTTGTCGGTGTGAAAAAGAGAGTTCCAATTCAATTTGAAGGTGAAAATCAAGAGATTCTAAAGTTAGCTAAAAGCATTACGCCGGAACAAAGAAAAAAGCTACATGGTTATGCAAATATGGAACCAAATCAAGTTGTGAACGCCTCATATAATTTTGATGATGGATGTATGGAAGAAAAAGGCAATAATGATCATATGATTGGCTTTTTAACTACACAAGAATCGGATTTTGAAGGGTTTGATGTAGTGAAAGTCCCATCGCTTACTTGGGCAATATTTTCATCTAAAGGGGTATTCCCAGAGGTTATGCAAGGAACTTGGGCGAAAATAGCTTCAGAATGGCTGCCATCTTCAGATTACGAATTAGTAGACGCTCCTAATATCTCTTTTACAGGGGATTTGTCCGACAGAAATAATGTTTATAGTGAAATTTGGTTCGCTGTGAAGAAGAAAAAGGATATTTAACACATAGTTACTTTACCTTTTAGGGGGGCTGCTAAATAGTTGGTGCAATAGGCAAAGGTGAGAAAAAATAACAGGTTGGCAACATGCACTCGATTTTGATTCAATATCAATAAATACAGATCCGGACTGGATTCAATGGGAATCCAGTGCGTTTTCTATGTCCGGAAAACCTTCAATCCCTTGCACAATAAGGGATCAAGTTGTCCCTGCAGCCCATATATCCTTTGGTTTTTTCAATCTCTAATTAGTATATGATAAAATGAATATAAGTTATAGATAGTGTGTAATTATGTACTCGAACTTACAAGACGGGCACTATTGTTTATGAGCTAACATTAAAATGACAAGTTGATGTGTGAAAGAAAAAATAAAAGGAATCTTGCCTATCTAATACTAAAGTCCATTCATTGTTAAATAACTAGATGCAAATAATGGATAAGAATTATACCTGTTCTCGTTAAAAGGGTCAGGTTATTGAATGAGGTTGGAGTGAAACATAATGGTAACTGTCGATAATATAATTCAAGATATAAAAGAAGAATTAGATGGACTGCCTGGTGTGGTAGGAATCGTTTTAGGTGGATCTAGAGCAAGAGGAACTCATAGCCCGGATTCTGATATAGATATTGGAATTTACTATGATGAATCAAAAGGGTTTAATATCAATGATATCGAAAAATCAGCATTAAATCTTAACGACGAAAAAAAAGAACAATTAATCACTTCCTTAGGTGAATGGGGCGAATGGATAAATGGCGGTGGCTGGTTAGTTATACAAGGTTATCATGTAGATTTTATCTTTCGTGATATTAAACGAGTCAGTAAAGTTATTGATGACTGTTTATCAGGTCTAGTATCCATTCATTATCAAACAGGACATCCTCATGGTTATTTGAATGCCATGTATATGGGAGAGTTAGCTATTTGTAATGTTTTATCTGACCCTGAAGGCACATTAGGTGAATTAAAAAAGAAAACGGAACCTTATCCCGAGAAATTTAAAGAAGCGATGATTTTATACTTTTCTTTTGAAGCTTCTTTTTCCTTGATGTTTATGGAAGACAATGCTAATAAAGATGACATTTCATACGTGATGGGTCATTGTTTTCGAAGTATTGCTTGCTTGAATCAAGTAATCTTTTCGAAAAACGAGGAGTATTGCATTAATGAAAAGAAGGCAGTAGCTATGATTCAAGATTTTTCAATAAAACCTATCAACTATAAAAAACGTATTGATGAAATTGTTTCCCTTCTCTCAACGGATAGGGATAAAACAAACCAAGCTGTAGAAAACTTAAAAGAATTAATTTCCGAAACTGAAGTATTATAAATTTTCCGCAATCGGACGCTTGATCATAACACAAAAATCATCCCGCCTATTTCAATAGTTACAGCGAAATAGGGGGGATATTTTTTAGCATAATTTAGATAAGCATTTTTTATACTTTTTGATATATTAATTCTTGCATGTGACGTAACGTAATATGATTTAATTCATTTAGGAGGTAAATGGGATGCGTAATGAAAAATTGTATGCGATAGGTGAATTGGCTAAATTGTCTGGAACCACAATTAGAACGATTCAATATTACGACAAAATTGATCTGCTCGTTGCAAAGCGGGATGAAAATAGTAACTTAAGATATTACACTCAATCCGATTTATTAACACTTCAGCAAATTTTATTTTATAAAAAATTGGGTTTTTCCCTAAAGGAAATTAAAAGATATCTTGTCGACGATAAAAAATATAATGATTTTACTGAACCAACTAAAAAAATAGGAACATTAATTGACCCTTCAGCGATAGATAAAAATCTTACTGCCCGACAACACTTATCGCTTATTTCTACCGCTGCAAATATTGATCCAAATAGAGTAGATGAAATGATAAAAATGACTGGGTTGAAAATGGTTCAAAACAAAAAGGTGAAATCATACTCTCTTGGTATGAAACAAAGATTAGGTGTAGCGACTGCCTTAATTAGTGATCCAGATGTCATTATTTTAGATGAACCTTTCAATGGATTGGATGTGGATGGAATTAAATGGCTTCGGAAATTATTCAAACAACTTGCGGAAGAAGGAAAGGCTGTAATTGTATCAAGTCATTTAATGAGTGAAATTCAATCTGTTGCTGATCGGGTCATCATTATAGGACAAGGGAAATTGCTTGCAGATATGACGATGGAGGAAATGAACAAAAAGAGTTTAAGTTCACATGTCTATGTTGAGGCAAACGACTTAGAAAAACTGTTAATCGTATTACAAGAAAATCAAGCAATCGTTCAAAAGCATAAAAATGGTATAGAAGTTAGAAACTTAAAGGCAAGAGAGATTGGACAGTTAGCCTATGAAAATCAAATTGTCCTTTACGAACTTAAAAAGGTACAACCAACACTTGAGGAGTTATTTACAGAAATTACTTACGGAAAAGTAGATTATGTTTCACAAGGAGTTGAAAATAAATGAAGCATCTAATCAAGGCAGATTTCAAAAAGGTTTCCTACCTACAAGGCTATCGTAATTTTTTAATAGCTACATTTTTGCTAAGTATCCTTTTTGGTATCACATTTTTATTTACGATCGATCTTACTGCAGGAAAAAAGCTAACAGCGTTATCCAGTATTGAAGTGATTGATATTACATTACTTGGCATTGACGTGACAGCTATTATGTTAATCATTTTTGCAGCCAATTTTATTTCTAAAGAATTCTCAACAGAGGCTATTCACACATCTTTAGCAATAACACCTTTACGTCAAAAATATTTTCTATCTAAGATTTTATTTATTGCCAAGTTATCTATTCTTGTAAGTATTGTTTTAACAAGTTTCATTTTCATCATCGATCAATTTATTTTATCGGTAAATAACATGGATAAGTTATCGTTTTTTAATACGGCATTATTAATAAAACTCATTGGGGCTGTAATCATGCCTTTATTCTATAGCTTATTAAGCATGGCAGGCACATTTTATACACAATTAGCTTCAGGGGGGATAACCTTTGCACTCGGTGTCATGTTCATCCCTGCACTCATTAAAATGTTTCCAGCTAATTTTTCAGATATTATTTTACCGATACTTCCTGAAAACTCATTACATGTTTTTGTGGAAATAGATATAAGTTCAATAAGTGGTTCATTAATTAATGCAGTACTCATTCTTTTGTTATGGATACTCATTTCAAACCTTTTGGCATTTTGGAAATTTAAAAAGTCAGATTTCTAATAAGTGTTATGTATATTCTATAAGGCAAAAATATTTTAACACAGTATGATGAACTAATTAAACAATTTAAATCTATGGTGGAAAATACTTATCCTGATCTAAATGATCATCTGCATAGACCTGTTGAGATATCAAGAATGAAAATTAACTGTTTTTATTTTTTTCCTCCCTATACTTCCTAGGCGTAATATGAAAGGCATGCTTGAACTTCTCAATAAAGTAACTAGCACTGGAAAATCCACATTCTAACGCAATTTCCGTGATTGTGCTTCTTGTTCCAATCAGTAAATTGATGCTGCGCTCCAGTCGGTAATCCAGAATATATTTGAACGGTGTTCGCCCCACATGTCGTTTGAAAACCCGAATTGTTTCAGCGTTGCTTAAATGGGCGAGTTCAGCTAGTGTTTCTAATTTTATCTGATTTTTAAAATGGGTATGAATATACTCTAAAATAGTTTTAACTCGTTGATCGTAAATCGGATAGCTAGTGTGAGAATGAAGGGCTATCTCTGGGAGCAACTCATTTAAACATGCTAAATAGTGCATCGTCATGATGAGTTCATAACCATTTCCCTTTATCTTGTATGCTTCATAACTTGTCTTTATCGCTCGAATCATACGCTTATGCCTACCTTTAAAAGGATTGAGAATGATAAAAGGAGTGTTTTCTTCCTGAATTAAAGGGAGGATGTATTTTGTTTGAATGTGCTTATCGAATAATGGAATTCCTATATTCCAGCAAATATATGTAGCGTTTTTTGTTTTGGCATGAATTTCATGAACAACTCCGGAATTGATAAAGAATCCAGCACCTTCAGTGATCGAAACTTTTTCGCCTAAAATATGCAGTTCAATTGTTCCTTGCTTCACGATTGTAAATTGTAACTCCTCATGCCAGTGTAATGGGACATAACCTAAGGTCGTCTCTGATATATTCGTATATTCCATTATTTGTGGCCAGGTCGGTTCTCTATAGGGGATGATTTCCTCGTTCAATGAGTTTAAAGTAATATCTCTTGTTCGCAACTGTCGCACCTCAATATTTATATACTTTTGTATTGTTTTTCGATATAACTAAGCATTTTTTCGGGTATAGTATTCATATCTTAATATTATAGGTGATAAATGATGAAGAATACAAACAAACGTATGACGGGAGTTATTTTTGTACTTTTAGGGGCAAGCTTCTGGGGAATAGGTGGGACAGCTTCTGATTATTTATTTGAAAATGAAGGTATTAATGTTAACTGGTTTGTGTCAACAAGGCTTGTTATTAGTGGTTTGTTATTATTAGGCGTTCAAATGCTATTAACCAGGAAACGTGCGGTTTTTACCATTTGGAAAGACAGAAAGAGTAGGCTGCCACTCATTATCTTTAGTTTGTTCGGGATGTTGTTGGTGCAATATTCTTATATGGCTTCCATTGAAGCAGGGAACGCTGCTATAGCCACTTTATTACAGTATTTAGCACCAATTTATATTTTAATGTGGTTAATTGTTAAGGGCTATCAAAGATTACAACTTTCAGATATGATGGTTATATTACTAACTGTTGTAGGTACTTTACTTTTATTAACAAATGGTTCATTTGAAGCATTATCGGTATCAAGCACTGCACTTATTTGGGGAATTATTTCTGGTATATCTTTAGCTTTTTATACACTGTATGCTCGCAAACTGCTTGATCATTATTCCTCTGTTACAGTTGTCGGATGGGCTATGCTTATCGCGGGTATATTCATGAATATCATACATCCAGTTTGGCAAGTTAATGTTCATGATTGGTCTTTCGTGACAATCATGGTCTTGGCCTTTACGATTATTTTTGGCACAACACTTGCTTTTTGGATGTTTATTAACAGTTTAGCGTATCTAGAAGCGAAGGAAACAACATTATTGGGAACAGTTGAACCGTTAACTGCTGTAGTAAGCAGCGTGATCTGGCTGAATCTTCCATTTGGGTCGTGGCAGGTCATGGGGATGATACTAATTTTATTCCTTGTTGTTTATTTGGCATTAGCGAGGAAATAATGGAACGTGCCTGTGCACCGCTCACTTATGACAATTCATGATAATAATAAATAGTAAAATAGAATCCAGACGAATGCGGGTACAGTAGGATGCTCGCTTTTTCTTTATACAATTGTAGTGTATTGTCCGAATCTTGTTTCGCACAGGCACCTTTCCACAGGTAGACTGGAAGCAAAGGTGGAAAACTGACTGCCGTCTACTAGCGTAAGGGATGGATTCTAAAATGGCAGCGGCAAAATTGAACTATAAAGATTGGCACAAATGATATTAGACTAGTTTACGGTACGGTAAGGTTAAAAGAGATAGGAAAAGGAGCTGTTTCCTGTTATGAAAGCTGAGGAAATTTTGAACGTAATCAAAGATATAGAAAACAAGGAGAGAATTAAGCTATTAAAAGCGTTATCTGAAAAATACTTTGGCAGAAAACCTACTACTGATGAGGTTGCCGACCTTATAGCTGAATGATGGACAGAGATGAGACGGGCATGCGAATAAGCCGAAGAGGCGAAATATGGTTTGCTTATGATGAACAAGCTCAGTTAAGACTGTACGTCATCTTAAGTGATAGAGATATCAATGTTGCCGAGATTGACCCGGGGAAAGAAGCCAGGAGCAAGTCTGATGTTGTTATTGAACAATGGAAAGATGCCGGGCTAAGTGAACCATCTGTCGTTAGATGTTCAAGGATATTCACCATTCATGAAAATCTATTTGGTTTTAAGGTTGGTGAGTTGTCGGATGGTGACTTTGAAAGCGTACTGAGAACATTACAGGAATGCTTTAGCTAGTGGAATGGATAGTGAAACGTGCCTGTGCACCGCTCACTTATGACAATTCATGATTTTGCATAAATAGTAAAGTAGAATCCAGACGAATGCGGGTACAATAGGATACTCGCTTTTTTTTATGCAATTATCGTGTATTGTTCGAATCTTGTCTCGCACCTTTCTAAAGTTGGAAGTTTCAATCGGATACTATTTCACCAAATCTTGTTACAAGTTTTCAGGTAGCAAGGTTTTTTGCTTGAAAGATACTTAGGTATGATACAATTTAGAGGAGTGTTCGCATCGTATTATGCATGGATGTGCTTTTATTCAATGTGACTTACTCAGATATTCGATCAAGTAGAATTTAAGATGAGAAAATAAATGATAAGATACAGGAGACAAAATCATGATTACATCAGAAGATATAAAAAGAAGACTATGGGACGGAGCCAATGAGTTACGCGGCTCAATGGATGCCAGTCGATATAAAGACTATATGTTAGGGTTAATGTTTTACAAGTTTTTAAGTGATAAAACATTAGATACATTTAAAAGAACGAGCGGCATGAAAGAGAACGATGAAACAAAAGTTGTTGAAGCTTACAAAGAAGCCTATGAACAATACGGCGAACAGTTGACGAAAATGATCCATGACGTACTTGGGTATTATGTCGTACCTGACTATTTATACCAAACGTGGTTGCAAGATATTCAAACGGGAAGTTTTGAAGTGCAACAAGTGACGGACAGTCTCAATCATTTCGAGCGTACGATCGCAGTGACGGGAGATTCAGATGACTTTAAAGGCTTATTCTCCACAACGGCAATCGATTTAACAGACACTGCTTTAGGAAGCAATTTAAATGAACGAAGTAAAAATATTCGAGCGCTTATTTTATTATTTGCCGATTTAAACATGGTTGCCCTGCAAAAAGGTGACGTATTAGGTGATGCGTATGAGTATTTAATCGGTCAATTTGCGATGGAATCGGGAAAGAAAGCGGGAGAGTTCTATACACCACAGCAAGTGAGTGAAGTGATGGCGCAAATCGTTGCGAAGACATCAGACATATCATCGATTTATGACCCAACGGTTGGATCAGGTTCTTTACTTTTAACGGTTGGGAAACATTTAGATGAAGATGCACAAAAGAATTTAAGTTATTACGGACAAGAACGCAATACCGCAACGTATAACTTAACACGTATGAACTTACTTCTTCACGGAGTGCGTCCTGAAAAAATGACAGTAAAAAACGGAGATACATTAGGTCCCGATTGGCCGGAAGATCCAGAAAAGCCAAATGAAGGTGTGCAATTTGATGCGGTTGTGATGAACCCGCCTTATTCCATTAAAAACTGGAATAGCTCTGATTTAAAAGTGAGCGACCCGCGTTTTGAAGTTGCAGGTATCCTTCCACCAGACTCAAGAGGAGACTATGCCTTTTTATTACACGGTTTATTTCACTTAGGGCAAAGCGGTACGATGGCGATTGTCTTGCCACATGGTATTTTATTTAGAGGCGGGGCTGAAGGAGAAATTCGGAAACGCTTAATCGAGAAAAACTACATTGATACGGTGATTGGTTTACCTGATAAATTATTTACCAATACAGGTATCCCTGTGTCGGTCATTATTTTGAAGAAAAACCGTGAAATTGGTGCGCCAATACTTATGATCGATGCGTCAAAAAACTTTACAAAAGTTGGAAGGCAGAACGTTCTACAAGAAAAAGATATCGCAAAAGTTGTAGATACATATACGACGCGTGAGGAAATCCCAGGGTATAGCTACTCGGCAACGCCAAAAGATTTACAAGAAAATGAATATAACTTAAACATTCCACGTTACATCGAAGCGGTAGAAGAAGACATTCCACAAAACGTAGATGCGCATTTATACGGTGGCATTCCAATGATTGATATCGAACGTTTACAGACTTTACAAGAAACAGTCCCGATGCTTTTACAAGAGTCGCTAAAGGAAATTCGATCAGGTTATGTAGAACTGACAAAGTCAATTGAAACATTAACGACAGATGTATTAAGCGATGCGTTTGTCATTCAAAAGACGACAGAACTTGAATCAAAGCTTCAAACTTACACGGACAAATATTGGGATCATTTGAAGAACGTAGCAGATGTCAATGAAATTCCAAGTGTTCGTGATGAAATGTTACAAGAAATTAAAGATCTGCTTACGTCATTCCATCACGTAAACGTCTATGATGGTTACCAAATTATCGCAGAACTATGGGCAAATAAGCTGACAGAAGACGCGGAAATTATCGCAGCGACTGATTTTTACACGGCGGGACGTACTCGTGTTGAAAATATGGTGATAAAAGGAACAGGCCAGCGAAAAAGAGTCGAACAAGATGGTTGGATAGGCGCGATTGTGTCGACAGATCTCATGAAACAACAGTTATATGCGACTGAACTCGCGGATATTGAAGCGAAAAAAGAACGACTCCAAGAAGTAGACGCGGAGATAGATGAGTACGTAGAAGCAGCGAAAGTGGAAGAAAGTGAAGAAGCATTCGCACTCGGCGATGCGTTAAACGCAAGAGAAACTGGTTTTACAATCGGCGCGGTACGAACAGAATTAAAAGCGGCGGAAAAAGGAACAGAAGCCTATACACATCTACAAACAGTTGAACGGCTAATGAGCGAAAGAACGACGACAGACCGCGCAGTGAAAGCATTAGAAAAAGAGTTGAAAGAAGCGACAGAAGAACGCATCGAAACTTTAACAGACGCAGAAATTGATGCACTAATGGTTAAAAAATGGTTCGGAAATATTGTCGGTGGCATGACACGCTTAATCGAAAACCCATTAAAAGCTGACTTAGATACGTTAAAAATGCTAAAAGAACGCTACACAGACACACTCGAAACAATCGATGAAGAAGCAGACCAACTCGAACAAGAACTCGAAGCACTGATGCAGGAATTGGTGGTGCAGGAATGATGGAAGGGAATAAAAATGTGCCGAAGAGACGGTTTGATGGGTTTGTGGGGGAGTGGGAAGAGGAAAAGTTAGAAGGTTTAGGTGTTTTCGGAAGAACGTACGCATATTCGCGAGCTATTGAAGGTGCCGGGAATTATTACCATGTTCACTATGGAGATATTCATGCGACATTTACTGGTGTCATAACAGAGAATACGAATATACCTTCTATAAAAGTAGAAGAGAGTCATGAGCTATTAAAAGATGGTGATATTGTTATCGCAGATGCTTCTGAAGATTACAAAGATCTAGGGAAAGCAGTAGTGATACAAGGAACAGGGAATAGAAAAATAATAGCTGGCCTTCATACGTTTAAATTTACACCCAATGAAAAATTAAATTCAAATTTTTATCTTTATTATTCGCAATCAAATTTATTTAAGAGTTTTAGTTATAAAACAGGCACAGGAATATCAGTATTCGGCATATCCAAAGAGAATATGGGCAAAATGGAATTCAATATTCCTTCATATTCCGAACAGCAAAAAATCGGTCATTTCTTTAAACAATTAGACAAGCAAATCAATCTTCAACAACAGAAAGTAGAAAAAGCAAAAGCAATCAAAACAGCTTATCTTGCTGAAATGTTCCCGGCTGAAGGTGAAACTGTGCCGAAAAGGAGATTTGATGGGTTTACGGGGGACTGGAAGGAAAGAAAAGTCTATTCCATTTCTGATAGGTTTGATAATTTAAGGATTCCTGTAACTGCTTCAGAGCGTATCCCTGGCGATACTCCATATTATGGAGCTAATGGCATTCAAGATTATGTAGATGGTTTTACACACGAAGGAGAGTATATTTTAGTAGCTGAAGATGGTGCCAATGATTTAAATGATTATCCTGTTCATTATGTAAACGGAAAAGTTTGGGTGAACAATCACGCGCACGTTTTACAAGGGAAAACTGGGATTGCCGATAATAAATTTTTAATGTATCTTTTTAAAACTATTAACATGGAACCATATTTGGTTGGCGGAAGTCGTGCGAAATTGAATGCTGACGTGATGATGAATATAGAAATCCTGTTACCAATATTAGAGGTACAACAAAAAATCGGCCATTTCTTCAAAAAACTAGACGAAAAAATCGCGATTGAAGAACGGCGAGTAGAAAAATTACAAGCATTAAAACAAGCATATTTACACGAAATGTTTGTGTAAGGAGTGAGTGATATGGGACATCGTGCGAAGAATGCTTCTGAGGAGAAGTTCCAAGACGATTTTGTGAAAAAACTACAACAATATAAATGGGAAGCGCCGGACTTTTTAAACGGGAACCGTAGGAAAGTGACCGTCAATGATCTGATCAGTCATTGGCGGCAGGAGTTAAACCGGATGAACGCAGACCAATTGGAAGGTGTGCCGTTAACGGATAATGAGTTTACGCAAGTGATGACGCAAGTGAATAATATTGCAAATAGTTTTGAGGCATCGAAATTACTTGCAATGGAGCAAGGACAAGGAAAAATTGATGGCATATACCGTGACGCGCATCCAGACGTGACGAGACAGCAAATTACGTTAACCATTTTCAAAAAAGCAGAAGTACGCGGCGGTGATTCGAGTTACCGAATTGCGAGAGAAGTCGAAACTGAAAATGGTAATCGTTTTGACCTTGTATTACTCATCAACGGTTTACCGCTCATTAATATTGAACAAAAACGGACGGATAAAACATTAGATGAAGCGTTTAGACAATTTCAACGTTATTACCGCGACGGGGAATATACGTTGAATTTTATGGCGTTTTCTCAAATGATGGTGATGACATCTGAAGTGGCGACCCGTTATTTTGCGACACCGAAAACGATTCACGACTTTAACCCGAGTTTTGTGTTCCACTGGGCAGATAAAGAAAATCGTCCAATGAATGATTGGGAAGATGTCGTCAGTCATTTCTTAATGATTCCGATGGCACACCAAATGGTTGGTGATTATTTAGTCATTCAACATGCAAAAGAGGAAGAAGATAGACGACATATGGTCATGCGTCCGTATCAAGTCCATGCCCTCCAAGCGATTGAAGGCGCAGCATTTGGATGGGACAATGAAGAGAAAATGCCACACGGCGGGTTTGTTTGGCATACGACAGGGTCAGGAAAGACGATTACAAGTTTTAAAACAGCATTATTTTTAGCGACACGAGGCGGATTTGACAAAGTCGTGTTTCTCGTTGACCGCAGGGAATTAGATAAAAAAACGCAAGAAGATTTTAAAGCATTTGCACATTATGAGCCTGTGACGGTCGATGATACACAACATACATATCAGTTAGGCAAAATCATGAAGTCACCTGCGACAGGCATCGTTGTGACAACAACCTTTAAATTGAATTCTCTTGTCAAAGAGTTGGAAGACAACAAGGATGACAGTTTAAAAGAGAAACGTGTTGTGTTCATTATTGATGAAGCGCACCGTACGACAATGGGAAATATGATGGGAACGATTCATCGCCATTTCTTAAAAAATGGCTTGTTTTATGGTTTCACAGGCACGCCTTTATTTGATGAGAATAAAGTAACAGGAAAAATTAACGAAAAAAGTGAAGTCATTAATACGACTGAAAAACTATTTGGACCCCTTCTTCATCGATATACGATTGACGAAGCGATTGCCGATCAAAACGTGTTAGGCTTTCATGTCGATTACATCAATACAGGTGAATTTGTCAGTTATGATGCGTTAAGAGACGAGCTGGTAGACTACTTACAAAACGAGCAACCTGACACTTCAGAACGAGAGCTTGAACGACATGTTCACAGTTTGTCGGAGTTAGAAGTTGAGAAAGAAGCGAGGCAAAAAGGAATTCTTGTCTACCACGATGATACGCATATCCCGCGTGTTGTAGAGGAAATCTTAAATCACTGGGAAACGCAATCGCAACAATACCATTTTAATGCGATTTTAACAGTTGCCTATAAAAAACGTGTGATTCATTATTATGAAGAATTTAAAAAGCAATTAAAAGACCGAGAAGATGTCGCACTAAATATTGCGATGACCTTTAGTTTTGGGGGAGATGAAGACCCTGAACCAACAGATCCACAAATCGTTGAAGAAATGTTCAAAGATTATGCTGCTTTTACAGGGATTGAATTCATTCAAGGAGATAGCCGGAACGGAGAAGATGCGTATTATGGGGACCTTGTTGAGCGAGCAACACGCGGGGGAAGTGGACGGAATGAAAGAAACATTGACTTAGTGATTGTCGCTGATCAGTTATTAACAGGTTATGACTCTAGGTATATTAATACGTTATATGTGGATCGTTCACTTGAACTACAAGGGTTAATTCAAGCGTATTCTCGAACGAATCGCATTTACGGAAAAGAGAAGGAGTTTGGGACGATCCTTAATTTCCAGTATCCAAGAATAACAGAAGAAATGGTCAATGAAGCACTTACGTTATACGGCAGTGGCGGGAAAAGTAGTCCAGCCATTATGGAACCATACAAAACAGCGGTCGAGCAATTGGCTATTAAAATAAGTGACATGATTCCAACATTACCTGATCCAACAGCGTGGCAAGACATTCAGCATGACGCGGAAAAATTAGAAGCGTTCGCGTTAGCGTTTAAAGATGCATCCGAACAATTGAATATTGTCCAGCAATATTATGAATTTAGTTGGGACGACGGGGCGTTTGGGATAGATGAACATACGTGGTTACGTTATGTCGGGGCTTATCGTAACTTAACATGGGAACAAGGAGACCCTGACCCAATGCCAACACCAGAAGCACTTGTTGGGAAGACGAAGCTAGCAGGTACACAAGTGATTGATGCGAATCATATTTTAACGTTAATTGGTGACAAAGCGACGTCTTCAGATGGTAAAAAGACTGTAGATACAGAAACGCTACGTCTTATTTATCAGGAAATTGAAGAACTTAGTAATCTAGGAGACCATGAACAAGCACAGTTATTAAAAGAGTTTGTCATGGAAGAACTTGAACCAGGAAACATCTCAAGTAACCAACATTTTGACCAAGCGTTTGAAGAATGGAAAAACAAAAAGAAGCAAAAAGTCATTTATGAAATTTCGAAAGAATGGGGCGTCGAATGGACCGTTCTTGAGAAGGCTGTTGATAATTATTCAAACGCAAATCCAGATGATATTCCTTACCGTGATGAGTTAATCGACAGTCTAGACTTTGAAGCTGCGAAGGATAAGAAAGCATCTAATCAACTTGGCCATATGATGGAGCTAAACTCTTACTTATCTGATGTGATTCCGAAGATTAAAGTGAAATATCGTTCGTAAGTTACAGGTTGAACATGTTTTTCGGTGCCTGTGTAGTTGTGTGGTGCACAGGCACCCCTTTAATCTACACAAACAATATAAAGAAAGCAGGAGAAAAATATGTTTACAATCAAAAATTTTGAAGATAATGAAAATGTGAAAATTACGGAACAATTAGGTGCATTTAAAGTGGTTGAATTTCAAAGAGATTTGAGTGTTGATTCTGTTACAGCTCAAACTGCTTTCTATGCTGCTGAAATGAATGTGAGAAGAAGACAGTTAGTGTGCGATGTCAATCATTCAAACATCACAATTCAAGCTGGGGCTATGCAATGGATGGCAGGAGATGTGAAAGCAACAACAGGTATTAAAGGGGTAGGCGATTTTATTGGAAAAACATTTAGAGGAAAAGTTACCAAAGAATCTGCAATAAAGCCTGAATACACTGGAACTGGCAAACTTGTCTTAGAACCAACATATAAGCATATTTTACTTATAGATGTTGCAGATTGGAATCATTCAATCATCATTGAAGATGGTATGTTTCTAGCTTGTGAATCAGAATTACAACACAAGGCAGTAATGCGGTCTAATTTATCTTCTGCAGCACTTGGGGGAGAGGGATTATTTAACCTTGGAATCACAGGAAGCGGTGTGATTGCACTTGAATCTGATGTGCCAAGAGAGGAACTCATAGAAATAGAGTTAGAAGATGATGAATTGAAAATTGATGGTAATATGGCAGTTGTATGGTCTGGTAGTTTGGAATTTACAGTAGAAAGATCAGGCAAAACCTTTATGGGTTCAGCAGCTTCCGGAGAAGGTTTAGTTAATGTCTATCGTGGAACAGGAAAAGTGTTAATGGCTCCTGTCCGTCAATAAGCTGAAAATTTTTTCGGTGCCTGTGTAAGACACAACTCGGAAAGAATTCTGAATTGTGTTTGAGTTGTGTGGTGCACAGGCACCCCTTTAATGGAGGATAAAGAACAGACTCTCCAAAGTGAAATGAAAGGAAATGAATTAAATGAAAACAATTAATCATTATATCGATACTGTTTTTACGCATGAAGATTCTATCTTAGAGGAGGTACTTACTTCCATTCGTGAAAATGGTATGAAGTCCATATCAGTCTCGCCTTCTACAGGAAAATTCCTCTCTATGCTTGTGGCTGTATCTAAAGCTAAACGTGTCCTAGAGATTGGAGCGCTCGGTGGATATAGTGGGATTTGTCTTGCGCGAGGATTTGGAAAGGATGGACAACTTGTTTCTTTAGAAAAAGAGGAAAGTTATGCAACATTAGCTTATCATAATTTAGCGAAAGCGGGTTATTCAAAGCAAGTGACTTACATGACTGGACCAGCATTAGAAAATCTTGAACAGCTTGTGAAAGATCAGAAGCGATTTGACTTTTTCTTTATTGATGCAGATAAAGCTAATTATGAAAACTATTTAAATTATTGTATAGAACTCGCTGAAGATGATGCATTAATTGTTTGTGATAATGTTCTAGCAAACGGCAGTGTGGCAAATGAACAAGTTGAAGCGAAGCGTTATACAGAACTGATGAAAAAATTTAATGAAACAGTTGCTAATCATCCGCAGTTAGAATCGACACTGATTCCAATAGGGGACGGGTTGACGATTTCGACAATGAGAAAAAGAAAGCAATAAAATTTATGAGTTAATAGGTATCAAGAAGAGCGATTTAGATTGTTAATCTTTCGTAAAAAGTCTTGCGGCACATGGTGAAGTATGCAAGGGTTATTGTATAGAAGATGAGGATGGTGCTTTAATGGTAGGTATGGGTTATCGCACGATCAAAACGGCGGTAGGCGCAGGATTGGCAATATGGATTGCCAGTTTATTAGATTTAGAGTTTGCAACATTTTCAGCAATAATTGTCATCATGTGTATCGAAAAAACAAAGAAAAAGACTTTAATAACGATGAAGGAAAAATTCTTCGCATAAGTTTGAGTCCAAAAGAGTCAATCGGATAACGATTGGCTCTTTTGGTATTAGAAAATGTGCCTGTGCAACACTGAATTCAGAATTGTTTGCTGCACAGGCATGTAAGAATAGTAAGACTCATGTAAGACTATATCAGAACTATAAAACGATTGATACAGATTGATGAGAATTGACGGTATAGGATTTGACTGTTATTATCTAATTTGTGAAATGTTATAACAGTTGGGAAGGGGAGCATTATATTGAAAAAGAAATTTATTGGTATCGCTTTCTTATTATCGGTTCTTTTATTGTCAGCTTGCGGAAATAACGAGCCAGATCAAACTGAAACATCTGGAGATCAAAACGAAGATGAATATTGGCGTAAAATTCAGGAGTCTGGGGAACTAGTTGTTGCAACGTCGGGAACATTAATTGCAGCATCTTATTATGATGGGGATAAAGAAACAGAGGATCAATTAACAGGATTTGAAGTTGAAACAATGCGGGAAATTGCTAAACGACTCGATTTAGACATTTCTTTTGAAATCATTGGGGTCGATTCAGTTATGCCTGCCATTAAAAGCGGAAGAATTGACGTATCATCCGCAACAATTACAGAGAAAAGAAAAGAAGAATTCGACTTTAGTGACCCGATCAAATACTCATACATAACAATGGCGGTTCGCAAAGAAGATAATTCAGGAATTGAAACATTAGAAGATTTAAAAGGGAAAAAAACAGGTGGCGGAGCAACAACAATTTATAGTCAAATCGCAGAACAATTCGGAGCGGAAGTTGTCACTTACGGAAATGCACCAAACGAAGCTTATTTACGTGATGTAGACAACGGAAGAACAGACGCTGTGATTAATGACTATTACTTAACAAAATTTGGGGTAGCAGCATTCCCAGACTTTGATATTCACCTACACCCAACACTGAATTTCAATCTAACTGAATCTGGTGTTTTAATGCCTAAAGGCGCACATACCCTTAAAGAAAAAATTAATGAAGTCATTGCTGACATGCATGAAGACGGAACGTTATCAAGTCTTGCGACACAATTTTATGAAGAAGACGCTTCTAAAAAACCTGAAAAAGAAATTATTGAAATAGATGATTTGGATATATAAAGGTATGTAATTCCTATGAAACTAACAGAATTTAACTTTGGAGACTTATTCGATGCTGCATTAGCTTGGGAGAATTTGCCTTTTATTTTAGGTGGCATATCGATGACGCTCGCTGTATCTTTTATCAGTATGTTCATCGGTCTTGTATTCGGTTTAATTTTAGCATTATTGAGAGGCTCTAAGCGGTGGTTTTTACGTTGGCCTGCAGGGGTTTATATTTCGTTTATGCGTGGTACACCAATGCTTGTTTTTTTATTTATTCTTTATTTCGGCTTGCCCATCATTGGTTTAGAACTTTCCGCATTGACAGCAGCATCACTAGGTTTCGGATTAAACAGTGCTGCCTATATTGCAGAAATTAACCGCTCGTCATTAAATAGTGTGGACCAAGGACAATGGGAATCAGCGAAAGCATTAAACTTAAGCTATTGGACAACATTACGAAAAATCATTTTACCACAAGCAACAAGAATTGCAATCCCCCCACTGACAAACGTGTTTATGAATTTGGTAAAATCAACATCACTAGCAGCTGTTATTACAGTACCAGAGCTATTTCAGAAAACACAAATTGTGGTCGGCAGAACGTATGATGCAATGACCATGTACATACTCGTTGCTCTTATTTACTGGGCGTTATGTATGATTATTGCATTTATCCAAGATCGTTTAGAAGTAAGATTTAGTAAATACGTCTAAACAGACCCGCGTTGTATAACCTCAAGAAATATGCATATCGTTTTTCTTAATAGTGGATTGTAAACCTTTACAATCCACTCTCTTTATAATGGGGATAAAAAAATTCTTCGTTTATATTTTTTCGAAATGGATTAATTCTATCTATTGAAAATGAGATTTCACAAGGAGCGTTAAAGCATGTCTGAACCAATCATTCAATTTAACAATATACATAAATCATTTGATGGCGTCGATGTGTTAAATGGCATTAATTTACACATTCGACCATCTGAAAAAATTGCACTTATTGGTCCAAGTGGATCCGGGAAAACGACGCTGATTCGTTTATTAATGACATTAGAGGAGCCTACATCAGGTACGATTATTGTAAATGGCGAAAACTTGTGGCACATGGAGAAGAATAACAAGTACGTTCTCGCAAATGAAAAACATTTACAAAATATTCGCGGGCAAATTGGGATGGTTTTTCAGCATTTTAATTTGTTTCCACATTTAACAGCACTCGAAAACTGTATGGTTGCGCTTATGCAGGTCCAAAAGAAAAGTGAAGAAAAAGCCAAGCTGTTAGCTGCTAAAATGCTTGAACGCGTAGGTTTAAAAAATCATCTGACTAGCTATCCAAATCAATTATCAGGCGGGCAACAACAACGAGTTGCCATCGCTCGTGCACTTGTGATGAAGCCGAAAGTTATGTTGTTTGACGAGGTGACATCGGCACTTGACCCTGAACTGGTTGACGAAGTGCTTCAAGTTATTCGAGGAATCGCAAAAACGGGAGAGATGGCAATGATTCTTGTTACACATGAAATGGACTTTGCACTCGACATCGCTGACCGTGTTGTGTTTTTAGATGGTGGCGTCATTGCCGAGCAAGGCACACCAAAAGAAGTGATTGAGCAATCGAACAATACACGGTTACAAACATTTTTGCATCGATTTAGGAAATAAGAGAGGGATTGTTGCCTTATCCACAACGGTTGTCAGTCACTGACAACCATTCACGTTCTACCACTAATTGTTTGCGCGCCTGTGCAACATTGAATTCAGAATTGTTTGCTGCACAGGCATGTGAAAATTGTTTTTCGGTGCCTGTGTAAGACACAACTCGGAAAGAATTCTGAATTGTGTTTGAGTTGTGTGGTGCACAGGCACCCCTTTAATACTAAAGTCCATTCACTTGGAACTTTTAAATAGTGAGCATGAAATCAAGGGGAACGTTCCCGCTTCACTGAACATTTAGGTACAGTCACTCAAACAACAAATTGTATTTCTTACTTTGACGATTTTGTTTGTATTTTTGTCAGTTGCAGGGGCCTGGGTAGGGATAATATGCGGAGTTTCAGCTAGTTATACAGGCCTAGCGCAGGTTATCAATAACGAACATGGTACACCGCTATTACCGCTGTAAGAGCAAGAATTAAAATTCGGCAAACTTATTATTATGTTGAATTGATGGCGAGACTGAAAAAATAGAAAAGCATTCATGATTATGTAAATGGTCATGAATGCTTTTTTAAATTTTTGTGGCGTATAATGTTTGTTAATTTGTTTTTCGGTGCCTGTGTAAGACACAACTCAGAAAGAAGTCTGAATTGTGTGGTGCACAGGCACTCCTTTAATCAAATCCCTGCCTACAACTCACATGTTTTGCAATTTTTCTTCGACTGCTTCAACTGCATCCTCGATGGACATGCCTTTCATGCTGACAACAGGAAAATTAAATTCATCATTATTCCCTTCGTTGATAGCTCTTACAACACCCAAATCATGGCCCGTAACTTCTTCATCGGTGTTGAACATTGTTACTGTATGTCCTTTTTCTTCCAATGCTTTTTTCACATCATCAAATGGTTCTTCTACCGCAATTTTCGCCATTTTATTACCCTCCATTTATTAAAATAACAAGACGTTATTAATATGCCCAAAACCTTCTAATAATAGTCAACAATTAATTTGGAGTACCAGGTTCTAGCACAATTCAGAATTTTTTTAGAACCTTTCATTGTGATCCGTGGTCCGAATATAGGAAAAACAAGGTTCAATTTGCTGCTTTCAAAGGAACGCGCATTACGCGAGGCTTGTATCAATCATCAACCGGGGTTTGTTTTGTTTTTCGGTGCCTGTGTAAGACACAACTCGGAAAGAATTCTGAATTGTGTTTGAGTTGTGTGGTGCACAGGCACCCCTTTAAGGCACCCCCTTTAAGCTGTTGTCAGCCCAGCTGTTAATATTTTTTCAGCATTTCTTACACGCTCATCTGTTGGCGGCTGAGTATCTTTTAGCGGGTAATCAATTCCTAATGCTTCCCATTTGTACACGCCGAGTTCATGATAAGGAAGCACATCTACTTTTTCTACGTTAGGTAATGTTTGAATAAATGCTGCTAATTTCTCTAAATCATCATCAATATCCGTAATCTCAGGTATGAGAACGTGTCTAATCCAAACAGGCACTTCTTTTTCAGCTAAGTAATTTGCAAATTCCAAAATGTGTTCGTTCGGTTTTCCAGTTAGTTTTTTATGTTTCGCTGAATTGATTTGTTTAAGATCTAGTAACACTAAATCAGTATAGGCTAATAGTTCGTCCAAAGATTTTAGAAATGAAGGTGATTTGGAAAAACAACCGGCTGACGTATCAATCGCAGTATGAATTCCTAGTTTCTTTAATTCTTTAAAAAGCTGGGCTACAAATGCTGTCTGTATAAGCGGTTCGCCGCCACTAACTGTCACGCCGCCATTGGATGCTTGAAAGAAGGGGAGATATTCTTTTATATCGGCAACAACTTCCCCGACAGTCATCTCTTTTCCGTCACTCATTTTCCACGTGTCCGGGTTATGACAAAATTGACAGCGTAGTAAACAGCCTTGCATAAATAAGACATATCGAATTCCCGGACCATCAACTGTTCCATATGTTTCGATGGAATGTACTCTACCTTTCATTTGGTCTACCTCCTGAATTCTTGAAGGGGAGGTCATAAGATCTCCACTTCAAGAATACGTATTATCTACCTTCATGGAATGTTCGATTAATGACATCAATTTGTTGTTCGCGTGTTAATTTAATAAAGTTCACCGCATATCCTGATACACGAATCGTCAGTTGCGGATGTTTCTCGGGATAATCCATGGCATCGAGTAATGTTTCACGGTCGAAAACGTTAATATTCAGATGGTGACCGCCTTTTAGTGCGTATCCATCTAGCATTCCGACTAAATTACTTTTTCTTGACTCTTCATCTTTGCCTAGGGCATTCGGAACGATTGAGAATGTATTACTGATTCCGTCTAATGAATAATCATAAGGCAATTTTGCGACAGAACTTAATGATGCTAAAGCGCCTTTTTTATCACGTCCATGTAATGGATTTGCTCCCGGTGCAAAAGGTTCACCAGCTTTTCTACCGTCCGGTGTGTTTCCAGTCATTTTACCGTATACGACATTTGATGTAATTGTTAATACGGATTGAGTCGGAACAGCATTTCGATATGTGTCATGCTGTTTTATTTTATTCATAAATGATTTCACTAAGTCGACAGCGATGTCATCAACACGTGCGTCGTTATTTCCGAATTGCGGATAGTCTCCTTCGATTTCAAAGTCTATCGCTACACCGTCTTCATTGCGGATTGTTTTCACTTTTGTATGTTTAATAGCACTTAATGAGTCCGCGACAACAGAAAGACCAGCAATCCCACAAGCCATCGTACGTAGCACATCTTTATCGTGTAAAGCCATTTCAATGCGCTCGTAACTATACTTATCATGCATATAATGAATGACATTTAATGTGTTAACGTATAAACCAGCAAGCCATTCGAGCATGTTATCATATTTTTCTGCTACTTCATCATAGTCAAGATATTCTGATTGAATAGGTGCGTATTGAGGTCCAATTTGTTTTGCAGAAACTTCGTCTATTCCACCATTAATCGCATAGAGCAGTGCTTTTGCAAGGTTCACTCTTGCACCGAAGAATTGCATATGTTTTCCAATCTTCATTGCCGATACACAACAAGCAATTCCATAATCATCGCCGTAGTGCTCACGCATAATATCGTCATTTTCATATTGGATAGAGCTTGTCTCAATCGATACTTTCGCACAGTATTTTTTAAAATTATCAGGCAAATTCACTGACCATAATACTGTTAGGTTCGGCTCCGGTGCAGGTCCTAAATTGTCTAGTGTATGCAGAAAGCGGAATGAACTTTTTGTCACAAGTGGCGTACCATCCTGTGCCATACCGCCAATAGATTCTGTGACCCATGTTGGATCTCCACTAAACAAATCATTATATTCAGGTGTACGCGCAAATTTCACTAAACGTAATTTCATCACGAAATGGTCGACAAGTTCCTGTGCTTCTTCTTCTGTTAACACATTATTTCTCAAATCACGTTCGATATAAATATCTAAGAAAGTTGAGACGCGTCCGAGACTCATCGCCGCTCCATTTTGCTCTTTAATCGCTGCTAAATATGCGAAATATAGCCACTGAAATGCTTCATGAGCAGTAGAAGCTGGTTTAGAAATATCATATCCATAACTCTCGGCCATTTGTTTTAACTCGCTAAGTGCGTGAATTTGCTCACTTAGTTCTTCTCGGTCACGAATCACATTTTCAGACATAACACCATTTCCGCCGACTAGTGAAAGTTCACTTTGTTTATCCTCAATTAGCCAATCTATCCCATACAATGCAACGCGGCGGTAGTCACCAATGATTCTTCCGCGTCCATACGCATCAGGAAGTCCAGTAATAATTCCTGCACTCCGAGCTGCTTTCATTTCATTTGTATAGGCGTCAAAAACACCTTGGTTATGTGTTTTTCTATATTCTGTAAATGTATGTTCTACTTCTTTGTCAACTTCAAATCCATAAGACTGAGCAGCACCGATTGCCATTCTAATGCCACCAAAAGGTTGTAAAGAACGTTTAAACGGGACATCTGTTTGAAAGCCGACAATTTGTTCTTTTTCTTTATCTAAATAGCCTGGTCCATGAGAGGTGATAGTAGACACAATCGATGTGTCCATGTCAAGGACGCCCCCGTTGTCTATTTCTTTTTTCGTGAGTTCCATCACTTGTTCCCATAATTTATTTGTATCAGCTGTAGGACCGACTAAAAAGCTTTCATCGCCATTATACAGAGTAAAGTTTTTGATAATAAAATCGCGTACGTTGATTTCGTCTTGCCACTTTCCGTCTACAAATTCCAACCATTGTTGATTAGTCATGGTGAATACCTCCAAAGTATTTTTTTAGAATAATAGATTGTGAAACGGTGAACAATCTTTCTTGTAAATAATATAACATAAAAAACACAGACGTAATCCAGGTAATTGCAACAATTTTATGAACGCTAAAGTGAAGGGCATACATTTATGTGAAATGTGAAAACAAAAAAATTACAGAGTGTCGTTGTCGAAAGATATTTCAAAACAATTTGGTCTGATTTATCCCGCATTAACGAGCAGTAAGACTCCCACTTCAATATTTAAGTGAAAACGGTAAAGATAAGTGGGAGTCGGGCTGCCCGTAAAAGCCCGATTGAGGCCAACATGATGTTGGTCACGCAAGCGTTGTCACAGGACGTGACGCACTTAGCTTGTGTTCCTTTTCAATCAGTGGGGTATAAAGCAAACCCCCACTGATTGAAGTTTCACTTTATCAATTGCTGATGCTCTATGATTGGTTCCTTTTTTTATATGGAGCCATCTAAAGCCAATGACCCGTTACACTTGTAGTGAAAAGAAAACTTATATAATATAGGGTACAGGAGTATTTTGCTATATCCGTACAGGGTATACTCCAATGAAATAGAGGAGGTTCTCGGGGTAATGAGTAATGTTCTATTGCGAAATAATGTAAATGTCTCAGGTAATGGTCCCCAAACGATAATTTTTGCTCCAGGGTTTGGGTGTGACCAGAATATGTGGAGATTTGTTGCACCAACATTTGAAGAAAATTATCGAGTTGTTTTATTTGATTACGTGGGGTCTGGAAAATCTGATTATGATGCGTACTGTTCTAGCAAGTATCGTGATTTAAACGGATATGCCGAGGATATTATTGAAATATGTTCAACGTTGAACTTAATGGAGGTTACTTTTATCGGGCACTCTGTAGGATCGATTATTGGTCTGCTCGCATCCATTAAAGACCCAAAATTATTTAAGGAACTAATCTTGATTGGTCCATCCCCATGCTATTTAAATGATCCACCTGAATATTTAGGCGGATTTGAGAAGGAAGATTTGGATGGGCTTATTAATATGATGGAGTTAAATTACATCGGTTGGGCTAATTATCTTTCACAGTTAGTCATGAAAAATCCTGAGCGCCCTGAACTTTCAGAAGAGCTTGAAGAAAGTTTTTGTTCCACGGATCCGAAAATTGCACGCGAATTCGCTATCGCAACGTTTTTTCTGACTATAGGAGCAGCTTGCCAATGGTTAAGAAGCCTACTTTACTGCTACAATGCTCAGATGACACAATCGCGCCCCTTGAAGTTGGACATTATATGAAACAGCATATGCCGAACAGTATACTTCTCCAAATGAAAGCGACTGGCCATTGTCCCCATATGAGTCACCCGGAAGAAACAATACAATTAATCAGTGAATATTTGGCTTCGAATGAAGATCGCCAATCGTTAGGAATAGGTCTTTATAATGGATGAACAATTGGATTTTGCCCCTTGTGGATATGTATCTCTTGCCGATGACGGTACGATTCTAAGTATCAACACTACATTGTTGGAACTATTAGAATTCAATATAGATGAGGTACAAGGAAATCATATAAATTTTATCTTGACGAAACCTACGAAAGTCTTTTACCAACTTTACTTTTTCCCAATGATGAGCGTGCAGGAGACTGTGGAGGAAATGTATCTAACGCTTCAATCAAAAAGTGGCGATTCTATACCCGTGCTCCTAAACGCAACCCGCAATAAGCGAAACGGAATACTTGTCAATGACTGTATTGTTTTGACGATGAAGAAACGACATGAATATGAGAAAGTAGTGTTACTCGCAAAAAAAGAGGTAGAAGAAAAGAGCCGATTGAAAAAAAAGGCGATAAGTGAACTTGAACAAGTTCGTAGTGAGTTAGAGTTGAAACAAAAAGAACTATTAGAGTTAAATGAAAAACTACAAGGATGGGCATTTACAGACGGATTAACAGGACTTCATAATCGAAGAAGTTACAGCAAGTTGCTGTTTGAAAACCTCGCTTTATTTAAAAGAAATTTGAATCCATTTTCCTTACTTATGATAGATGTTGATTATTTTAAGAGTATTAATGATACATATGGTCACTTAGCAGGTGATCAAATGCTCATAGAGCTGGCAGCTATTTTAAAGAGTTATTCAGGGGAGAATGCTATTTCCGCCCGTTATGGAGGGGAAGAGTTTGCTTTAATTTTGCCTAATACGAATAAGGAAAACGCAGTTCAAATTGCAGAAAGAATTCGTATAAGTATTGAAGCATCCTTTTCAGAGAAGTCACCCGTAACGATTAGCGTAGGTATTGCGACTAGTAAAACAGGGGACACAAAAAAAGACATTCAATCTAGAGCAGACCAAGCGTTATATATATCAAAGAATAATGGTCGTAATCAGGTGACTTATGCGTGAATTTTGGAAGAAAGTACGTTGAAACGCTTGGGGGGAAGCATATAAAATATGTGCCTGTGCAACATTGAATTCAGAATTGTTTGCTGCACAGGCATGTAAAAGTTACTTTTCAAAAACCTGATGGATGATTTCATGCGCTTTACTGTTATTTAAGTTCTTGTAAATACAGCTTGCCGGTTTTTCTCGTAATGTTTCTGCAAAGGCATTGGCAGCATCTACTTCGCCAGATACATGGACTTCCTTCCATCCGCGTTCTTTCTTTAACTTTTCAATAACTTGATTCATTCCTTTAAAAAAGCCTTTCAAATTCGCTTTTGGTCGGGGGCTCATAAAAGGACTCGCTGTCTTCTTAGATTTTTGATCTTGAATGTTCGATTCTTCTTTTTGGTTTCGCCAATCTCCACCATCTGCGTCAAATGCATAGATCATTTCATCTTTAACAGCACCCATCGCTGTGTCTAAAATGCGTATTTCACCGAAACTCGGTAATATTACACCCGCTTCAGGATAGGCTTTGTACATATATTCGATTTCTTCAGTTACGGGCTTATTTTCCCAATGAAAGCTCGTTTTTACAGGGACTTGAACGTAGTGAACCGACCACAGTTCAGGCTCAACCGCAGCAAACAGGACAACGCTTTTTCTAAGGCTGTTCATATTTTTTTCGACTTCTTCTGTTACCTTTTTCCTTAGTTTCTTGAAAGCTTTTAGTTCTTTGTCGTCTTCTGAAGCTGCTAAATACTCTTCAATGCGTTTCAACCCATTTTTCAAATGAATTTTCCATCCACCGTTTAACAGTTCGGGATCACCTGGATTTGTATTTAAATACACACTTAATACACAACGGTCTTCACAGCCGAATTCCTTTAAGGATTCTAATTCTTTGATTAATGGCATGATAAAATATCCTCCTTAAGACTAATTACTGAAAGTCCTGTAATAAAAAGTTAGGGGCGTGGTGAAGACGATCTTTAAATTTCCGACCTTCAGTTAAATCTTCACTTCCGCTTTTTGTAGTATGCCCATATTTGAATAATGTACTTGTATGAATTTGCTATATCTGTGCACTATAGAATTCAGAATCGTTTGCTGCACAGGCATGAGTAAAACGAATAAAAATTTTATCGGTATAATAATTTGTAAAGGTCTTTCGTTTGTGATAGATTGTTGTAGTTTGAGAAATGATATGGAGGTTACAAATGACAAACGAAAATAAAGTTTCTACGATTGCCAATCCAGCGCCGCTAGGTCTGTTTGGTTTTGGTGTGACGACCGTGTTGCTGAATTTACATAATGCAGATATCATCCCGTTATCCATTGTAATTGTTGCAATGGGCTTTGCACTTGGCGGGGCGGCACAGATCATAGCAGGAATAATGGAGTTTAAAAATAAGAACGTATTTGGTGCAACTGCCTTTACAGCTTACGGATTTTTCTGGTGGTCTTTGATTTTAATTTGGATGAATCCATTTACGAGCATTGCTGCTGCGGACGACTACAGTATGGGATACTATCTTCTTCTGTGGGCGATTTTTACATTGATGATGTATGTGGGCACACTGACACATGATCGTTCGTTACAAATTGTATTTCTTACGTTAACAATTTTGTTCATTCTCTTATCCATTGCAGATTTTACAGGTATTCACGCGATTCAGGTAGCAGGAGGCTGGGTAGGCATCGTCTGCGGACTTTCTGCAATTTACACAGGGCTTGCGCAAGTGATCAATCACGAACATGGTAAGCCGATGTTACCGCTATAGGCTGGCAGAGTATGATTCTGCGAACTTATGAGATTGAAGCGACCGAGTAAATGATTAAAAAACCAGGAAAAGCATTCATGATTGTGAGAAGATCATGAATGCTTTTTGGTATTGCTGTACCTGTGCAACATTAAATTCTGAATAGTTTGCTGCACAGGTAAGTGTTACTTTGTCAACGCGGCAAGATAGGTGTTTTTCTGTTTGTAGGAACAGATCAAGTCATTGTGAAAACCGGCTAGAAATTTTCGGATCATAAACAATTATAAAACCCACATAAATAAAATAATTATGCGGGTTAGCTAAGCCAACAATATATTCTTTCAATTTTTAGGGAAGTCGTAATGAGAAAATAAATTTATGAAAGGGTTTGAATCAATTCCAATTTCTTTAAATCAATGATGAACTCTGCTTTCATTAGGATATCTAATCCAATTAACCCGTTAATATCCCATCCGTCTAAATTGCCGAAATCTAGCCTTATATCTTGTATTTTATGCGCTCCAATTTTAATATTGTTAACTGATTTTCGAAAAGAGTATTCCACTCCGCCAATCCCATAAGAACTTACTAAAGGATCGCCACTTTCAAAGTAAATTCCTATCTGATCAACAATATCTGATGAGATCAGTGTATGAGCTGCACCAGTATCAACAACAAGTTTATCGATGAGCATGGTTTTTCCTTTATATGAAATGGTCATTGCGGTTTCAAGTAAATAGTTTCTCAACTCCAATTCCATCATCTTATGCTCCTTAATCCTGTAGGCTTTCTCATTTCAATCACAATTTTTTCAGAACCTGTATGGTAAACAATTGTATCGTCTTTTGATTTCAACAACTCTTTAGTAGCCGTTTTTGAATCATCTATAATATTGACTAAAGCAACGTCCGTTACTATTTTCTTGTCTTCTTCTAGGTGTGATTTAAGAATCATAAGTTTTACATATTGATTAGGATATAGCTTGCGTACATCTTCCCATTTCATGATAAGTCACTCCTTTTAATGAATTTTTAGGGTTTTAATATAATATTCATGTTGGAAATTTAATTTAGAAAATGAGCGAGGTTATTGTTAATTTTATTATATCATGAATAATGGAATTTATCGTGTCATTCAGATATTGATCTGAATCGAAGCGATGAAGTGAATTGTTTTGAAATTGTGTGATGCACAGGTGACCTAGATTTATGCACAGATGACCAAAATTATTCTTTCGCCTTAAAAAGTTCACAAAGCCTCTTTGAAAGCGAGGAAAACCTGGTTTTTAAAGGGGTTTTTATTCGTTGCAAGTAATATCTTCAACTTTTTTGAAGGAAATCTCAAATTGTGAAGTTTTTGTTCACAATTTAGTGTATACTAGTAATTAATAGGTCTCTGAAGTTAAACTTATCAAATTCAAACTTAGGAGGGTGAAGGAAATGAAAAGTAATGTACTAATTTCTTTATTCATATTTATCGTTTTTGCGTGTGTCGTCGTTAGTGGCGTAGAATCTATTCATCTTATTTTAAAATCGATTATCTATATGGCTAGCATGGGTGCTTTATTATTCGCAGGAGTTGTCTATGTAGTAGATCAGTTTGAAGAAGAAGCGTATTAATTTAGAAATTTAGCAAGATTATTCAAATGAAATGGCAACGCTTTCTTGTTTGAATATTCCTAATAAAACAACCCCTCGATCAGAATCGGTCGGAGGGGTGTTTTGTTATATAGAAATTTATCGTTTAATTGTTCGGTGAATTTGATTTGTAAAATAAAAATTAACTTTTCGCAATCATTCCGTCAATATATTTATAGATCATTTCTTTACTTTGACCATATTTGGCTTCACGCTCTTCATCTGCTGCCTCTTTTTCTTGTGCTTTTTGTAACACTGTTTCTGCTTCATCTTTCGAAATAACGACAACGCCATTTGCATCTCCAACTATTAAGTCACCAGGTTGTACAGAAGCACCTCCACATGAAATCGGTACATTGGTCTTGCCAGGTCCTTTTTTACTTCCTGAAGCGACAGTTGTGCCTTTTGAAAAGACCGGAAAGTTTAATTTTTTAATATCAATCAAATCCCGAATAGCGCCGTCAACGACAAGTCCACCAAGTTCAAGTGTTTGCATCATTCCTACCACAAAATCCCCTGCAATTGCCCGGTACGTATCTCCTTTGACATCGACAACTAAAATATCACCGGGTTGTGCTTCTTTTAATGCTTTAAATAAATACAAATTATCCCCGACTGCTAACTTTACTGTGTAAGCTGGCCCAATGATTTTATAGTCTTCTTGTAATGGTTTAATTGATGGATCTAGGTTGTTCATTCCTTTTAATACATCAGAAATCGCTGTAGTTGAAACGGATTGAAGTTGTTCTACATTTAAGTTCATCATTTTCGCTCCTTTTTTAATATTCAGACAAACTTAATTATAAGATGGCCATCAGAAAGAAGTCAATGAGAAAAGAGGATGTGGTTATCCAGTTAGATTGGTCCGTATCCTAATTTTGTTTCTAGTAAACGTATAGGAAAAATGAATTATATAATTTTGTTTTATATTGATTATTAAGTAGTTATACTTTATCATTAGAAAGGCAGTTTTTTGGTGAGTATTTTATACTATATGCTAAAAAAGTGCATTAGGTATTAAAGTTCAACGTACAATGATTAATGTTAATTAGGGGTGTGGTTATGAAAAAGATTTTAAACTTTAAAAGGATCCGTTCAAAAATGATCGTAGGTTTTACGCTTGTGTTATTACTAGTAAGTAGTTTAATGACTTACAACATGGTCATCTTAAATAAAAATAATAAAACAGTCGAAGCAATTGTCCATAGAGATTTCCCAATTGTACTCGGCGATGAGAAAATCATTCGATCTATTTACGATAGAATAGGGTCAGCGCGTGGTTATGTATTAACTGGAGATCAAATACATAAGGAGAATTTCACCGAGGCAGAAAAGTTATCAGAAGAAAATCATCAAACGATTATGGAAAGAATACCGATGGCAGGATTTGATGAGATTAAGCAACAAACTGCTGAATGGAACGATTTTATCATTGAAAATGTATTTAATGAGTATGACCACGGAGATGAAAAACTTGCATATGAAAATTTACTGATCGCAGACGAAGGCGTTAGCGCTTTAGTTGAAGATTATGAAGGAGGCGCTTTAAGTAGAGGAAGTCAGATTATTGAATTGGAAGAGACTCTTTTAGCAGACGGGAAAAAGACGAGACTAATTGTAAGTATCGTAAGTGTTTTAGTTGTGATTTCTGGCATAGCGATTGCAATTATTACATCAAACATAATCTCGAGACCTTTACAAGCTGTAACAAACCGAATGCGACTAATTGCGAGTGGAGATTTCAGTGGAAACCCATTAGAAACAAAGCTGAAAGACGAAATTGGTCAGCTAACTGTTGCAACAAATAGAATGCAGGAAAATATGCAAGGATTAATAAAGGACATTCATCAAGTGTCAGAAACAGTCACGCACCAAAGCGGTGGACTTATGCAGTCTTCAAACGAAGTCATGGAAGGATCGGACCAAGTCGCGTCAACTATGCAAGAATTAGCAATTGGTTCAGAAAGTGAAGCAAGCAGCGTAAACGATCTTTCTTTTCAGATGAATTCTTTTACCGTTAAAGTGGAAGAGACGAATGAAAATGGGGAACATATCCAACAATCCTCAACTGAAGTTTTACGAATGACCAATGAAGGTGCTTCATTAATGGAGTTTTCGACCGAACAAATGGCTACAATCGATCACATTGTTCTTCAAGCAGTTGAAAAGGTGGAAGGATTAGATACCCATGCGAAAGAAATATCGGAATTAGTTTCTGTTATTCAAGATATTGCAGACCAAACAAACTTATTAGCTTTAAACGCGGCAATTGAAGCGGCTAGAGCAGGAGAGCATGGAAAAGGGTTTGCTGTCGTAGCAGACGAAGTTAGAAAATTAGCGGAGCAATCATCGAATTCAGTGTCAAATATTACAGATATTGTCAATAACATTCAAAACGAATCTTTTAGTGTCGTATCCTCACTCCAAGCTGGATATAAAGAGGTAGAAGAAGGCACTGAACAAATTAAAACAACGGGAGAAACGTTTAGAAATATTAAAGTAGCTGTAACAGATATGGTCAGTCGAATTAATCATGTTTCTAATAACCTCAATGACATTACAGCAAACACGCAAGAGATGAATAGTTCTATTCAAGAAATTTCATCGATTACTGAAGAGTCAGCAGCAGGTATTGAACAAACCTCTGCTTCTACACAACAAACAAGTTCAGCTATGGAAGAAGTTGCTGCTAGTTCTCATGAGCTTGCAAGCTTAGCTGAAGAGTTAAATAGATTAGTCAACCGATTTAACTTATAAAAAAATCGGTCATTCACACCCTCTGAACTGTTAGCGTTAAAGCAATATAACATCGTTCAGAGGGTGTTTTTTCAAAAATTAGCATCGTGTAACAAACAGTTGAAGTTTACCCTTTCTTAATATTTATAAACTGAGTGGCTTAAGAAGTATATCTTAAAATAGTTTTGAGAAGGTTAAAGAGCATGAAGTAAGCGACCAAAAGCTAAAAAGGTTCCGTGAAATGATGACTGGACGATTAGTAAGTTTTTCAATCTTTTCTTATTCTTTTTTTCATGTAAGACACGCTGTCAGTGTTAATATTGACTTATGACACGGTGTCACATATAATTTGTTAATGAATATTCATGACACGGTGTCATGTGTTGAAAAAGGAGTTTTATTTTATGCCAACACAAACTTTTTTTCATTTACCTAAAAGTAAGCAGGATAAGTTAATTCAAGCAGCCAAGAAGGAGTTTTCACGCGTTCCATTACATGAGGCTTCGATAGCGAATATTGTCAAGGAGGCGGAAATTCCACGAGGTAGTTTTTATCAATATTTTGAAGGGAAAGAAGACTTATATTATTATTTGTTGAATGAGATTTCAGAGGAAAACAATGCCCAATTTCATCTTTCGTTACAAGAGAACGATGGAGATATATTCGAAGCTTTTATCGATTCGTTTCAATTTGTTGTCCAAGGTCAAAAAAAACAAGAGCATAAAAAAATTTTTAAAAATGCTTTTTTAAATATGAATTACAAAATTGAAAATATATTAGCGAATAATCTTTATGAAGAAAATCGGAAAAATAATTATTTGTCTATCATTAATTTAATCAATAAAAAGAAGTTGAATATACAAAATGAAGAAGAACTTCATCAGTTGATGAAAATTGTTTTATCTGTTACTTTTCATAATTTTGTTCAAATATTCGTAAAAGAGTTAACAGAACAAGAAGCACTAAAAAATTATGTCAAGCAAATAGAGTTGCTTAAAAGAGGTTTATCTAATGAATATTCAAATACATCTTCTTGATACACCGGAAAAAAGAGTTTTATAGGAAGTCTTGTTGAAAAGTTTCGTGAACAGGGGGGATGTGAAACTTTGTAAACGTACTAGAATTATTTAGATTTTACTTAAGGAGAAAATAAATTGATGAAGTCAAATACACAAGAAATTAAACCACCTTATATTATGCTTGCGATTCTGTTTGTCGGGGCATTCGTATCTTTTTTAAACAATTCATTATTAAACGTAGCGTTACCATCGATGATGATCGATTTAGGGATAGAAAATTATTCAACAATTCAATGGCTTGCGACAGGATATATGCTTGTGAGTGGTGTCTTAATTCCTGCGTCAGCTTTTTTATTAACAAGATTTTCAAATAGAACTTTATTTGTTACGGCTATGACGATATTCACGCTAGGTACAGCATTAGCTGCTTATGCGCCAAGCTTTGGTCTATTGTTGGCGGGAAGAATGGTCCAGGCAGCAGGTTCTTCAGTTATGGGACCTTTATTGATGAATATTATGCTCGTTAGTTTCCCACGTAAAAAACGAGGGGTTGCAATGGGAATTTTCGGATTAGTGATGATTACAGCGCCTGCAATCGGACCGACATTATCTGGTTACATTGTCGAATATTATGATTGGCGTTTACTCTTTAAGATGATACTCCCGTTAGCTCTGATTAGTTTAGTCATCGGAATATGGAAAGCTGAAAATGTCATGGAGCAAAATAAAAATGCAACTTTGGATTATTTATCGGTCGTCTTGTCTTCAGCCGGATTCGGGGGATTATTATATGGATTCAGTGCGGTAAGTGCAGATGGTTGGACGGATCCTGTTGTGTTGACGACGTTAATCGTTGGGTCGCTTGCATTAGTTTGGTTCGTTGTTCGCCAGTTGAAACTGGAGGAACCGCTTTTAGATTTACGGGTCTATAAATATCCGATGTTTGCGCTTGCCTCGGTTATTGCGATTGTCAATGCGGTTGCGATGTTTTCAGGTATGATTTTAACGCCTGCCTATGTTCAAAGTGTTCGCGGGATTTCGCCACTCGATTCAGGATTAATGATGTTACCAGGTGCGATTGTGATGGGCATCATGTCACCAATTACTGGTAAATTATTCGATACTTATGGTCCGCGAACGCTTGGGGTGATTGGGCTTTCTATTACAGCGGTTTCTACGTATATGTTAGCGACTTTACAAATTGATTCTAGTTATGGATATATTATATTGGTCTATACATTACGTATGTTTGGAATGGCAATGGTTATGATGCCAATTATGACAAATGGATTGAATCAATTGCCAACACGCTTAAATCCACATGGTACAGCTGTCAACAATACAGCTCAACAAGTTTCTGGTTCAATAGGTACGGCAATTTTAATTACGGTAATGAACTCAGTTACACAAACAAAAGCCGATAAATTAATGACAGGTGTAGATCCGACAACACTTACAGAAGCTTCGCAAATGTTAATTACTCAAGAAGCTTTGTTAGCTGGAATCCAATATTCATTCTATGTTGCACTTGGAATTAATATTGTCGCCTTAATTCTCGTGTTCTTTGTGAAACGTGTTGACACAAGTTTGGAGCCTGAAGATGTCGTGACGAAATAAAGAGCATAGATGTGCTAAGCATGTTGAGTTTCAACAGTAATTCAATTATTGTGGAGTCATTCAAACGATAAAATTTAATCGTAAAGATTATTAAAAACGATACTTGTACAAAAAGCAAGTATCGTTTTTTTTTATGGCTAGAGGAGAACTAGGATCAGAATAAATAATATCTAAAATGAATATTTTAATACAGTGAACTTCAATCAAGCTTTTACGGGCAACCTAGCTCTCGTCTAGCTTTATCGCTTTTTTAAATCTTGAGGTGGGCGTCTTATACGTGCAGGAAATAGTAATGCCGACGTCGCTACAGAACGTAGTGTTTTAGTCGGTCTGCCTGAAAAAATTCTCTCTCCTGGTTTTCTTCAATATTGTCTGTATTTCTTTTGATTGCTACACATAATATGAGTTCAATACGAGAAGGATTTTAGAAAGATTCCCCTCTCGGTAAAAAAGAACGGAATGAATCGTGAAAGAGTAGAAGATATCATTATACAGTTCAAACTTCTGAATATTTGTAAAATGAGCGAGTGACGAGTCTAGTGCAAAATGATATGATAGAAAATATAAACGTAAAATGAAATAGGTGATCAGAGAAGTGTTATGCAATATCAGCTGGGAGTAAAGAAGGGAACGAATATTTTATGACGAATTTTGAAGCATCATTGCAGCGGTTACTGGAAGAAGCAGCAACTTACGGCAAGTTGTTTGAACAACATAAAGACGAAGCGCGTTTCGATAAGTTAAATTTATTTGGTGAAAAATTAAGTAAAGAAGAATATATGATTGGTTTTGCAGGGCATTTTTCAGCAGGAAAATCTTCAATGATTAATGCGTTAACTGGTGGGGATTTACTTCCATCTAGCCCAATTCCAACGAGTGCGAATATCGTTAAAGTGACAAAGGCAACAGATGATTATGCGGTCATTCACTTATTAGACGGAACAGCGACAAAATATTCGAGTACGCATTTTTCTGAAGCGGTGAAATCTTTTAGTAAAAACGGTGATGAAGTGTCGCTCGTTGAAATTGGTCATCATGCGTCTAGTTTACCAGAAGGCATTACAGTGATGGATACACCAGGTGTTGACTCCACAGATGATCGTCACCGTGTTTCGACAGAGTCGGCACTTCACTTAGCTGACTTGGTTTTTTACACGATGGACTACAATCATGTGCAGTCAGAGTTGAATTTCACTTTTACAAAAGAGTTAATGCGCTATAATCCAAACGTTTATTTAATTATTAATCAGATTGATAAACATCGTGAAAGCGAATTACCATTTGAAAAGTTTAAAAAAGCGGTGGAAGAATCATTTGCGATGTGGAGTGTTGAGCCAAAAGGAATTTTTTATACATCGTTAAAGGAGTTAGACCATCCACGTAATGATTTTCCTAAAGTGAAAGCGATTGTCGAAGGGGCAATGAATAATTGGCAAAGTCGTTTTATCGAAAACGGGAAACAAACATTATTAAAACTAAAAGACGAACATATGAAGTTTTTAGAAGAGAAAATCGAAGAAACAAAAGAGTCGTATGAAGAAGTCGTTGATGAATATGAGTGGGACCAAAAAGACGAGCTTGAAGATACGTTAGCAGAGATGAAGAAAACAGTAGAGCTCGTGCAAGATGATAAGTTCGCACGAAATTTTGACCGTGCTAGAAATGAGTTAATTCAAAATGCGGCAATTACTCCTTTTGAAATGAGAGAGTTGTTAAAATCCTATTTAGAGTCTTTAGGAAGTCGTTTTAAAGTTGGATTTTTATTTGGTGCGAAAAAGACACAAGAAGAAAAAAAGTTGCGGAAGGAAAAATTCGAAGCGTATATAATGAATTTGCTCCATACGCAAATCGATGTGCATTTAAAATTACTTATGAAACAAACGTTAAAAGAAGCAAATATTTTAACAGATGAACGCTCATTAGAAATTGATGATCTTCAGTTTGCTATTTCGCTAGATGTGATTGAGAAAAACTTCCAACCGTCTGACTCAATTACAGGGGATACGGTGTTAAATTATGCGAGTCAAATGAAAGCGAATATTCAACATGAATATAAACGTCTCACTGAAGCATGGAAAGAAGAGATGGCGGAAGTTGTTGCGGAAACTGGAAGTGCGACTTCAGGAAAGTTAGCTGATGAGATTCATTTAATGGAGCAAAAAGTGAGAGCGACTACTTTAGTTGAACAGTTCATGGGGCAGAAAGTGTCTTTTGATAAAATGATTGAACAACCTTCCATCCAGCTGACAAAGATGCGCCAGTCGTTAATCGACGCTTGGATGAAAGAAGAAGAAGTCGAAGAACTAACAGCGTTTAAAGAGGTAACACAAGCGCTTAAAGAGAATGAAGAAATAGTAGAACAGGTTGATGAACAAGCAGTTGTCGTTCATGACGGTGAGATTGAGAAAGAGGTTGCACGTGCATTTCATGTAGCAAATGTTTTACAAAATGTTGACAGTTTTTCAAATACAGCAAAATACTTAGAAGAAAAAGCAGAACGACTTGAAAATCAATCATTTACAGTAGCGCTATTTGGAGCGTTTAGTGCAGGAAAGTCATCATTTTCGAATGCATTAATCGGAGAAAATATTTTACCTGTTTCACCGAATCCAACGACTGCGACAATTAACCGAATTCGACCGGTAGAAGAAGGAAAAGGACATGATACAGCTGATGTCGTACTAAAAACAGTAGACCGTATGACAGAAGACATTGTACGCTCATTTGAAGCGCTCAATTTAACGGTAACAACGCTAGAAGATGCGTATGAAAAAGTGCCAGAAGCGATGGATATTCAATTGACAGAGGAAAAGCAACAAATGCATAAAGCGTTTATTTCTGCATTTTATAAAGGTTACGGAGCGTATGTAGAAAGACTTGGGACGACGATTCATGTTGCACGAGATGAGTTTGTTCGTTATGTAGCTGAAGAAGAACGAAGCTGTTTTGTTGAGTCGATTGATTTTTATTATGACTGTGCACTGACACGAAAAGGAATTACTTTAGTTGATACACCAGGAGCAGACTCGATTAACGCGAGACATACAGATGTTGCGTTCGATTATATTAGAAATGCGGATGCGATTTTATTTGTGACGTATTATAACCATGCGTTTGCACGCGCGGATCAAGAGTTTTTAATACAGCTAGGACGTGTGAAAGATGCATTTGAATTAGATAAAATGTTCTTTATCGTCAATGCGATTGACCTGGCAAAAGACGCGGAAGAAGCAGAAGCTGTCAAAGAATACGTCGCGGGTGAACTTCAGAAATTTGGAATACGCCATCCACGCGTACATGGTTTATCAAGTCTTGAAGCATTAGAATCGAAAGTAGCTGGAATGACAAATGCTGAAATGAAGGCGTTTGAAACTTCTTTCCATCATTTCTTAGGGAATGATTTAAAAGGTTTAGCCGTTCAAGGATTAAGTGAAGAAACAGAGAAAACGACAGAGCGCCTTTCGTTATTAATTGAACGAACGGAACAAAATCGCCTTCGAAAAGCAGATCGTTTAGTGGAACTAGATGCTTTAGAACGAGCAATTAAATCACGTTATGAACATGATTTTAGTCATGTCTTTATGGAAAACGCACGCAACGAATTAACGGAGCTCATTCATTACGTCCATCAACGTGTCTTTTTACGTTTTAATGATTTCTTTAGAGCATCGTATAATCCTGCTGTTTTTGCGAGACATTCAAAGGACGACTCGCTAAGAATTTCGTTGCAAGAGCTTGTAAACATGGTCGGGTTCGATTTGAAGCAAGAAATGAAGGTAACAAATTTACGTATGGTACAATATATGAAGAAGCAATTGAATGATCGTCAAAAAGTGGAAGCAAGAGCATTAAAAGAGCTTGATGAAACGATTTCACCAATTGTTTATGAACCAGAAGAAAGTGAAATGTTAACGTTTGAAGAACCTTTTGAAGATGCGAGTGTGTACGCAAAAGCAAATCGCTTCTACAAAAACAGTAAATCGTTTTTTGAAAGAGGCGACAGTGAAAAGACGCGCGACCATTTAGCGGAAGCACTTAAAGAAGATGCGGCGAGTTATTTAGAAGAACAGAAATCTCGCTTAGAGGACTTTCAACGTGAGTGGATTGAACGTGCTGCTGCGCAACTACAAACTCATTTGCGTACGGAAAGTTTAGCGCAACTTGCATCGGAAAGAACGTTACTTGAAGAAGATGAGAAGTTAGATGAATGGAAATCTGTTTATGCACAAATTAAAACGAAGGAGCTTGTATAAATGAATCATGTATTTATTTCTGTAGACGAGATTGATGAGGACAGGTGTCGATGGATTGACGCGCGTTATGAACTTTCGGACCCTGAATATGGAAGAAACCAATATAACCAAGCACATGTAAAAGATGCTGTCCATTGGGATTTAGGAGTAGACTTATCGAATGAAAACGAAGGCGGTGGGCGACACCCGCTGCCAACAAAGGCGGAGCTTGTCGATCTTTTTGAGCGAAGCGGTCTACAATTGGATGATTATATTATGATTTATGGTGATGGCGGAAGTCCATTTGCGACACGCGCTTGGTGGATTTTACAGTATGCTGGTTTTAAGAATGCTTATGTCGTATCAGAAGGCTTTAAAGCAATTAAAGAAGCAGGTATTCCAATAGATGCCGAAACACCAATCATCACAAGAACGTCCATTTCACCGAATTGGAATGAAGATATGCATGCGACACGTGAAGATGTAGAAGAGATTGTCGCTGGTGAAAGTACGTCTACATTAGTCGATGCGCGTGCAAATGCTCGTTACCGCGGAGAACATGAGCCACTTGACCGAGTGGCAGGGCATATTCCAACTGCGTTAAACTTTGACTGGGAAAAGTTGAAGGAAAACGGTGTTTATGAAGTGACGAAAGCAGTCAAAGAAAAACTAATTCCACTCGCAGAAAATAAAGAATCGTTAACGGTTTATTGTGGTAGCGGTGTAACTGCAACCTCAGTTTTTGCGATGTTGACGCATCTTGGGTATGATAACGTACGTCTGTATGCGGGAAGTTACAGTGATTGGGTGTCAAATGAAGATGCGCCTGTCGAGACTGGTGAAAATGAAATGTAAAGAAATAGAGGAGTTTTGAAGGATGTATGCAATCATTGGCGATGTTCATTCGTCCAAAGAAGCGTTGGAAAAAGTATTCCAAGCAATTCAACAAAACGCGCCTGATGCAACCATCATAGGGACAGGCGATTTGTTTGAATGTACGATTAGTAAAAAAGATATTACAGATAAAAAATTTACAAGCCTACAAGAAGTGATGTTAAATCCAGAAGGGTTTGAAGCATTACTCACGTTCCCATCTGTTTATGGCAATCAGGAAGAACGTATTTTACTCATTACGGAAACGGATGATCCGCTACGTGAAGAAATAAAAAAATTACCTGAAACAATTGATATTGAAGGTGCGCAAGTGATTCATGGCCATCAATGGGAGTGGGGCGGAGAACCTTGGTCGCTTCAACAGGCAAATGTACAGTCGAGAATGACTTTTTTCGGTCATAGCCATACGTCGGGTTTATCAATCGATGGGAAATCGCAAAAGGTTGACTGGAATGTTCCTTATGATGTAAGTTGTGAAGAAGTGCTCGTCAATGTTGGAGCAGTTGTAGAAGCATGTGAATGGGTACTTTATGATTCAGTGAAGCAAACAGTCACGTTTAGAAAAGCGATGTAAAGAGAAAGAAAATCACTAGCATTGCCCGGCACTTAAGAAAAGTGGGGTAACTAGTGATTTTCCTCTTTTACGTTTGTTTATGGATTGCTTCTTTCGCTAATGCATCGGCAGCACGATTTTCTGCGGTTGGAATCCATTTTATGAAAAAGTACTCAAATTGTTCTGTAATTGTTAAAATCTCATGTAAGTATTTTTTATAATGTGGATTTTTGACGAATTCTTGGTCTACGGCTGAGACGACAATTTGGGAATCAGAACGGGCGGAGACGATACCAGTCGTTAGCCGAGCCACTTCTTCCACTCCGCGAATAAGCGCTTGGAATTCAGCTGAATGATTATCAGTCGGCGCAATCGGTTCTGAAATTTTAAAGTGATGTCCTTCGCCTTTTATAAATATACCAATGCCGCTTTTACCAGGGTTTCCAGCACTCGCACCATCAACATATAGTTCAATCAATATGATCACCTCGAGTAAGAAAGTTCACTGAAACTGAATAACTTTCTTCACTATAGGGGTTTTAAAGAGTAAATTCAATAAGGAGGAGCCGAATGATCAACCGAGTTGAAATTATGGGTGAAATTGATGAGATTATGGATAAGTATTGCAATGATTGTTTATTGAAAAAAGCTTTAAATCAAGAACGTGGGAAAACAGCTGCGCACCGTTTTTGTATCAGTGAATGTACGATCGGTGACCAACTGAGGTTTTTGGGGAATGAAATGAATAAATTTTCCGAGTAAAAACCCGCAAGTTAACATCACTTGCGGGTATATCATTTATTCATTTCCTTTTAACTTCGTGACATTGGATGCCTGAGGTCCTCGGTTTCCATCAATGACTTCAAATGATACGGCCTCACCTTCATCAAGCGTCTTAAACCCTTCTTCGTTAATTCCAGTAAAATGAACGAATACGTCTTCACCGTCATCTGTTTCAATGAAGCCATATCCTTTGTCATTACTGAACCATTTAACTTTACCTTGATACATATGCGCTACCTCCTCAGTCTTTCAATGTCTTTTCAAATTAGAGCTTGTCTAGCTACACCCACTATACATTAATCGACAAAGTGCGTCAATGATATGCCGAAATTTTCAGACGTAAAAAACAAGCCGTTTCGCCTTGGAAAAAGAGGTCGAAAAGAAGGATGAATTTGTAAGAAATGATTCAATGATTAGTAGAAAATAAAGAGGAGTGAAAGGTGTTTTGCGGAATTTACAAACAGAAACAGCACGCGTCATTATCCGGTCGTATACATTAACAGATTATGAAGCATGGGCAACGGGCTATAAAAATAGACGACCATCTACTTATAAGCATGACGAAGGAAATGACGGAGATGCCGGTTTTTATACGCGAAAATGGTTTAAAGATTGGTTAGAAGAATTTCAGCAATTAGCACGTCTTGATGAGACGTATTTATTTGGAGTTTTTCGGAAAGAAGACGGGGCTCATCTCGGAGAAATTGAATTGATGACGATTTTAAGACCAGATTATGAGTGGGGTATGGTCGGTTATTCCATTCATAATCAGTATCACCAACAAGGATACGGAACAGAAAGTGTAGCAGCTGCGGCGGAAATGTTTTTTGAAGATTTACGTTTTCACCGACTTGAACTTCAAATTCACGTCGATAATGAACCCTCGGAAAAGCTTGCGAAACGTGCAGGTTTTCAATATGAATGTACGCGTGAAAACTATTATTTTGAAGGCGGCAGGTGGGTGGACCAAAAGATATATGTGAAAACCCGAAAAAGTTTCTTTTAACAGTAAAAAAAGCGAAGATCCTTATGATTCCACGAGGATCTTTGCTTTTTTTAATGCTTGTTCAGCATTGTCAATTTGCTGTTGTTCAGTCGCCAATACCGTATGTAAGTGAATGCCTTCTGTTAATTCGGATAGAAGGGGAGCGCTTGTTTCGCGAATGTGTTCGATGAATTTCTTCACTTCATTTCGGTTTGAAACCATAATAGACGCAGTTAAATCCCCATATACAGGATGTTCGATTTTAACATCTTTCACTGTGAGCCCGTGGTCGACTAAAATATTTAACTCTTCTTCTGCTTGGTCGGATGAATGTATACATGCGATCACTTTTTCAATTTTAGTTGGCTTTGCTTGCGGGTGTATGTACAAATAGCCGCGACTCGTTGCAACAATGGGTTCGCCAGTCGCTTTTAGTAAATTCACGTCTCCAACAATCACTTGGCGACTCACTTCGGTTTGATGGCCTAGTTGGGCACCAGGAATAGGGTCTTCCGCTTTTTTTAATGTCTTGATAATAAATTGACGTCTTTCTTCTCCAGACATTTTCTTCCCGTTTGTCATAAGAATCCCTTCTTTCTAGTCAAAATGTTAATAGGTAATCAGGTTTCACTTAACAAACAAAGTAAAAGCAATGGTCCGTAAAAGCCCGATTAGTTCGGGGCAATAGGATTTTGGTCACACAAGCGTTGTCACAGGATGTAACGTCTTTAGCTTATGTTCCGCTTCATCAGTGGAAAAGCATCCCTGATTGCAGTTTTACTTTATCTTTCTTTCATTTCTTTCATCCGTTCATAGATGGCGGCTAATTTCACTTCATCTCCGGCTTTGACAGGTTTATAAAATTCAGTGCCGTCTACTTTCTCGGGGAGGTATTGCTGGTCAGTCCAACCACCAAATGAGCCAATTGGTGTATCATGCGGGTATTTGTAACCGACATGACCAAGTTCAGCAGCACCGCTATAATGCGCATCTCTTAAATGATGCGGAATATCACCAGTTTGGCCGCGGTGAATCGCTGCGACAGCGGCATCGAGTGCTTTGTAAGCTGAATTCGATTTAGATGCAAGACACATTTCAATGACTGCATTGGCCAGTGGAATTCGTGCTTCTGGCATACCTAAACGAACGGCCGCTTCTGTTGCAGCAAGCACATGCGCTCCGACATGCGGTGCGGCAAGACCGATATCTTCATACGCAATGACAAGAAGTCGCCTGTTCACTGCGACTAGATCTCCACTTTCTAGTAAATGGGCTAAATAGTAAATTGATGCGTTGACATCACTTCCGCGAATCGATTTTTGAAGTGCGGATAATAAGTTATAAAAATGAGATCCTTTTTTATCGCCAAACACGCCGCTTCTTTCAATTAAATTATCTACTAACCAATCATCAACAATCGTTTCGCCGTTTTCTTCATCACTCGCAATGACAACTGATTCAAGGACGTTTAATGCTCTTCTGGCATCCCCGTTTACGCCTTCAGCAATTCGCGTAAGTTGCTCCTCTGTAATGCGAATCGATTGTTTGCCGAGTCCGCGATCTGCATCATGTAATGCACGGTTTAACACACCCCGTAAATCATCCGCAGTTAATCGTGTCAGTTGTTTAATCTCTCCGCATCGTGAGCGAATGGCTGGGTTGACGTCATGGTAAGGATTTTCTGTTGTTGCACCGATAAGTACAATCGAACCACTTTCTACATGAGGCAGTAGTGTATCTTGTTGTAGTTTATTAAAACGGTGAATTTCATCTAAAAATAATAGGACTTTTCCTGTAATGCGTGCTTCTTGGACAACTTGTTCAACTTCTTTTTTGCCGGATACAGTCGCGTTTAATGAAATAAACGGTAAATCACTCGTGCCTGCAATGGCGTGGGCGAGCGATGTTTTTCCGATGCCCGGTTCTCCGTACAATAACATGGAAGGAACATGTCCATTTTTAATTAATTTATATAGTGCTGTTTTTTTTCCGATAATTTCTTCCTGCCCTGCAATCTCATCAATCGTTTCTGGGCGCATTCGGTATGCTAAAGGTTCATTATGCATCGTATCACTCCTTGTACAATTATACATAACCTAGATTCCGATATCATTTCTTACAAGCAATTGTTCAGTTATGCTATACTATTTTGAAGCAATATGTAAAGGGCGGGGTACTAAATATGAAAATTTCTACAAAAGGACGATACGGCTTAACCGTTGTCGTTGCGTTAGGGGCTAAGTACGGGGAAGGACCAATTCCACTTCGTCAAATTGCAGAGGAGCAATCATTATCTGAAGCTTATTTAGAACAGTTAATTCCTCCCTTACGGAATCATGGGATCGTGAAAAGTGTGCGAGGAGCCTACGGAGGGTATTTACTCGCAAAAGCACCTGAAGAAATTACTTCTGGAGATGTGATTCGGGTATTAGAAGGACCAATTCAACCCATTGAAGGATTAGACGATACAGACGTTCCGCAGTATACGTTATGGGTGAGAATTCGAGACGCGGTCAAAGATGTACTCGATACAACGACGATTGCGGATTTAGTTGCAACGAATGACCAATCAAATAAAAATAGTTATATGTTCTACATTTAAAGGAGTTTTTTTATGACGACGATTTATTTAGATCATGCGGCAACGACACCGATGCATCCGGTTGTGATCGAGAAATTAACTGAAGCAATGGAGACTGTTTACGGAAATCCTTCTAGCATTCACCAAATTGGAAGAGATGCGCGTAAATGGTTAGACGACGCAAGGAAAGCTTTTGCACAGTCGATTGGCGCGCTACCAGCTGAAATTGTTTTTACATCTGGCGGAACAGAAGCGAATAATACAGCTTTATTTGGCGGGGCAAAAATGATGGCAGATCAAGGAAAGCATATTATTACGACGAATATTGAACATCATGCGGTTTTAAATACATGTGAACAACTTGAAAAAGAAGGGTTTCACGTTACATATTTAGAAGCCGATCAGAACGGACAAATTCATGCTGAACAAGTAAAAGAAGCACTCACGGATGAAACGATTCTCGTATCGATTATGTACGGGAATAATGAGGTGGGGACACTTCAACCGATTCAAGAAATTGGCGAGTTACTCGTGGATCATCAAGCACTTTTTCATACAGATGCAGTGCAAGCGTACGGTGTGATTTCTGTTAATGTTGAAGCGTTAAAGGTTGATTTATTATCAGTTTCAGCGCATAAATTAAATGGTCCAAAAGGAATTGGATTTTTATATATGCGTACAGGTACAATCCTAACTCCACTTGTTTTCGGCGGGGAACAAGAGAGAAAACGCCGCGCTGGGACTGAAAATATTCCAGCGATTATTGCATTTCAAGAGGCAGTGGAACAAGCTGAACAGTCACTCGCTGAAACAACGAAGAAATACGAACAATTCGAAGCAGTTTTAATCGACACATTGCGTGAAAACGGGGTAAACTATTTTGTTCATGCTGAAAAAGTTGCGCGCTTACCACATATTACAAATATTAGTTTCCCGGGAATGGATATTGAATCATTTCTTGTAAACTTAGATATGAACGGAGTCTGTGTTTCTAGTGGTTCGGCATGTACAGCAGGTTCTTTAGATCCGTCTCATGTGTTAACAGCGATGTACGGAAAAGGCGCATCTGAGCTACGAAATTCTGTTCGTTTTAGCTATGGGTATGGATTAACAATAGACGATATCAAGCGAGCTGCTGAAAAAACAGCAGACATTGTAAAAAGATTAGTAAAGGATTGAAATAGATATGTTAAAAGGTAAAACACCTTCTGAGACACGTGTTGTCATCGGAATGTCAGGCGGCGTCGATTCATCTGTTGCGGCACTATTATTAAAAGAGCAAGGGTATGACGTCATCGGGATTTTTATGAAAAACTGGGACGATACAGATGAGTTTGGTGTCTGTACAGCGACAGAAGATTATGAGGATGTAATTGCAGTTTGTAATGAAATTGGCATTCCTTATTACGCAGTGAATTTTGAACAACAATATTGGGATAAAGTCTTTACGTACTTTTTAGATGAATATAAGGCAGGACGTACACCAAATCCAGACGTCATGTGTAATAAAGAAATTAAATTCAATGCATTTTTAGACCATGCGATGAGTTTAGGCGCGGATTATTTAGCGACAGGACATTACGCTCAGGCGATTCATACAGAAGACGGTGTGAAAATGTTACGCGGAAAAGATGAAAGTAAAGACCAAACTTACTTCTTAAACCAATTAACACAAGACATGCTAGAAAAAGTCATGTTTCCGCTTGGTCATTTAGAGAAAAGTGAAGTGCGTGATATTGCAGTAAAAGCAGGACTCACAACTGCAACGAAAAAAGACTCTACTGGGATTTGTTTTATTGGCGAGCGAAACTTTAAAGACTTTTTAGGTCAATATTTACCGGCCCAACCGGGTGAAATGCAAACGATGACAGGTGAGAAAGTCGGGAATCATGACGGACTGATGTATTATACAATCGGTCAACGTCACGGGCTTGGAATCGGCGGTGCAGGTGACCCGTGGTTCGTATTAGGAAAAGATTTAAAAGAAAATGTGCTCCTCGTTGGACAAGGTTTCCATCACGATGCACTTTATTCGGATAGTTTAACAGCAGTTCACTTAAATATCGCAACACCTCGTGAATTGCCAAAAACGTTTACGTGTACAGCGAAATTTAGATACCGTCAACCGGATACGAAAGTAACGGTGGAAATTACAGGCGACAACACAGCGAAAGTACTTTTTGATGAGCCGGTTCGTGCGATTACACCAGGCCAAGCGGTTGTATTATATGACGGCGAAGAGTGTTTAGGTGGCGGCATTATCGATCAAGTCATTAAGAACGGCATCGCATTAGATTATGTTGGCTAAGGGGCATGGAAAATGGATTACAATGAAAAAGGCATACAAGCATTACAAAATAAAGAATATGAACAAGCCATTGAAGCGTTTTTAAAAGCAATCGATGAAAATCCGGAAGAGGCAGTTGGCTATATTAATATCGGGAATGTTTTCGCGTCGATCGGTGAAGTGGAAAAAGCAGAACGTTTCTTTCAAAAAGCAATTACATTAGACGGGGAAGCAGGAACCGCTTTATACGGACTTGCAAATTTATATTATAACGAAGAACGTTACGAAGAAGCCGCAAAACTTTATGAGCAAGCGATTCGTAAAGGTGTAGAAGAGGCGGATGCTTATTTTATGCTAGGTAAGAGTTTAGAGCGTTCTGAACAAGTGAAATTAGCACTTCCTTATTTACAACGTGCTGCTGAGCTCGCACCAACAGACTTAGAAATCCGTTTGTCTTATGGGATTTCACTTGCCAATCAAGAAATCTTTGACCAAGCAGGGGAAGCGTTTCGTTATGTCGTAGAAAATGACGCGGAAAATGCTGATGCGCATTATAATTTAGGGTTTTTATATGCCGTGTCAACAGACCGAAAAGAAGATGCATTAAAACATTTAAAAGAAGCATTTACGTTAAATCCAGAGTATGAACAAGCGCGCTATATTTACGATATGATTCAATTAGGCAACGAGTAAGGGGGAAGCATTGTGGAAAGAGAAACAGAAGAACAGCTATATGTGATTGGTAGACCTTTTGTGACGATTTTTCATAATCCGGATAATTTATTTACGATTAGTAAATGTAAAGTAACGAAAACAAATTGTTCGTATAAAGAAAAAGAAATCATCGTGAAAGGAAACTTTCCACAACTTGCACCCGAAGAAGACTATAAGTTCATCGGACAACTTGTGACGCACCCGACGTATGGAACACAGTTTGATGTACATACGTTTGAAAAAGAAATGCCTAAAACAGAAACTGGACTCGTGCAATATTTATCGAGTGATTTATTTCCAGGTATCGGTGCTAAAACAGCAAGTACAATTATTGAAACACTCGGGACGAATGCAATCGAGCAAATTTTGAACGACCGGGCAGTCTTAGATCAAGTGCCGCGTTTAACAGAAGAACGAAAAACGACGCTCATCTCTGTTTTGGAAGAAAATATGGGATTAGAACGAACGATTATTCAGTTAAATGAGTGGGGATTTGGTCCGAAAATAGCGATGCGTATTTACCAAGCTTACCGGGAAGAGACAATCGATTTATTAACCGAAAATCCGTACCGGTTAACCGATGAAATTGAAGGTGTCGGCTTTCAACGTGCTGATGTACTTGGACAGCATTTAGGGTTGACAGGTGACCATCCAGCGCGTATTAAGGCTGCGGTTTTATATACAGTGAATGAAGTTGTTCAGTCGGAAGGGCATGTTTATGTAGAAAGTAAGGTAGCATTACCCGATATTAAACGGTTATTAGAATCGAGTCAGTCTATTGATATTCCTTTTGAAAAAATAGCTCATGCCATTATCGAACTCGTTGAAGAAAGTAAGTTAAGTGCAGAAAAACAAAGACTGTACCCGCCTTCTTTATACTTTTCAGAAATGGGCATCGCCTCCAAACTAGAAGCGATTATAGAAAATGGAGAAGAAGATGAATTTCCCGTTTCAGAGATTCGCGCGGCGATTGGGGAAGTGGAAGAACGACTCGATGTGACATATGCAGAAACACAAGTCGCGGCGATTGAAAAAGCGCTTCATTCGCGTGCAATGATTTTAACAGGAGGTCCGGGGACAGGGAAAACAACTGTCATTCGAGGATTTGTGGAAGTATTTGCGGAACTCCACGGGCTATCATTAGATATCAATGAATATGCGAAGAAATCCGAGGCATTTCCGATTATTTTGGCCGCGCCAACAGGAAGAGCGGCAAAGCGAATGTCTGAATCAACAGAACTACCTGCAATGACCATTCACCGATTACTTGGGTTTACAGGCCAGCAAAAAGAAGAAGAAACAGACCGAGATATTGAAGCGGAACTCGTCATTATTGATGAGATGTCAATGGTTGACACTTGGTTAGCACATCAGCTACTGAGAGCACTTCCAAAGAATGTGCAAATTTTATTCGTCGGTGACCAAGATCAGCTACCCTCTGTCGGACCGGGCCAAGTGTTAAGAGATTTACTGGATTCTAAGGCGATTCCAGTCGTCGAATTAACAGAGATTTACCGTCAAAGTGCAGAATCGTCGATTATTGAAATGGCGCATATGATTAAACGGTCTGAATGGTCAGATACGATACTTCAAAAAACGCATGACCGTTCTTTTATCCCGGCAGATGCAGGACATATTTTAGATGCGGTCCATCAAATTATTGACAATGCGCTGAAAAAAGGACATGACATTCGAGATATCCAAGTGCTTGCACCGATGTATAGAGGGCCTGCTGGTATAGACGGAATCAATAAAATGATTCAAGAAATGGTGAATCCACCGAGCCCTAAGCGAAAAGAAGTTCAGTTCGGAGATGTTGTATACCGGATTGGCGACAAAGTCCTTCAACTTGTTAATCAACCGGAAAGTAATGTCTTTAACGGGGATATGGGTGAAGTGATTAGTATTATTAAAGCAAATGAAACAGTCGATAAAAAAGAAATGCTGATTGTTTCTTATGATGGTATTGAAGTAGAATATGAGCGAAAAGATTTAAATCAACTAACGCTATCGTATTGCTGTTCGATACATAAATCACAAGGAAGCGAATTTCCAATTGTCATTATGCCCGTCGTTCGCAGTCATCGTAAAATGCTGAAAAGAAACTTACTCTATACAGGCATTACACGTGCACAAAAGTTTCTAATTCTTTGCGGAGAACGCGAAGAATTTAAAGCAGGGATCCAGCGGGCAGATGAGCTTGAAAGACATACGACATTACAAGAACGATTAAAAGGGTACGAGGAAGTAGAAGAGGAAATCGTGGAAGAACAAACAGAAGAGCTTCCTGAAGGCCGTGAAAAAGAATATAAATTAACGATGGCGACAATGCTTTCCGTTGACCCATTAATCGGGATGAATGGCATTACCCCTTACACATTTTTAGAGGATGTCGATTGACAGAGAAAGAGAAGTTTTCTATACTAATAAACAATATAAGGAATACGATGATAGAGACAGTAAATCCATTCAAGTGTCCAGAGAGTAACTGCTAGGCTGAGAAAGTTACCACATTGATTGTATTGAACGCTACTCTTGAGTGCAGTTAAAACTTGCCGTCCGCCGCGTTAAGGCAACCAGAGATACTTGTCTTTCAAGTAAGATGAGTAAGTAGGGTGGTACCACGAAATCGAGCTTCGTCCCTTTTAGGGGCGGAGTTTTTTTGTTTTGTGAAAAAATCGGCTAAATCATTTAAATTACACTGTCACTTACATGAAGGCATTCCTTATGCCTTACTTTTAAATTTGAGGAGGATTATAATGAAGAAATTAACAGCAGCTGAAATTCGTTCTATGTTTTTAGAATACTTTAAAGAGCATGGCCACAGCATTGAGCCGTCAGCGCCACTCGTACCAATTGATGATGCATCTTTATTATGGATTAATAGTGGAGTTGCGACGCTAAAGAAATATTTTGATGGTAGAGTTGTTCCAGATAATCCAAGAATTGTGAATGCCCAAAAGTCAATCCGTACGAATGATATTGAAAACGTCGGAAAAACAGCACGTCACCATACATTCTTTGAAATGCTTGGAAACTTCTCAATCGGAGATTACTTTAAAGAAGAAGCGATTGTCCGTGCGTGGGAGTTTTTAACGTCTAAAGATTGGATTGGCTTTGACCCAGAATTATTATATGTAACGGTTCATCCTGAAGACGATGAAGCATACAATTTATGGCGCGAGAAAATTGGCTTAGAAGAAGAGCGCATTATTCGGTTAGAAGGAAACTTCTGGGATATCGGAGAAGGTCCAAGTGGTCCAAACACAGAGGTTTTCTATGACCGCGGTCCTGCATATGGTGATGATTTTTCAGATCCTGAGTTATACCCAGGCGGCGAAAACGAACGTTATTTAGAAATTTGGAACCTCGTATTTTCTGAGTTTAACCATAATCCAGATCATACGTACACGCCACTTCCGAATAAAAACATTGATACAGGTCTTGGTTTAGAGCGTATGGCATCTGTTTTACAAGATGTGCCGACAAACTATGACACAGATTTATTTATCCCGATTATCGAAAAAGTAGAAGAAATTTCGGGTGAGAAATACCGTAAAGATGATGAAAAAGATGTCGCATTCAAAGTCATCGCAGACCATATTCGTACCGTTGCATTTGCAATTGGTGACGGGGCACTCCCGTCGAACGAAGGCCGCGGTTATGTGCTTAGAAGACTCCTAAGAAGAGCGGTTCGTTTTGCGATGAAACTTGGGATTGAGCGTCCATTTATGTATGATCTCGTGCCAATCACAGGGGATATTATGAAAGATTACTATCCAGAAGTTACTGAGAAACAAGATTTCATTATGAAAGTGATTAAAAATGAAGAAGAACGTTTCCATGAAACATTAAACGAAGGCATGGCGATCTTGTCAAAAGTCATTGAAGAAGCGAAAAAAGACGGTAAAGAAGTTGTCAGCGGAGAAGCTGCATTCCAACTGTATGATACGTATGGCTTCCCGTACGAACTAACAGAAGAACTCGCAGAAGAAGCGGGCGTACGTGTAGACGAAGAAGGTTTCGAACGTGAAATGGAAAGTCAGCGTGAGCGTGCACGTGCAGCGCGTCAAAACGTTGATTCAATGTCGGTTCAGTCAGGTGTCCTTGGCGAAATTCAAGATGACAGCACATTCATTGGCTATGATGAATTAACAGCAAAAACTACACTGACAACACTCTTGAAGGACGGAGAGATTGTTAAAGGCGCTTCTGAAGGCGATGAAGTTCAATTTATTTTAACAGAAACGCCGTTTTATGCAGAAAGTGGTGGACAAGTGGCGGATAAAGGAACTGTTTCAGCGGATGGGTTTGTCCTTGATGTTGAAAACGTTCAAAAAGCACCAAATGGCCAAAACTTGCATACAGCAATCGTCAGAACAGGTGAAGTCACAACAAATAGTAAAGTGACAGCAACTGTAGATGCAGATAAGCGTACAAAAACGATTAAAAACCATACAGCAACTCATTTACTTCATAAAGCATTAAAAGAAGTATTAGGAGATCATGTTGCGCAAGCAGGATCATATGTAGGTCCAGATCGTTTGCGTTTTGACTTTTCACATTTCGGTCAAGTGACAGAAGAAGAGTTAGAAGAAATTGAGAAACGTGTCAATGATAAAATTTGGGCAGATATCGATGTGGTCATTGCAGAAAAACCGATTGCAGAAGCAAAAGAACAAGGTGCAATGGCGCTATTCGGCGAGAAATACGGAGATATCGTTCGTGTTGTTTCAATCGATGATTATTCAATCGAATTATGTGGAGGCTGTCACGTGACAGCGACGTCAAAAATTGGTCTCTTCACACTTGTTTCTGAAAGTGGGATCGGCGCGGGTACACGTCGTATTGAAGCATTAACGGGACAAGCTGCTTACCAGACGTATAAAAAGCAAGAAGCAACGTTAAAAGAAGCAGCAGCACTGATTAAAGCAAAACCGGAAGATATCGTACACAAAATCGAAGCAACTTTAGAAGAAATGAAAGACCTACAACGTGCAAATGACTCATTTTCAGCGCAACTTGCGAATAGTCAACTAGACGGCGTATTAAAAAACGCACAAAAAGTAGACGACGTTACAGTCATTGCAGCACGCGTAGACGTGAAAGACAATCAAGCACTTCGTCAAATGATGGATGAGCTAAAGCAAAAAACAACAGAAGCGGTTATTGTGCTTGGCGCAGCAGTCGATGGAAAAGTAATGCTCGTTGCAGGTGTGACAAAAGATTTAAAATCAAACAACTATCATGCAGGTAAACTTGTCAATCATGTTGCAGCAATTTGTGACGGGCGAGGCGGTGGAAGACCAGATATGGCAATGGCTGGTGCAAAAGATGAGTCCAAGCTTGATGAAGCATTACAATCAGTGTATGATTATGTAAAATCAGTTTGAATAAGATGAGTGAAATCATGTATAATTTTATTCAGATATAAGATTTTAAATCTTTAAGCTGAAATTAAATCTGAAAGCGGGGTTGCATCAATGGATCCATACGACAAAACGATGAAGTTCAATTTTCCTGAAGAATCAATGGAAGAAGAAGTCAAACAAGTTATGCTCCATGTTCATCAAGCACTCGATGAAAAAGGCTATAATCCGATCAACCAAATTGTAGGATATCTTCTATCGGGTGACCCAGCATATATCCCTCGCCACGAAGATGCGCGGAATTTAATACGGAAATTAGAGCGCGATGAAATTATCGAAGAGCTTGTAAAGTATTATATCCGTGAAAACGGGGGACAATTAAAGTGAAGATTATGGGATTAGACGTTGGCTCGAAAACGGTTGGAGTTGCAATTAGCGATGCTTTAGGATGGACTGCCCAAGGCATCGAAACAATTTCAATTAACGAGTCAGAAGGTGAATTTGGTTTGAAACGAATTGGTGAACTCGTGACTGAACACCGAGTGAGTGAGTTCGTCATCGGTTATCCAAAAAACATGAACAACACAATAGGTCCTAGAGGAGAAGCTTCTGAATATTATGCGAACTTGTTGGAAGAAGAATTCAATCTTCCAGTGACACTTTGGGATGAAAGATTGACGACCATGGCTGCAGAGCGTACACTCATTGAGGCTGATGTAAGTCGTAAAAAACGTAAAGCGGTCATTGATAAAATGGCAGCTGTGATGATTTTACAAGGCTTTTTAGATTTTAAAAATAGATGAGGTGAAAGAAATGGAACACGGACAAGAAACAATGACAATTGTAGATGAGAATGGAAATGAACACGTATGTGAAGTTATTTTAACGTTTGAATCGGCAGACTACGGAAGATCTTATGTACTTTATCATGTATTAGGAAAAGACGATGACGATTCAGAAAACATTGAGATTCATGCATCTGCATTTATTCCAAATGAAGACGGTGAAGAAGACGGTGAGCTTCTTCCAATTGAGAATGATGAAGAATGGGCAATGATCGAAGAAACATTAAACACGTTTATCGACGAATCAGAAGAAGAGTAATTTGAATACGCACGTAAACGAGACGGTGCAAGCCGTCTCGTCTTTTTAAGTTAAAAAACCTTCCCTACATAAAAATATGTACTGTAAGTAACGTCTCGATATGAAAGAGGTGGCGACGCATGGAGAATGGATCGAAAAAAGAAATCATGTTCGATCGAATGCGTGAAAAGAAAAAAGAAGTAAAAATGGTAAGGAAAATTGTGTTTAGAATTACACTCGCATTGTTAAGCATCGTTTTGATTGGAAGTTTAATTATTTTTAATTACATGTCTAAAGGATTAAAAGCGTACGATCCAAAGTCTGAGGAAATGATTGAAGTTGAAATTCCAATCGGCTCCGGGATCACGAATATAGCGGCGATTCTTGAAGAAGAAGGCGTCGTAAAAAGTGCTCGCTTATTTAAGTATTATGTGAAATTTAATAACGAATCGAAGTTTCAAGCCGGAACGTATGAATTATCCAAAGCGATGACGCCAGACGAGATCGTTAAAAGCTTGAAAACAGGAACCGTTTACCGGGAACCTGTCTTTACTTTAACAATCCCAGAAGGACTTGCGTTGGAAGAAATTGCGGAAGTGATTGAAAAAGGGACAGGCATCACTGCGGAAAGCTTTTTAGAGTATGTGAATGACGAAGAAACGATTAAAAATCTCATGAACGATTACCCGACAATCTTAACAGATGAAATTTTACAAGAAGAAGTGAAATTTCCGCTAGAAGGCTATTTATTCCCAGCTACCTATCCATTTTTTGAAGAAAATCCATCTGTCGATGAAGTCGTTGCGAGTATGTTAGATGCAACAGAAAATGCAGTGTTACCGTTTTTAGGTTTTTTAGAGGAAAATGAAAAATCTGTTCATTGGCTATTAACTTTTGCTTCTTTATTGGAAAAAGAAGCGACGGCACAAGCTGACCGCGAAACAATCGCAAGTGTATTTTATAATCGAATAGATGAAGGGATGCCCTTGCAAACGGATCCTACTGTTGCGTATGCACATGGAGAACATTTAAGTCGAACGTATTATAAAGACCTTGAAATTGACGATCCCTACAATACGTATAAATATAAAGGATTAACCCCAGGACCGATTGCTGGTGCAGGACAAACTTCAATTGAAGCAGTCATTGATCCCTCTGACACAGACTATTTATACTTTTTAGCCGATAAAAAAGGGATCAATCATTTTGCTAAAACACATGAGGACCATTTAAGTAACCGGGCGAAATATATCGATTAATGCGCTCAATGATTTAGGGGATGAAAAGATGAACAATTATGAGGCCTATATCGCAACATTTGGACAAGAAAAAGAGGCTTTATTACAAGAAATGGAACAGTATGCAAAAGAACATTATGTCCCGATTATGGAGAGCGATGGGATTGCAACATTTATAGGACTTCTTGCATTGCAAAAACCGACAAAAATTCTTGAAATAGGCAGTGCGATTGGTTATTCAGCGATTAGAATGGCCCAGGCGTTTCCAAATGCGACGATTACGACCGTTGAACGCGATGTAGAACGATATGAAAAAGCAGTAGAATATATTGAAAGAGCGGCGTTAACTGACCGTATTCATATTATCGAAGCCGATGCGCTAGCATTAGATGGTGATGCGCATTTAGAAGAATCGTATGATGCGTTGTTTATTGACGCTGCTAAAGGTCAATATAAGCGCTTTTTTGAGAAATACGCGCCGTATGTTGTGCCAGGCGGTGTTGTTTATTGTGATAATATGTTCATGCACGGGGCGGTTTTATTGGCGGATGAAGAAGTTCCAAGACGTAGGAGATCGATGATTCGTAAGTTGAAAGAATTTACGACTTGGGTGATGGCTCATCCAGATTTCAAACCTTTCTTATTACCAATTGGCGATGGCTTATTAATTGCAATAAAAAAAGAGACATAGTAAAATGGCGTTTCATGAATAAAGAACGGCCTTTAAATTGGAAAAGTACTTGTGACGACCCTTTTACCGTTACAGTACTTTTCTTATGGTCATTTCTAAAAATAGTGAAACCTTTTTAAGTTGAGAGGATGCCGGAGATGAAAGTAAATAAACCACTCGTAATCGGAATTGCTGGAGGATCAGGTTCGGGAAAAACGAGTGTTACAAACGCAATTTATGAAGTATTTAAAGATCATTCAGTTGTTGTCATTGAACATGACTATTACTATAAAGATCAATCACATTTAAGTTTTGAAGAACGATTAGAAACAAATTATGATCATCCATTTGCATTCGACACAGATTTATTTGTTCGGCAAGTGAAAACACTGTTGAACAGACAGCCAATTAACAAACCAGTTTATGATTATGTAGCGCATACACGTTCAGCAGAAACGATCAAAATTGAACCGAAAGATGTCATTATTATTGAAGGTATTCTTGTATTAGAAGATGAAGCACTACGGGATTTAATGGACATTAAATTATACGTTGATACAGATGCTGATTTACGAATCGTCAGAAGGATTCTTCGTGATATTCATGAAAGAGGTCGGTCGATTGATTCGGTCATTGAACAGTACTTATCATCTGTTCGTCCAATGCATAATCAATTTGTCGAACCAACGAAAAGGTATGCGGATATTATTGTCCCAGAAGGCGGGCAAAATAAAGTAGCAATTGACCTTATGGTGACGAAAATAAATACAATTCTTGCTAAAGACAAAGAATTATACTATGATGATGACATAAAGTGAAACTTCACTCAGCTGTCTGTGCGATTAAAGAAGAACACAAGCTAAGTACGTCACGTCCTGTGACAACGCTTGTGTGACCAACGTCGTGTTGGCCCGAACCAATCGGGCATTTACGGACAGTTAGCGAACGAAGAGAGCATACTGACCGTTACATGCGGGATAAAGTGAAACTTCATTCGGCTGTCTGTGCGATTACAGAAGAACACAAGCTAAGTACGTCACGTCCTGTGACAACGCTTGTGTGACCAACGTCGTGTTGGCCCAAACCAATCGGGCATTTACGGACAGTTGGCGAACGAAGAGAGCATACTGACCGTTAATGCGGGAGAAAATAATAAGAACTACTAGCTATGTCGCATACCAAAATAGAAAGCGGCATAGTATTTTTATGAATGAAAAGAAATTTGAGGAGTGGTGGGAATGATTACAGAAAAAAAGTTTCCGATGACTGCAGCAGGTAAAGAAAAACTAAAAGAAGAACTAGAGCAGTTAAAAACGGTTAAACGTAAAGAGGTTGTAGAGCGTATTAAAATTGCACGTGGATTTGGTGACTTATCGGAGAACTCGGAGTATGATTCTGCGAAAGAAGAGCAAGCGTTTATCGAAGGAAGAATTTCAACGCTTGAAGGTATGATCCGTAACGCAGTAATTATCGATGAATCAGATTCAAATACAGATGAAGTTCGTCTTGGTAATACAGTTACATTTAAAGAACTGCCAGATGGTGATGAAGAAACATATACAGTCGTTGGTTCAGCGGAAGCGAATCCGCTTGAAGGGTTAATTTCGAATGATTCACCAATCGCAAAAGGGTTAATCGGTCATAAACAAGGCGATGAAGTGAAAATCAGCACGCCTGGTGGGGAAATGACAGTGACCATCACAGAAATTAAATAATTGTACTGAAACCGCCTTCATTAATGAGGGCGGTTTTATCCAATTTTAATCGGTTTTTTTGTGATAATCATCGAAAAAAAGAGGTTCATTTTTGAAACAAAATCTCCTCTCGGACGTCTCATCGATAAGCGACTAAATAATTTACGGAGCTGAATATATATGAAAAATTCGAATGAAGAAATCTCTCGGGCCAGCCGAAATAAAAAACGGCAATCAGACCGAATTTTAAATTGGTTAATCGGAGTAGTCGTCATTGGAATTGTCGTGATGACGGTAGTAGTCCTTTCTCCGGATGACAAAGAACAAGCTGAAAAACCGCCTGAAGAAGAGGAAGAGATTGTAGAACCAGAAGAAATTGAACCAAAAGAAGATGAACCCGAAGTCCTTGAAGAAGACGATTTTCTTGGTGGGACCGAAGAGGAAAACATAGAAGAAGATGAAATAGAAATCATTGAAAATCCGAATGATGCATTCGTATCTGAGTCAATGATTGACCCGGGGTGGACACCTATCGGGACAGAGCAGTCAGGAGAGCACGTTTCTTTATATGACGGGACTTCTGTAGACTGGAAAGAAAAGGAACAAGCATTGTTGTGTGCGACAGGGTTAACCGAAGACAATGTCATTTTTAAGCGTATTAAAAATGGCGGTAGTCCACATAAGTCAATCGGTATCGTTACTTCTTTAGATTCTACAGAAAAATACCGTGTTTATTTAGAGTGGATTGACGGTGAGGGTTGGAAGCCAACACAACTTGATGTGTTAAATACATTGGATTTTAATTATTAATGTAATGTTAATCAATTTCATAATTGCTTATTCTTGTAATAAAGACGAACTTTAATGTTAACGAGTGATTGAATGTTCGTGTTTATTGCAAGAGATATCCGTTGATTGGAGTGGAAGGCGCCGACTCCTGTGGGTTTAGCGGGACAGGTGAGACCCCGCAGTGGAGCGAAGCGACCGAGGAGGCTCGCCGCCCGCCCCACGGAAAGCGTGCGCCTGGAACGGAGATCAACATTGTTCGGGAATTTTT
>JAPFCR010000018.1 GCA_026169375.1 Sporosarcina sp. | reverse complement strand
ACCTTAGAAAGCTGGTTTTGACTTTGATCTGTTTGTGTAATATTAAGCTAATTTAGCTAGTTCTTGTTCAAAAAGGACTGCTGGTTGTTGGTAGTCTAGAATCTTTCTTGGTAAATTGTAGAGCATCTGATAAATGCGTTTGATGGCTTGCCTAGAGTAATCTGAAATTGCTTTACCTTTTGGAATATAACGTCTAAGAAGACCATTGTGTCGCTCGTTAGAACCTCTTTCATAAGGAGCATAAGGGTGAGCGAAATAGATTTCCGTGACGCCTTTTAAACACATCGCTAGATTAGAAAATTCACTGCCATTATCAGAGGTAATTGTCTTGAATACTTGTGGGGAAAGATCGCCAAAAGACTGTTGTAATTGACTTACGGCGTAGTCAACTGAATCATGGTCTTGATCATCGATCTTGATGGCGTAATAGTTTCTCGTTTTGCGTTCGACGAGAGTTAGCAATGCGTTATCATCCGACTTATTTCCTTCTACGGTGTCGATTTCCCAGTGTCCGAATTCTTCTCTGCTTTCAATTTCAGAAGGACGTTCAGCAATACTTGTACCCAAAATCCGACGATGTTTTCGGACGCGCTTTGTCTTCGTATTCCGTTTTGTTTTCATCGGCAAATCAATGTTTCGCACGGTTAATAAATCTAAATCAATGTAGTTATAAAGGGTTTTAGTAGACACCCTTGGCTTGTCTTTCCAGTCGCTTTGTTTGTCAGCAAATCCAACAACCGCATCAGGGGACCAACCGTGATTAGTGATTCTATCGCAAGTGAAATCAATAAGTTCAATCGCGGTAAGCAGCTTACTTTTAGCGCCACAATTGATTCTGTTCTGTTCGTATACAGCTTGTCCTGTTTCAGGGAAGTAAGCTGTGTAAGGTTTACGTCCAGTCATAAGCCGCGTCGTTGTTCCACGCTTCAGTTCATTGGCAATCGTTTGGTGAACGGGTCCTAAGCGTCTAGCAATCTCGCGGTTGGAATGACCTTCTTTATGAAGAGCAGCAATTTGACCACGCTCAAAAGCTGACAGGTGTTTATTTTTACGGTTTTGTATGGTATTCTCTGTGTGTGCCATTATAAAACTTCCTCTCATTGTTTGTCTGGTAACTTCAATGATACACGAAATTTTATAATGGCCATTTTTTTATCTGAATTCAGGTGGCTAACTTGATTGTACAACTAGCCTCATTATTATTTGTCACAAAGTAGACTTTTGATTTGTCGGATTATTTAGATTCATCGTGCTTTTTAATGTTTTATCTGGTAACATAGTAGTGTAGTTATTTTGAAGGAGGGATACTTGTGATTGCACATATGAGAAAATCAGATTGGGAGATTCAAGGGGTGCAAGAACATTTGGATTCGGTTGCTTCACTTGCGAAAGAATATGGAAAAAAAGCTGGCTTTTCATCATCCGCTGAGCTTGCTGGATTGCTGCATGATATGGGGAAAAACACGCAAGCTTTTAGCACTTATATCGAGCGCGCTGTAAAAGAGACAGGAGAACCTTTAGAAAGAATCGATCACTCCACTGCCGGGGCAAAATACTTATATGAAAGCTATTATATTGAAAAACCTACTACGCAAGAAGAGGGGTTAGCTAATTTTGTAATTGAGATAATTGGCATGGTTATTTTGTCTCATCATTCAGGGTTACAAAACTTTGTTCAAGTAGATGGCAGTCAATCTGATTTTTTCAGGCGAGTATGTAACGCAGACCTTCCTTATTATGAAGAAGTGAGAACGGTGTTTTTGAGTGTACCTGGTAACGAAGCACGAGTTGAGGAGTTATTCATCTCTTCTGTAGATGAATTGAAAGCGTTTTCTTTTGAGGTGCAGAAACTCTTTCAACGATATAAGAAAGGGAAAGCTTCACCATTTTTATTTTTTAGTCTGGCGATGAAATATATATTCAGTTGTTTAATTGATGCTGATCGAACGGATTCTAGACGTTTTGATGAAAATGATACAACCGAATTACACAAATTGAATGAAGCTTTTTTTAAAGAGAGCTACGGTTATGTCATGGAGCAAGTAGAGGAATGGGCGCAAGGTGAAGAAGCTTTGAAGCCGATTAATCAATTGCGTGCAGAAATGTCCGAGCAATGCGATAAGTTAGCGGAAGAACCTTCTAATATTTATCAATTGTCAATTCCAACAGGTGGCGGTAAAACATATGCGAGTTTACGTTATGGGTTAAAACATGCTTATTTAACAGGAAAAGAACGCATTATTTACGTTGTACCCTATACAACCATTTTAGAACAAAATGCGGATGAAGTTCGGAAAATCATTCGAAATGAAGCGCAAGTATTGGAACATCATGCCAATGTAATTGATGACGCGGAAAGTGAAAATGAACCTGATTTTTACCGAAAGCCATCTCAAAAGAAAATGCAACTTGCACGGGATAATTGGGATCATCCAATTATTTTTACAACGATGGTACAGTTTTTAGATACGTTTTATTCAAAAGGAACAAGAAAGTCTCGACGATTACATAACCTTACGAATGCGGTTGTTATTTTCGATGAAGTACAATCTGTTCCGATAAAACATATTTCACTTTTTAATAGTGCTGTAAACTTTTTACATCATATTGGGAAAAGCAGTATCATTCTTTGTACTGCGACCCAGCCTTCTTTTACAAAAACAGCTTATCCTCTTATGATGCCCGAAAATACAGAGATGGTAAGCAATTTACCTGATGTTGTGCGGGCATTCGAACGGGTAACGCTTGAAAATAAAGTCGAAAAAGAAGGATGGGATGCAAAAGAAATTAGCGATTTCACGTTGAAAACACTTGAAAACCAACAATCAATTCTCATTATTTTAAATACAAAAAAGGCTGTTTTAAATGTTTATCAGCAATTAAAAGAAACTCCTAATGTACATGTTTACCACTTAAGTACATCGATGTGTCCACAACATAGAAAAGATATTTTAAATGAAGTGAGAAAGAAGTTGGAAATGAAAAATGAGAAAATAATTTGTATTAGTACACAACTTATTGAAGCAGGCGTAGATATAAGTTTTCAATGTGTTATTCGTTCACTTGCAGGCATTGATTCGGTTGCGCAAGCCGCAGGGCGTTGTAATCGACATGCTGAAACTGAAAAAGGCATTGTTTATATGATTCGTGCTAAAGACGAAGCGTTATCAAAACTTCCTGAACTGAAGCTTGGCCAAGAAGTGACAGAAGAAGATGTGCTTAGTCGCGATAAGCTAGCATCTAATTTGTTAGGTCCGAATGCAATTCAAACTTACTTTAACTATTACTTAAGTAAAGCAAGTCGCAGAATTCAATTGACAGATAGAGAATTAAATGTTGAGCTAATCGAGTTATTAAATTATAGCCAAAAATATATCGACATCATTCCAAGGAGTCAACAAAGGAACTTAATGCCAACGATGTATAAAACATTAGAAGCGCATTTTGAAGTTATCGAGGCACCGACCACTGCGATTTTAGTGCCTTATGGTGAAGGAGAAAAGTTAATTCAAAAGTTGAATGAAGATATTCATGATTATGATCAATTAAATCATTATTTAAAAAAAGCGCAACAATTTAGTGTGAATGTTTACCGTCATACTTTACGAAGTTTGGCAGAAGAAGGATTACTGGTGTCATTGTATAATGACTCGATTTATGCACTTAAAGATGGTGGTTACGATGAAAACTATGGTTTAGAAATAGAAGGAGAAGGAAATTTAACCGAGCTTATTTTTTGAAAGGAGTGAGGAAGATGAGAAACCAAATTGAGTTTATTGTTTACGGAAAATATGGTTTATTTACAGACCCAATTACGAAAATTGGTGGTGAGAAGTTTACATATCAAATTCCAACGTATCAGGCATTAAAAGGAATTGTTGAATCGATTTATTGGAAACCAACACTCGTTTGGTATATTGACGAAGTTCGTGTGATGAACGCGATTCAAACAGAAGTAAAAGGTGTGCGTCCTACAAAATATCGAAGTGATGCGAACGATCTTGCTTATTATACGTATTTAAGGACGCCTGCCTATCAAGTACGTGCACATTTTGAATTCAATCCGTACCGAGAAGATCTTGCCTATGATCGTAATGAGCACAAACATCATAACATCGCAAGACGTGCAGTAAAACGTGGTGGGCGTCGAGATGTTTATATAGGTACTCGAGAATGTCAAGGATACGTGGAAGCTTGTGAGTTTGGAAATGGTGAAAGTTATTATGACGATTACGGTGAGATTAGTTTTGGACCGATGTTTCATGGATTTAATTATCCAGATGAAACAGGAGGAGTTCAATTAGAAGCAAGATTATGGACGCCTGTAATGAAAAATGGGATTATCCAATTTGATCGACCGGAAGAATGTCCTTTTATTCGTCCGATTAGAGAAAAAGAAACCAAATTGTTCGTTGCAAATGAGAACTTCAAGTCTGTAGAAGATGAGTATAGAGAAGTGTTTCCTGAGGAGGTGACAGAATGAGCTGGATGAATCGATTGTACGAGGTGTATGAAAATAATCGTCATCAAGTTGGGGAATTTGAAGTGCGTGGGGAAGGGCAACGATTTACATTATTACCAGTTTCACATGTGACGCAAAGTGCTCAAATCGAAGTAACGCTAGATCATAAAGGTAACTTTTTTAAAGCTGAAGTCATTCCAAAAGAGGAAGCGAGAACAATCGTACCTGCTACAGTAGATTCAGCCAATCGTGCAGGAGCTAAAGTCGCTGCTCATTATTTACATGATAAGTTATTTTACGTCGCAGGAGATTATTTAAAATACGGAGGATCTGAGAAACGTTCTGATAATTATATAGCTTATTTACAGCAAATGAAAAAATGGGCAACTGGGGAATTTTCACATCGCAAAGTAGAACTTATTTATAACTATGTAAAACAAGGTACTGCTATTAAAGATTTAGTCAATGAAAAAGTGTTGTTTGTAGATGAAAACAACAAGTTGATTGAGAAATGGACAAAAAAAGACGATGAAAAATATCAAAGAGATAAACCTGAAATATATAAAGTAGTCACAGGGAATAGTAGCGATGCACTTGTTCGCTTCACAATTTTAAGTGAGCATCCAGATGATCTTGATGTTTGGGAAGATAAGGAATTATTTGATGTTTTCCAGCGATATCTTGCAAATGAAATGGCGGCGGATGATATTGGACTTTGTTATGTAACGGGTCAACAAATTCCTTTAACAGATAGCCACGGTTCACGATTAAGGAATGCGGGAGATATGTCTAAACTAATCTCGTCTAATCATAATAAAAATAAAAATGAATTTATTTATATGGGACGTTTTGAACATCCGAATCAAGCTGTACAAATTGGTTATGATGTGTCTCAAAAAGCTCATAATGCATTACGCTGGCTCATTCAACGTCAAGGAATTCGTTCGGATACACGGAACTTTGTCACGTTTGGCGTGAAAAATCCTGCCGTTTTACAACCTTTCGATGGAACAAAAGAAGTTTATCAAATGATACCGGGATTAGAAATAGTTGAGGAAGAAAAAAATGAGGCGAACGTTGTCGTTTCAGAACAAGTACAAAAAGCTTTTAGCGGATTGAAGTATAACTTGGAACTTGAAGGAATAGACCAAGTGATTGTAATGGCGGTTGATGCAGCAACGACAGGGCGATTGGCGATTGTCTACTATCAAGAGTTTGATAATCAACTCTTTTTTGATAACTTAGCACATTGGCATTATACGTGTACGTGGTTACAAAAATATTATGGTGAAAAACAGAAAACCTTAGTTGCTTATCAAGGTACGCCTTCTACTTACCATATTGTGGAAGCTGTTTACGGAGAGCGTGCAGATGCAAGGGTGAAAAAAGAATTGTATACACGTTTATTGCCTTGTATTGTAGATCGTGCAGTTCTTCCGAAAGATATCGTGATGACAATTTATAACCGTTTGAAAAACCCAATGAGCTTTGCGGGAGATTTAACAAACCCGACAAGTGAGTGGCAGCGTACATTAGGAATTGCTTGTGCATTAATTCGTAAGCGATTTGAGAAGGAGGAGATTCAAGTGACATTAGATGTTGAAAATAAGTCAAGAGATTATTTGTTTGGTCGTTTACTCGGTGTTGCAGAAGTATTGGAGCGAAATGAATTAAGACGACGTGAGGAGAAACGGGCAACGAATGCCATGCGCTATTTCAATGCTTTTTCACAGCACCCCGCTCGTGTATGGCAAACAATTCGTAAACAACTTCATCCTTACCAAGTACGTCAAGGTGAAAACATTTCCTATTATAATAAATTAATTCGAGAAATCGAAGCGAGTATGGAAGTATCTTATATGAATAACGATGCGCTTGGACCTAAGTTTTTACTTGGTTATAGTAGTCAAATTGAGGCGTTGTATACAAAAAAAGAAGAGAAAGAGGCGATCACCAATGACACCAATTAAAAATAAAGTTGATTTTGCAGTTGTATTTACGGTAGACAAAGCAAATCCAAACGGAGACCCTTTAAATGGAAATCGTCCGCGCCAAGACTATGATGGGCACGGGGAAGTATCTGATGTTGCGATTAAACGAAAGTTAAGAAATCGTTTGCAAGATGAAGGCGAATCTATTTTAGTTCAATCGGATGAACGTAGAAGTGATGAATATCGAAGTATATTGGCACGGGTCGAAGGAAATGAAGAAATAGCTCCTTACTTTTCCAAGAAAAATAAAGAGCAAAATAAAGAAGCTATAATAGAAACATTGACAAGTCAAGCTTGGTACGATGTTCGTGCTTTTGGGCAAGTTTTTGCATTTAACGGTGTCGATGTTTCCGTAGGTGTACGCGGTCCAGTGTCGATTCATACAGCGACAAGTGTGTTTCCTGTTGAGGTAACGAGTATGCAAATTACAAAAAGTGTGAACTCAATAACAAATAAGAAAGACCCAAGTAAGAAAACATCTGACACGATGGGGATGAAACACCGTGTGGACTTTGGTGTCTATGTGTTTTATGGAAGTATCAATCCACAATTAGCTGAAAGAACAGGCTTTTCAGAAGAAGATGCAGAAAAGTTAAAACAAGCACTTATTACATTATTCGCAAATGATGCGTCCTCCGCAAGACCAGATGGCAGTATGGAAGTGAATAAAGTTTATTGGTGGAATCATAATTCAAAACTTGGACAATATTCTTCCGCTAAAGTGCATCGCTCAGTGAAAATAGCATTGAAAGATGATAATCCACTTCCAAAATCAATTGAAGATTATACGATTACAGTGGAGGAGCTTGAGCATTTAGCTGTGGAAGCATATGACGGACTATGATGCTTCTGAGTTATTGTTGTTGTCAGGCATTCAACATTTTAAATTTTGTGAAAGGCAATGGGCGTTAATTCATATCGAACAAGAATGGGAAGAAAATGTTTTAACGATAGAGGGGAGTCATCTGCATGAAAAAGCGGATGACCCTTTTATACGGGAGAAACGAAAGGATATCCTATACGTTAGGGGATTGCCTGTACATTCTGCGAAGATTGGTTTAACTGGGATTTGTGATGTTGTGGAGTTTTACGAGAATGAGAACGGGGTCCCGTTACGGGGTGAGGAAGGTTTGTATTTGCCTATTCCGGTAGAGTATAAAAGAGGAAAACCGAAGAAGGATCAGTCAGATATTTTACAATTGGTAGCACAAGCAATTTGTTTAGAAGATATGCTGTATTGTCCAGTTCAAGTTGGAGCGCTTTATTATCATGAAATTCGCCGTCGTGTAGAAATTGAAATTACAGAAGAGTTGAAGAGTCAAGTACGAGAGACGGCAAAACAGATGCATGATTACTATAAAAGACGTCATACGCCTCGTGTGAAAACAGGAAAGCATTGTCAGAGTTGTTCGTTACGCCATGTTTGTTTGCCAGAGTTACTTACAAAAGAGTCTGTAGCAAGTTATATGAAAAGGATGATGGCAGAATGAAAAAGTTATTAACAACTCTTTATATTACCTTGCCAGACGCTTATTTAGCGCTAAAGGGAGAAAACATTTCTATTATACAAAATGAGCAATCAATCGGACGTGTCCCCCTACATAATTTAGAGGCGATTTGTACATTTGGTCGTCAAGGAGCGAGTCCAGCGCTGATGTCTGCTTGTATAGAGCGTGATATTGCAATTACTTTTTTAACAACGAATGGGAGAATGAGAGGAAGGGTAATTGGTCCTTCTAATGGAAATGTTGTTTTAAGAAAAACGCAATATAGAATCTCAGATGATGCAAAGAAAAGTGCAGAAATCGCAAGGCATTTTTTAATAGGAAAGCTATACAATTCGAAGTGGATGTTAGAAAGAACGACACGAGATCATGGACTTCGCGTAGATGTTGAAAAATTTAAAAAGACATCAAGCTATTTGACAGAGTCAATGAATCAATTAATGTCGATTGACGATTTAGAGAGATTAAGGGGTGTTGAAGGAAATGCTGCGAGTGCATATTTCTCTTTGCTAGACGATATGATTTTACAGCACAAAGAAGATTTCTTCTTTAAGGGTAGAAATCGGCGTCCACCACTTGATAATGTCAACGCACTATTATCCCTCGTTTATACTTTATTGGGGACAGACGTGGGAGCAGCTTTAGAAGCAGTTGGCTTAGATGCTTATGTTGGTTTTTTGCATCGAGATCGTCCGGGAAGAATGTCTCTCGCACTCGATGTGATGGAAGAGCTAAGAAGTGTCTATGCAGACCGTTTTGTTTTATCGCTTATTAATAAAAAACAAGTCCAAGCATCTGATTTTGTGAGAAAAGAAAATGGGGCTGTACTTATGACGGATGAAGCGCGTAAGAAAATATTTAAACTTTGGCATCAGAAGAAAGAAGAGAAAATAACACATCCTTTTTTGAAGGAGAAAATAGCTTGGGGACTTGTTCCACATGCCCAAGCCTTACTATTAGCTCGTTTTATTCGAGGTGATTTGGATGGTTATCCACCATTTTTATGGAAGTAGGTGAAGACAATTTTAGTGTTAATCACGTACGATGTGAGTACGATTTCCGTTGGTGGTAAAAAAAGGTTAAGGCGTGTCGCGAAGAAATGTGAAGACTATGGTATTCGCGTGCAAAATTCAGTTTTTGAATGTGTGGTAGATGCTGCACAGTTAAAAACACTTGAGCTGGCCTTGGAAGACATTATCGATCCAACTGTCGATAGTTTAAGGTTTTATAGATTAGGAAATAATTACAAAAATAAAGTGAAGCATATTGGTGTGAAAGAAAGTTTGGACGTAGAAGGTCCGTTAATTTTTTAGTGCGAACCCGTAGTGCACATGAAAATACTAGGGGACTCGCACTGGATTTTAATGAAAAATACTTAAAAGAATGGCATTGAGTTATGAATAAGTTTTGTAATGTCAGGATTTTGTTTATATATTGACCAAAAACATTTTAAATAGCACTTTTTCGCAGTTGCACTCTATATGGGTGCGTGGATTGAAATGTAAGTAAAATAAAGAGGTGTTTTCTTGCTGTCGTTGCACTCTATATGGGTGCGTGGATTGAAATCACATCTTTGCGGTAACGAATATTTATTCTTGCCGTTGCACTCTATATGGGTGCGTGGATTGAAATCATATATTCAAGGACAGAACCAGCTACGCCTTCCCGTTGCACTCTATATGGGTGCGTGGATTGAAATAAAAATAACGCAACCATCTCGTAATCCATCCTTAGTTGCACTCTATATGGGTGCGTGGATTGAAATATCTTTTAATTGAATACTAATACTATCGGCGTCCCCACGTTGCACTCTATATGGGTGCGTGGATTGAAATT
>JAPFCR010000039.1 GCA_026169375.1 Sporosarcina sp. | reverse complement strand
TTAGCGGGACAGGTGAGACCCCGCAGTGGAGCGAAGCGACCGAGGAGGCTCGCCGCCCGCCCCACGGAAAGCGTGCGCCTGGAACGGAGATCAACATTATTCGGGAATTTTTAGTGTAAGGTTAATTATGAAATTGACTCAAGTAAAAAAGAGTTATCTAATAAGCCTTAACATAAATCAGGTATAGAAAAATGTTTAATTTTCTTTATCTGATTTATTTATTTTAATCTAGTTTTAATGGGGAATCGGAGTTGCTTACAAAGGAAAAGGAACAGAGGTATTCAATTGGCTATAAAATAATGAAAGGAATCGATCAAATGGCGAAACGAAAGAAAATAACAAAGACAAATGCAGTCCGTCTCGTTGAACAACAAAAAATCCCATTTACATTAATGGAATATGATGTGAGCGATGCGTTAATTGACGGGATATCTGTTGCTGAAAAAACCGAACAAGCGGTTGAGACGGTATTTAAAACATTAGTTACAAAGGCAAACGATCAACGTATTTTTGTGTTTTTAATGCCCGTTGCATTGGAACTCGACTTAAAAAAAGCGGCTAAAGTAGCGGAAGTAAAGAAGATTGACTTATTGCCTTTACAAGAGTTAATGAAGGAAACGGGGTATATTCGCGGCGGATGTTCACCCATTGGCATGAAAAAAGCGTATCCGACATTTATTGACCAATCGGCGGAAGTATTAAATGAAATCACGGTGAGTGCAGGGAAGCCGGGTATGCAAATGAAAATGCGACTACAAGATTTGATTCGTGCCACGGATGCACAAGTTGTAAATTTACAAAAATGAAGGGTTTTACATACATAATTGAAAGCATATTGCTGTCGTCTTTCATAGACTAAAAGAAAGCGAGACTTGTCGAAATATGATAAAATAATGAGAGAGCAGTATTTCATAGGAAGTTATAATGATTGCGATAGATAGCTAAGTTTTTGTCATTTTTGTAAGCTGTGGAGAAAGAAGGTTTTGTATGAAAAAAACAGAAATGTGGCGATGGACTTTTTATCTTGCGGGTCTTGTCATTCTTGCCCTCGGAATTACAATGACGATTAAAGGTTATCGACTCGGAATTGGGCCGTGGGATGTTTTCCATGTCGGTTTAAATAAAAGGTTTGGCCTAACGATCGGAACATGGAGTATTTTAACAGGCCTTGTCATTATTGGTGGCACAGCAGTTGTGTTAAAAGAGTTACCGAAAATAGGAACTTGGTTAAATATGATTTTATTAGGTGTATTTATTGATATTTTTAACTGGCTTATTCCAGATTTTGAGTCACTCATTCCACAAACGATTATCTTTATCATTGGAGTCGTTGTGATGAGTTATGGCATTGGCATTTATATGTCACCCAATATTGGGGCAGGACCGCGTGATTCTTTAATGCTTGTCTTCGTTGAGAGATTTGGATTTAGTATAAAGCGCGTACGGACATCCATTGAAGTAATTGTTGCGATAGGTGGTTGGGTGCTCGGAGGTCCAGTAGGTGTAGGAACTGTTTTCATTGCTTTGTTAATCGGGCAATTTGTTCATTATACATTGCCTCAATCGAAAGCTTTATTATTAAAAATAGCTGATGAAAAAGAAGAAGAAGTTTTATGGTAAATAATTAACACTTACATAATTTATGTAAGTGTTTTTTGAGTCAGTAAAATTGTAGTTTTTTCACTCATCCTTGCATATGTTATGGGTATGAATGAGAAAGGATGAGCGGGATGTACGGAACAGTGACGAAGTATATGGGGACAGCTTACACGGGATTAGGCATTGCACATCAATACGAAAAAATCATTGCATCAGCCAAAGAGACAATCTTTTTAAAGTGTCCGCCAACAACTGCGCTTTCAACATTATTAAATGAGACAGCGATGCATTATATAAAACGTGGATTCGATGTGGATAAACTGATGAGTCCAACGCAAGTAGATGAGACAGATGCAATTTTTATCAAAGGACTAAATTTATTTTTCCTTCAAGCATCTCATCCCGTTGCGTTAGAGCCGACGAATCTTGGTGGGCGTCATAGAGTGATCAGCTTTTATGACATGTACCATGAAAGTCAGTTGCGCGACCAAAACGAAATGATTATAGAATCTTTAAGAGAAGCTGAGAAGTCTTTAGATAAAACATTACAATCACTTGCAGGGGCAAAGAAAATTCATGATGAATGGGAAGAAGTGAACATCGCGCGTATGAACTGGGAGATGCACGAAGCGTTAATTGCTTCACTGAAAAAAGAATTGTTTAGTACGATGATGTTAAATAAGAAATCTGACGTATCGCATAGACTCGTCGGTTCTTTAACAGGAGCCGGAGCAGATGATTATATTGGTTCGATTACAAGACGAATGCAACGAAGAATGCTCATTAAAGGATTGGCTGGAACAGGAAAGTCAACGATTATGAGAGCACTCGGAGAAGAGGCTGAACGAAGAGGGTTTGATGTGTTATATGGTTGGTGTGGGTTAGATCCGACAGGGGTTGACCTTGTACTATTTCCGGAGCTATCTGTTTGTCTATTTGATGCAACAGCACCGCATGAATATGAAGTGGAAAGAGACGGCGATGAAGTGGTTGATTTATTGCCAATGTGTGCGGAAAGTAAAGAAGCGGAAGCGTTAATTTCGGCTATCGAAAAGAGATATAGAAAGAAGATTTTAGATGCAACAGGCTATATGCAAGCCTATGCACAAGCGGAAAAACAAATAAAACTATATATGGACAATTCGATTCGGAATGCCGCATTTCAAGAAAAGTCGAAGGAACTTCTTGGTAGGGATGAAGAAATAGGTTAAACCAAAATCCTTTAAATTGGCAATAAAATGAATCATATCAAAATAAAAAAAGCCGTTCAGAAAATCAGTTTTCATTGACTTTCTGGACGGTCTTTTTTATTAAAATAGTAAATGAGCGACTCCTGCAACGATTGGTAATGCGATTAGTGTACGAAGTAAGAAAATCATCACAAGGTCGAAAAAGTTTACTGGAATTTTAGAACCGAGTAATAATCCACCAACTTCCGCTAAGAAAATAAGTTGTGTCACTGAAATTGTCGCAACAACAAATAGTGTTAATTCAGAAGTGATCAGTCCATCTGCTAAAATTGCTGGAAGGAACATATCCGTGAAACCAACAACCATCAGTTGTGCGGCATCTGCAGCTTCAGGAATATTTAAAAGCATTAAAATCGGCTCGAATGGTTTACCTAAAATGGTGAAAACAGATGTATATTCTGCAAATATTAATGCAAGCGTTCCAAAAGCCATGACTACTGGAATGACACCAATCCACATATCAAGAACGTTTTTCACTCCTTCTCCAACTGTTCGAATGATTGAACGATTCGCATCAGCTTTTGCTAATGCATTTTCTAGACCATGTGAAAACGAATTATACCCTTCAGGAAGCTTTTCTTCATCTCCTGTAAAAGGCCTTCCGTCGATATACTCATCCCCCTTATTTTTAAGTGGATAAATTCTTGGCATAATGATTCCTAAAATCAGGCCAGTGAAAACGACTGTTACATAATAAGGTAAGAAATAAGAACCCAATCCGACTGTATCAATAATAACAATTGCAAATGTAATGGATACGACTGAGAAAGTTGTTCCGATAATTGAAGCTTCTTTCCTCGTGTAATAACCTTCCTCGTATTGTTTATTTGTTAATAAAACGCCAATCGTCCCGTCACCGACCCAAGAAGTGAGTGCGTCAACCGCAGAGCGTCCTGGTAGTTTGAAGAGGGGACGCATGACTTTTACCATCATTGTTCCAAAGAATTCTAGTAAACCGAAATTTAAAAGAAGTGGTAACAGTAACCCTGCAAATAAAAAGATCGTAAATAAAAATGTTACGAGTCCATCTTCGCTTAATAACATCCCACCTGTGTTTTCATTCCAAATTGCTTCAGGTCCAATTTGAAGAACAACAGCTAATGCGAAGATTGCTCCAATCACTCTTGTAATTGTCCAAAAGAGCGACACTTTAAACAAGTTCACAGTGAAACTCGGTTGTCTTCCATCTATATTTATAAAAAGAAATATAATAGAACCAATGGCGGCAATAATGAGTGCAACCGTTGCTGTCCAAGGCATAATCGGTGCAACAAAATTAGATAATAAATCTGCTAATGTCGCAATCGGTACTTTCCATTCGCCTGTTAACTTTAATGGAATCATAAATAAGATAACTCCAAGGATTGATGGGATGGAAAACCAAAACCATGTTGATGCGCTATATTTTTTCAATTTGCTCTCTCCTAAGTAAATAATCGTTCTACTGAATATTTATACATAATAGCTTATTTTAATAGAAAAGTAAACAGTTGAAAGAAGTATTTGTTTTCTAACGAAAATAAAGAGACATAGTGAAATCCATGTGAAAGAGCTAAACATAATTTGGATAGAAAGTTTTTCTATTCTGAATTTGGGTTTTATTATACAAGAATACTCGAAGGAAAACTAGGAGGGGAATTTATCATGATAGCAAGGGGAAAAGGATTGTAAATAAAAACTCAGCTTATCAAAGGTGATAAACTGAGTCGTTTGTTTTATTTGAAATCCATATCCCATTTATATGCATAAAATCGTTCGTATCGAAGCCATTTTTTTATTTCTGGATCGTTTTGGGCAAGTTTGTCTTCTGTTTCTTTCATCATCCATACAGTTTGTGAGATGTGTGCGCGTAATGAGTTAAGTTTATTTTCAATTGTATCTTGTACATCGTGGATCACATCAGGCATGCCGAGTTCTGCTTCTGTATTATTGGCAAAAGCGACTGCATAAAGTTTTGGACGTTCATCTTCTTTCATACGACGAATGGCGCTAACAACCGCACGAGCAGTTGCTTCGTGATCTGGATGTACCGAATATCTTGGGTAAAACGATATGACAAGTGAAGGATTCGTATCTTCTATTAAATCTTCAACAAGTTTTACCATCTCTTCATCATCTTCAAATTCTAGTGTTTTATCGCGGAATCCTAACATTCGTAAGTCCTCTAATCCCATTGCTTCACAAGATTTAATGAGTTCTGCTTTTCGAATTTCGGGTAATGTTTCGCGTGTTGCGACAGGTGGTTCGCCTAAGTTACGTCCCATTTCACCTAATGTGAGACATGCATACGTGACAGGCACCCCCATATTCCGATAAGCCGCAATCGATCCAGAAATGCCAAATGCTTCATCGTCTGGATGCGGAAGAATGATGAGTACGTGACGTTCTTTTTCAATCATGAATGTTCCTCCTTCTATTAAGTGAAAGGTGTTTCGCTAATGTGTAAAGCAACTGCAAGCTTACCTTCGTGGTCAAGCCCAGCTAACAGCAGTCGTCCTAAATCATCTACTTCATAATGGGTAATGCCTTGTGCATAAACCCAGCCAGCCGGTAATTTTAAACCGACACGGTGCGGGGAATCACCGACAATTTTACCAAGTTCAAAATTGAGTACGATATTACGCATAAAGGCCCCTGCATTTAAAAAGTTTTCATTGAAGTGAGTTGCGTATGATCCATTTGTCGTTTCTAAATGAATGTATACGTCTTTATTGGCAAAGGATGTAATGACTTCCTGTACATGTTTCGTATTCACTATCTCCATACAAATCCTCCTAATTGAATGACAATCCTATACTAGTATATATCTGTCTATGCTGCATTGCGATATGTCTGCTTACATTTGGGAAATTTCCTTATCAAGAAAATGGTTAAGCCTATTTTGAAGCTTAAGAACTTCACCGAGATTTCGACAAAATTCATTACCTGTCGAGTTTTTTGTGTTCTTATATTTGACGTATATAACCCTCCTAAAACCAATATTGCCATGACTTTCTAGTTGTTGAAACTTCCATTTTCCTATAGTATAAACAGTAGAAAACCATTAGTTGAATCGAAAGGAGGAGTTTGGAATGAAAAATAAAGAGAAAATGGATGAAATTGAACGATTATTGAAGGAATTAAAAGCAAGCGAAGAAGAAACTGCAGTAACGGTCGAAGAAGTGAAGAAACGTCCTTCGAGTCTGTGGAATGTTGTGAAAATGTTCTCATCTTTATGGAAAAAGTCATTTTTAATTTTCGCGTTGCTTATTTTAATAGTGTTTATTGCGTTGCCAATTGCGACGTTTTATTTTATAAAAAGTGCAAGTACGTTTACAGAAGAGAAAACAGCAGTGCTTGAACGCATTCAAAATTTAAATGAATTAGCGACAGCTGAAGCGTATACGAAAGTCATTATTGAACGACAAGATAATACGATTTTTGGACAAAGTATCGGAGTCAATTTACCTGGGACAAAAAGGCAATTACTTGTGATTATTCCTGGGTCTGTAAAAGCGGGTGTCCAGCTAAGTCAATTAGAAGAAAAAGACATAGTATTAGATGAAGAGAATAAGACGGCAACATTAACCGTGCCGCACGCTAAATTTTTAGGCGGTGCAGAGTTGTATTTTGATGATGTTGAAATCTTTTCTTATGAAGGTTTATTTAGAGTGCAAGCAAATATTGAAGAAGCGTATGAGTTAGCAGAAGAGGCGAAGTCTTTAATATTGGAAGAAATGAGTGAGCAAGGCGTTCTTCGAATGGCTGAAATGAATGCACAAAAGACGTTGGCTGAGATGTTTGAGTTTGTGGGCTATGATGTAACCATTCGATTTAAGGAGTGATCCAGTGCAAAAGCAGTTTTTCAAAAATGATTGGGACCAAGCGCTTCAAACGGAATTTGAAAAGCCTTATTACCAGGAATTGCGTACATTTTTAAAAGAAGAATACGCTAAGAAGGAAATTTATCCGCCGATGGATCAGTTGTGGACGGCTTTTCAATTAACTCCTTTTCAAGATGTGAAAGTTGTTATACTTGGACAAGATCCTTATCATGGTCCAGGACAAGCGCATGGATTAAGTTTTTCGGTGAATCCCGAAGTACGTATTCCCCCAAGTTTACGCAATATGTTTAAAGAATTGGTGGATGACATAGATTGTGAAATGCCGGAAACTGGAACTTTGGTTGGATGGGCGAAGCAAGGTGTTTTATTATTAAATACAGTCTTAACGGTACGACAAGGCGAAGCCCATTCACATCGTCAAAAAGGGTGGGAGCAATTTACGGATGCGGTGATTCGACATTTATCGGCAAGTGATGAGCGAATCGTGTTTATTTTATGGGGAAGACCTGCACAAACAAAGAAAAAACTAGTAGATTTAGAGAAACATGCAGTCGTTGAATCGGTCCATCCAAGCCCGTTAAGTGCACACCGGGGGTTTTTCGGCAGTCGGCCCTATTCTCAAACAAATGATTATTTAATGTCTTGGGGAGAAAAACCGATTAATTGGTGTCAAACAAGTGACATTTAGTCATTCATGAAAGATACACGATAAAATGTAGTAGAATGGGGTGTACAAAGATGGTCAATTGTTTTCAATGTGAGTTTTTTTACGTAACATGGGATCAACGAAATCCGCGTGGGTGTAAAGCATATGGTTTTAAAACGAGAGAATTGCCATCGACTGTTGTAAAAAGGTCCTCTGGAATGGATTGTTTAAAATTTAAGAAAAAGAAAGGAAATGTGAATAGATGATTTCCTATCAACAAGTTTTTGATGAAATTGAGCGTCAATTACAGCAAGCTCGTCGAACGAATGATGTTAGTGCGATGCGTGAAGCACTTGCGGCAATTCGATCTTTATCAGAAGTTGCGCTTAGTGGCAGTGGGGAGAAGTTGGTTGTACCTAAAACGGTAGAAAAGAAAAAAGTCGTTGCGCAACCGCAAGTTCAATCGCTGAATTCACTCGACGCAAAGCCGCTTGAAGAAGATGGTGCCAATGGAAGTTCACTTTTTGATTTCTAATAACATTATATGAAAAGGTAGGTTGGATCGAGTCATGCCATTTTTTATTATCGCAGGTGCGGTGAATGCTGCACTTGCAGTAGCGCTTGGAGCATTTGGCGCACACGCTTTAAAAGAGAAGCTTTCTGAAAGATATTTAGCTATTTGGGAAACGGCTGTACAGTATCAAATGTTCCACGCACTTGGTTTATTAGTCATCGGAGTGCTTATCGGCACAGCAGTTTTAGGCGCGAACGCACAACTCCACTGGGCTGGCTATTTACTTCTAGCAGGAACAATTATTTTCTCCGGAAGCTTATACGCACTTAGTTTATCTGGAATTGGCGTGCTCGGTGCGATTACGCCAATTGGCGGCGTATTATTTATCGCAGGTTGGATTATGCTAATTATTGCGGCAGTAAAAGGGTAAGAATTCAATAATAGTAAAAACCTGAGTTTGTTTATTTATCAACAAACTCAGGTTTTTATTTTTCCGGAAAATCAAAGATACGAACGAGTTAATTTACAGGATGAACTAAACTTCTCTTGAGCCTATTGTTTGTGGGAAGTATTCCATGGGCTCGCTAAATTCAGCATAGTCAAAGTAAATCATTGGAAATAAGAAGTCATGTTGATTTCTAGAAGCCGTAACGATGACGTGATCTCGTCCCGCTGCTTTTACACTTCCAGTAATACTTCGAGTGTTTCTTGCCTCCCCAGTAACGTCCGCAAAAGAAAAGTGGAATGTGCCTGGTTTACCGATATTGAGCCTTAAAATATTTTCAATATAAGAGCGTTCACCTTCTACAAAACCAGGAGGCCTACCACTTGGAATTTGCGTTGGCGGTGGAGAGATGGGTTGTTGGCTATTTGGATTATAATAATTTGGTGGTTGATAATTTGTATTCCAATAATATTGGACCATACGTTCATCCTTTCATTTTTAAACAATATCTTCTTGGATCCGTGGCAAGTGACGACTCTAAATAGTAATAAAACTAAACCATTGGACAGACATCAACTAGTGGTGCAAAGAAGCAGTGCGATTTATAACGCCCGGTATTCCACTGTCCGTACCACTGAGCCGGACAATCGCCTGTCGGCATAAAAAACCACAATGCACGATTAGCAGGTTCGAATCGTTCCCCAGCTAAGACACGTCTTGCTAAAAGGATATCCTCTGGTCTTGCGCGTTGATAGAAATAGCCTTTTAATGTTGCTTCAAATCCACCAGGTCGCTGGAAAACCATATCTTGCAATGAGCGAATGTCTCTGAAGTCTAGGCAATCTCCTAAGACGCGATTGACGCCGACATTACCGACCATTAGCATCGCCTCAGGCCCATCTCCTTCTGCTTCGGCTCGCATTAACCGCGCAAGAAGTTCGACCTCCGCTTCATTATGAGCAATGACTGCCAAAGAAAAACCTCCTCACAAGGATTATATGCAAGAAATGAATTGAAAATGTCTAAGAAAGAGTGAAAGATTTGAAGTGTTATCTAGAAGGCTTTGTTGACTGATAAAACTTAATGCGGATGAATAGCTTTCGGATTAACTAGCTGAGCTTTGTTATTGAATCACTAGTGAATCCTCGAAAATGACTTGTCGCAAGTATATTCTGAAAATAAAAACCTTTAAACCGCGTCACAGTCACTAAATAGACATGTAGCAGTTCCTTTTAACAGATGTCGAATTGGTGTATGCTAGAAGTATAAAATATTCGGAGGCGAATGATTAATGGGAAACTTATTTGATACAGTAAAAGAGAATTTAAAAGGACATGAAAAGTCAATCGTATTACCAGAAGGAACGGATGCGCGCGTATTAGAAGCTGCGGTACGATTAGCAGAAGAAGGCCTTGTTAAACCAATCCTTTTAGGAAATGAAGAAGAAGTGAAACAGGCAGCAGAAAAAGCAGCTGTTGCATTAAATGAAATTGAAATTATCAATCCAGAAACAGCACCTTACTTTGAAGAGCTTGTTGAGAACTTTGTTGAACGTCGTGCTGGGAAAAACACAGAAGAACAAGCACGAGAATTTCTCACAAACGTAAACTACTTTGGCACAATGCTTGTATACACAGGTCGTGCAGATGGACTTGTGAGTGGTGCAGTGAATTCAACAGCGGATACAGTTCGTCCAGCACTTCAAATTATTCGTACGAAGCCTGGCATTTCAAAAACAAGTGGTGCGTTTATCATGATGAAAGGTGAAGAAAGACTTGTATTCGGAGACTGTGCGATTACAGTTGCACCAAATGCTCAAGAGTTAGCCGAGATTGCAGTAGCAAGTGCTGAAACAGCATCATCATTTGGAATCGATCCACGTGTAGCAATGCTTTCATTTTCAACGAAAGGTTCAGCAGTGACAGAAGAAACAGAAAAAGTAGCAGAAGCTGTAAAAATCGCAAAAGAATTAGCACCAGAATTACCACTTGATGGTGAATTCCAATTTGATGCAGCATATGTACCTGAGGTTGCGAAAACAAAAGCTCCGGATTCAGAAATTCAAGGTGATGCGAATGTGTTCGTATTCCCGTCATTAGAAGCAGGAAATATCGGATACAAACTAACGGAACGTCTCGGTGGATATGAAGCAATTGGACCGATTTTACAAGGGTTAAACGCACCTGTAAACGACTTGTCACGTGGATGTTCAGCAGATGATGTGTATAAGTTGAGCTTGATGACTGCTGCACAAAGTCTATAAGTAGGAGCCTTTTTTTATGACAAATTATGCATCGTATTTACAACTACCGGAGTGGCGTTTTATAGATGAATCGATAAGTGCGCGCAGTCGCTCAGCGCTAGAATCTTTTGCCGCAGATGATACACTTTGTCATCTTGTGGGACAAGGGATGAGTGTACCGACTGTCCGTACTTGGGTTCATAATGAAACCGTCGTTCTTGGAATTCAAGACCATCGTCTTCCATATATCGGGGAGGCGATGGACCATTTAGAAAAAGCGGGTTATCCGTCGATTGTTCGTAATTCGGGAGGACTTGCGGTTGTTCTCGATCAAGGAATATTAAATATTTCACTTGTTCTCTCAGAAGAAGATGCATCGATTGATATTTCAACTGGCTATGAAGTGATGCTTACTTTCATTCGTCTATTATTCCCGGAAGCAGGAGATCAGATTGAAGCCTATGAAATTGTCGGTTCTTACTGTCCGGGTTCTTATGATTTAAGCATTGACGGTAAAAAGTTTGCGGGAATCTCTCAAAGAAGATTGCGTAAAGGAATTGCAGTTCAAGTTTATTTATGTGTAGAAGGAAGTGGCGGGAAAAGGGCGGAGCTAATTCGAGATTTATACGAAATCGGATTACAAGGAGAAGAAACAAAATTTGTTTACCCAAGTATACGCCCTGAAGTAATGGCTTCGTTAGAGGAATTACTCGGAATCCCATTAACCGTAAGTGATGTCGTAATTCGTGCACAAACATTACTAAAACACCTATCCAACAACGTAAAATTAGAAAGTTTCCAAGACAGTGAAATGGATCTTTATACATTTTACTTAAACAGAGTACTAGAAAGAAACAAAAAAATGCTTAAATAAAAGTGGAAAACACCGCTTAGCTCCGACAGGCATAAGTCGAACTACCGACGCGGCTCTTTTTGCCGCATAGGTAGTTTGCTTATGACCCAATAAAAAAACCGCCATCCATTATTGGATTGGCGGTTCTTTTGCAATTAAATTGCCATTTGGTTCCATCGTAAATGCCGGTGCACTTCGTAGGGCTTCATCATCTAAAGCAACTAATCTTCGCGCACGATTCATAATTTGGACGAATTGCTCATAATCCGCACGAATTGCTTCATTTTCTTTTTGCAACTCTTGAATCTCGCTTTCTAACGTTCTAATCTTTTCATTTGCTGCTTTAGCAGTTTGTTTCCATCTGAGAGATTCAACATCATTTCCTCCGTTGTGATGGAGTCGAACGAGATAAGCAATGACAGTATCTAAAGATAGTGCTGATAATGGAATCGAAACGTTATTTTTTTCATTGCTTCCTTGTGTCGGTGTATAAAGTTGTTGTCTACGTCGATTGAAGTCATTCCCAAGCATACGCATTGCTTGTTTACGTTCCTTTTTTGCATCTTCCAAATCGTTCTCATAATCTCTTCGTACGACCGCATTCCATCTAAACCCGCAAGCAGCCGCTGTACGATTGAGTGCATCTCCAACTTCTTCAAATGCACTAAGTTGCGTACTTCCTTCTCGTACATGTCTAAGTACAGTCTCGGCTAATAAAATATCATTATCTTCCGTCCAAGCATCTTGTCTAATTTTCACCATGGTCATGCCTCCTATAAATAATCTTTTCTATTAACAGTGTGAACAAATACTGTTTTTTTTATTCATCTTCACAATGATTCTCTTTTCTTTTTTTATGATTTTACCTTTGTGCTTTCGAGTCACCTATTTTTTGAGTACAATAGAATGAAGGAATAATCCTTGATGGAGGTGTAGAATGGGTTATAAAAATGAAAAATTAAAAGAAGAAAAAGTTTTTAAAGATCCCGTGCATCGCTATATCCATGTGCGAGACAAAGTCATTTGGGATATTATTGGCACACGGGAATTTCAAAGATTACGTCGGATTAAACAACTTGGCACGACATACCTCGTTTTCCACGGAGCCGAACATAGCCGATTTCAACATTCGCTTGGCGTTTATGAAATTGTTCGTCGGATTATTGATGACGGTTTCAGTGGACGACCTGAATGGGATGAAGAAGAAAGACTTGTGACGTTATGTGCCGCATTATTACATGATTTAGGACACGGTCCATTCTCACATGCGTTTGAAAATGTTTTTGATCTTGATCACGAAGTCTTCACACAAAAAATTTTGCTTGGGGATACGGAAGTAAATACTATTTTGCGGAAAGTATCCGAGAAGTTCCCCCAAAAAGTAGCGGATGTCATTGGTAAAACATATCCAGATAAGCTTGTCGTCAGTTTGATTTCAAGCCAAATTGATGCTGACCGAATGGATTATTTACAGCGAGATGCCTATTATACAGGGGTTTCTTACGGTCATTTTGATATGGAGCGAATTTTGCGCGTTATGCGCCCAGCGGAAGATCAAGCCGTTGTAAAATCGAGTGGAATGCATGCAGTAGAAGACTATATTATGAGTCGTTATCAAATGTATTGGCAAGTTTATTTTCACCCAGTTTCACGAAGTGCGGAAGTAATTTTGACGAAAGTGCTACATCGTGCAAAGTATCTGTTTGAAAAAGGATATCATTTTAAACAAGATCCAGTTCATTTCCATACATTTTTTAATAGAGAATTTTTATTAGAAGATTATATTGCGCTTGATGAAGGGATTATCACAACTTATTTTCAAATGTGGACGAAAGAAACGGATTGGATTTTAAGAGATTTAAGCAAGCGTTTTTTAAATCGCCAACTGTTTCAATATGTTGAGTTTAATCCAGCGAAAGAATACAAAAAGCTGAACGAATTGGAGCAGCTATTTAAAGACGCAGATCTTAATCCAGAGTATTACTTAGTTGTTGATTCATCATCAGATTTGCCGTATGATTTTTATCGTCCAGGCGAGGAAAACGAAAGACTTCCAATCTTTTTACAAATGCCAAACAATGAGCTGAGAGAAATTTCTCGTTCATCAGATGTTGTAGATGCCATTTCGGGGAAGAGACGAACTGATCATAAATTATATTTTCCAGCCGATATATTACTACGAGACAAAGAAAAAAATCCTTTATATAAAAAGATTTATGACATGTTGACTAATTAGAAAGGGTGTATATTTTGCTACAAGAACACGCCAAAATTGTCCAGTTTATTTCGTTAGCGCAAGAAGTAACTGGACGAAAAAAGCTACAGAAAATGATTTTTATTGCCAAGAAAATGAATTTTCCATTCGCAGAAAAATTTCAACTCCATATGTATGGACCTTATTCAGAAGAGCTAACGCTTCGAGTGGAAGAATTATGTGAAATGGGCTTTTTAAACGAAGAATGTATGGACAAAGGATCATATGTTCAATACAAATACGATGTTTCACCGGAAGGCAAGCGGTTTCTTGAAACGACAACTCAAGAATCGAATGAATTACAAGGGTTTATTGAAAAGATGCAAGTGAAAACATCGCGATTTTTAGAACTTGTCTCTACGCTTCTTTATTTTGATGATCTTGAAAAAGACGAACAAATTGAGAAAGTACATATCGTGAAGAATAAATTAAAGTTTACTGAAACAGAAATGAATGATGCATTTGATTTTATTCATCAGTTGCAAGAAGTAGCAGCAAGTTAAGAGAAGTTTCGATTGGCTTATCGGGGAGGCCAATCGAAACAAAGTATATATAAAGACGAGGAATTTGCAGAATCGGATGAAACTTGGTTCGCCATTTTAGTAGAGGGGGAACTGCATGGGGAATAAAAATAAAACAGTGATGAGAACGATGACGATTTTGGATTTATTTGATGAACATGCTGAATTATCGTTTCAAAAAATCATTGAACTTTCCGGGATGCCAAAAACATCAGTCTATCGAATGTTAATGTCTTTAGAAGAAATGGGTTTTGTAGAAAAAGGGGACGATGCCAAATATCGTTTGGGCTTAATATTTCTGAAATATGGTCATCTGGTTTCTAATCGTCTTGATATTCGCCAAATTGCTTACCCGTTTATGGAAGCGCTACATCATGATGTGAAAGAAGCAGTTAATTTAATTATTCGACAAGGAAACGAAGCGGTCTATATTGAAAAACTTGATACCGAACAAAGAGTTCGCTTGTACACATCGATTGGTCGAAGAAGCCCTTTATATGCAGGTGCATGCTCTCGTATTATTTTATCGTTTTTATCAGACGAGGAAATTGAAAAGTATTTAGTATCCGTCGAATTAACTGCTTTGGCAAAAGGCACAGTTACAGATGAAAAGTTACTCTGTGAAAAAATTCAATCTGCCAGAATCACAGGATATACAGTGAGTCACTCAGAATTAGAAGATTATACATCTGCGATTGCAGCACCGATATTTGACTACAAAGGTGATGTTGTTGCTGGTATTAGTATCGCGGGATTTGAAGCAAATTATCAAGATGAAGCCCTTTCATCATTCGCTGAGAAGATTAAAGAAACGGCTGATGAAATATCTAGGCGTCTCGGGTATGTTGCCGTTTAAATATTTTATGAGAAAATCCCCACATTTCATTTGAAAATGAAAGTGGGGGAGATTTATAGAGGAAATTTCAATTGTAAAGATAGCCGGATTTTATGGATTGCCTTTTCATTATTTATAAAAGCATATTCTGCTTCTTCCATAGATACTTCTTTAAATTTAATTTCGTCTAATGGTTGAAATTGCGCTAAATGTGCTAAATCAGTAGAGATGACTTGACCAATTTTTGGATAACCACCTGTTGTTTGTCGGTCTGCCATTAAAATAATTGGTTTACCGTTCGGTGGAATTTGGATCGTTCCATATGTGACACCTTCTGATAATAACTCGAGCGGCTCATTTAAAGTAAGGGGAGGGCCTTCTAATCGATAACCCATTCGGTCAGCTTGTGATGTAATTTCGTAAGTCTCTTGAAACAAAGTTTGTTGACTATCTTTATCAAAATATTCATATTCAGTCCCTCGTAATACGCGAATGGTTCGTGCTTGGTTCATATTCACGAATGGATGACCATTCACACTCCATGCTACATGACCTGAGCACTTTTGAAGTTGTGAAAAAATCGCTTCATTTCTCTCGTTCATCATCCCACACTCAAATCGATCTCCTTTTTGCAAGGCCTTGCCATAAAATCCTCCAATTTGGGCTCGAATATAAGTACTTTTGCTGCCCATTACTTCTGGTACTTGAATGCCGCCAGCAAAAGCTATATAAGCCCTACACCCTTTAATCGCTGATGTAAATGTTAAAACTTCTCCCGACCTTATTAGAAGAGGACGCCAGGTAGGTGCTTTTATACCGTCAATTGAAGCTTGTAAATCGCCACCTGTAATGGCAATAAGTGTATCTTCATTAAATTGGAGTGTTGTTCCGAACAAATTGACTTCAAGAGCGCCTTCGCCTTCTTTATTGCCTACGAGTAAATTTGCAATACGAAGTGAATGCTGATCCATAGCCCCGCCTACAAGGACTCCAAATTTTTGAAAGCCATATCTTCCTAAGTCTTGAATTGTAGTCATAAGTCCTGGCCGCAGTACTTGAATACTCATTGGATGTCCTCCTTATAGGTTTCATATTTTTCTAATGTCACAGGGATAAAACGAATTTTATCTCCTGGCTGTAGTAAGGTAGGTGGTGATTGTTCAGGAAGAAATAACTGACGAGGTGTTCGCCCAATGATTTGCCAGCCACCCGGCGTTTCTAATGGATATATACCAGTTTGTTCACCTGCGATTCCGACAGAGCCAGGCGCAATGGCTTGTCTCGGTGTTTCTTTTCGTGGTGTTGCAACTCGCCGATCTACGCCCCCTAAAAAAGGAAAACCAGGTGCAAATCCAAGCATATAAACGAGATAGTCTTGACTAGAGTGAATGTGAATGACCTCTTCAGGGGAGAGATTATGATATTTTGCGACATAATCTAAATCTGGACCTTGTTTTCCGCCGTACAAAACCGGAATCTTCACAATTCTTTCCTTGGATGGACGCTCTTGCTTTCCACGCATGATTAATTCATTAATATAGGCACTTACCTTTTGAAAAGAAGTTTGGCCTGTTTTATAAGAAGATTGATAGACGATAAATGGATTATAATAAACAGTCACATTATTGTAAGCTGGTACCGCTTCGATAAAGCCGTTGAATTGGTACATGTTTAGTAAAGTCGTTAAGCTTTGTGCACGCTCATGGATTAATGGATTGACCCCATCACCAAGCTGAACGATTAGAGCTGAATCTCCTAAAGGTTTTATGATTATTTTATATTTCATATATATCAACTCCTATAGTTCCGGTATTCGGTACTTGAATTCTGTTAAATGGATTCTAAGTTTTATTATAATAGTAAAAATGCGAAATACAAGACTTGTTTATGTTTGGTGAATATTCTGAAACCGCCTTTATGTACAAAATTAATTATGCTAGAATATATCTACCATTTAAAACTAAAGTTCCTTATTATGGAACTTAGCGATGCGAAAGCGCTTACTTATAAAGTTATGGAGGAGAAAATATTGAAAAAAGTCGATTTGAATTGTGATATGGGAGAAAGTTTTGGCAGATATACATTAGGAGAGCAACAAGATATTTTAAAATACGTTACTTCTGCAAATATTGCTTGTGGTTTTCATGCTGGAGACCCAAGTGTCATGAAAGATACAGTGAAATTTGCAATTGAAAAAGGCGTCAGAATCGGGGCGCATCCGGGACTTCCAGATTTAGTTGGATTTGGTCGTAGAGAAATGACTATCACACCGAGGGAAGCTTATGATATGGTGGTATATCAAATTGGTGCTTTACAAGGTTTTTTAACAGTGCATAATGAAAAAATGCAGCATGTTAAACCACATGGAGGGCTGTATAATATGGCAGCGAAAGACAAGGAATTAGCAGCGGCAATTGCACAAGCTGTCTATGATGTGTCCCCTTCGTTAGTTTTATTTGGGCTTGCAGGAAGTCAATTAACAAAGGCTGGCGAACGTCTAGGTTTGACAACGGCACATGAAGTGTTTGCGGATCGTACTTACCAACGAGACGGGACTTTAACATCGCGTTCAGAAGCAGATGCGCTCATCACAGATCAAGACGAATCTGTTGCACAAGTTGTGAAAATGGTCACAAAAGGGAGCATCACTTCTCAACAAAATATAGAAGTACCGTTAAAAGCAGATACGATTTGTATACACGGAGATGGTGCACACGCGTTAGACTTTGCAAAGTATATAAACCAATCATTAAAAGAAAACGGAATCGTGGTGTCAGCGATTCTAAATTAAAGGAAGGTGTCATGATGGCAGTAAAAAAAGGAAAGCAATACCCATCAGAAAAAATGGAAGAATTACAAGGAGAAGGACCGGCGAAAAAGAAAACAAGTAATAGTGTTTTACTTGGCGCCGCGTTTTTAATGGCGACTTCTTCGATTGGTCCAGGTTTTTTAACACAGACAACAGTTTTCACACAACAACTTGCGGCAAGTTTTGCATTTGTCATTTTAATATCTTTGTTATTAGATGTATTTGCGCAAATCAATGTGTGGAGAATTATTACAGTTTCTGGATTAAGAGGACAAGAAATTGCGAATAAAGTATTGCCAGGATTGGGGTTTGTCCTTGCGGTATTTATTGTCATAGGCGGACTTGCCTTTAATATCGGTAATATTGCAGGGGCAGGGCTTGGATTAAATGCAATGTTAGGTTTAAAACCTACGACGGGGGCGTTAATTAGTGCGGCTTTCGCAGTCTTTATTTTCCTTGTCAAAGAAGCAAGTAAAGTAATGGACAAAGTTACGCAAGTTGCTGGGTCCGTGATGTTGGTGTTAATGCTTTATGTTGCATTTTCTACTTCACCTCCTGTAGGAGAAGCGCTCGCCAATACAGTTATGCCAGCCGAAATTAGCGTGATGGCAATCATTACGCTTGTTGGTGGAACAGTGGGAGGCTATATTACGTTTGCAGGAGGACACCGCTTATTAGACGCAGGTGTTAAAGGCGTTGAATCTTTACCAGAAGTGACGAAAAGCTCTGTTACAGGAATCGCCGTGACGGGGGTTATGCGTATTGCACTTTTTCTAGCAGTATTAGGCGTAGTATCTCAAGGTTTGGCAATCGATCCCGCTAATCCACCGGCATCTGTTTTTAAGTTAGCAGCAGGAACAGTTGGTTATCGGATGTTTGGCGTTATTATGTGGGCAGCAGCGATTACATCTGTTGTCGGTGCGGCTTACACATCAGTGTCATTTATTCGTTCGTTTCATCCAATGATTGAGAAGTATCATAACTGGATTATTATTTTATTCATCCTTATTTCAACAACTACTTTTGCGCTTGTTGGGGAGCCTGTTACCGTATTAATTTTTGCAGGTGCATTAAACGCATTAATTCTACCGCTTGCTTTAGGCGTTATGCTTTTAGCAGCTCATAGGAAAAGTATTGTCGGCGATGTATATAAGCACCCATTATGGTTGACGATTTCAGGTGCGTTTGTAGTCGTTACAATGGGGATATTAGGAGTCTATACGCTTTTTGAGCAAATTCCATTATTGTTTTGATGAATAAAAGGGGGAGGAATGGCAGTGAGTGTTTATGAAAAGATGCATCCAAGAGAGATTAGAAAGCGAATTAGAAATGGTGAAATTACGAACTCAACTGCTGGCATGTCAAAAGGATATACACAGGTAAATTTGGTTATATTGAAAAAGGAATATGCTTTTGACTTTTTACTATTTTGCCAACGCAACCCAAAGTCTTGTCCATTATTAGATGTAACGGAAATCGGGTCGTTCACACCGCATAAATTAGCAGCAGACGGTGATATTCGTACGGATATTCCAAAGTATCGTATTTACCGCGAAGGTGTTTTCACAGAGGAAGTGTCGGATATCACGGAGTACTGGGAAGATGATATGGTTGGATTTTTAATCGGATGTAGTTTTACGTTCGAAACACCTTTACTAGCAAATCATATTCCTGTGCGACATATTGAGGAAAATTGCAACGTTCCCATGTATCAAACGAATATACAATGTGAAAAAGCAGGTGCCTTTGAAGGACCAACAGTCGTAAGTATGCGTCCGATGACACATGTAGATGCGATTCGCGCCATTCAAATTACATCACGCTATCCAGCTGTCCACGGAGCACCGGTTCATATTGGAGACCCTAGTCAAATTGGCATAAACGATCTGGACAATCCAGACTTTGGCGATGCGGTAACGGTGAAAGAAGGAGAAATGCCAGTGTTCTGGGCATGTGGTGCCACACCGCAAGCAGTTGCAATGCAAAGTAAACCATCTATTATGATCACGCATGCGCCGGGATGTATGTTTATTAGTGATGTGAAAGATGAAGTGTTTAGTGTGTTGTAAAAGAAGGCATAGGTAATTCATAAGAAAGTTAATTACCGGAAATACAGCATTTTCTTTTCACAAGGTTCAACTATCCAGTATACTAAAGGTATTATCAAAGTTGGAGGGGTAAATAGATGGGGAATGAACAAAAACCACAACAGAAAATGGAATTCACTATTATAAAAAATGACCCATTAGATGGAGATAAAGGATTCGGTGTTGGCTCAATATCATTAGAAAACGTAACACCCGTCATCGTTGATGTAGAAGAACAGACAGCGTACATTGAAATAGCCGCAATGCATGGACGAAGTAAACTTGAACGAAGCACTAAGTTTTTACCCACGCGTGAAGAATCCGCTAATGGAAAACAATATTGGCTCATCTGGGTGACAGTTGAGTATAAAGAAGAAGGTCCATATTATGCAGGTGTTACCGCTTGTGAAATGGTCGTTGACCTTAAAAAACGTCGAGGTTATAAAAACTTCGCCGATCATGTGAATAAAATGGACCATTCCATGAAAGGTCGTATTAACGTTGATGAAATGGATGATACATCGAAACGTGTACTTGCGGAGTTTTTAGAAAATCATAACAAAGAGTTGTGGGATCGTAGTTCTGATGAGTTGCACGAAGCGTTAAATGCGTAAATAGATGATGAAACAGGTACAAAATTAATTTGTCACCTGTTTTTTCTTTGTAAAATAATGTTTTTTAATAAATTAATCAATTTCATAATTGCTTATTCTTGTAATAAAGACGAACTTTAATGTTAACGAGTGATTGAATGTTCGTGTTTATTGCAAGGGATATCCGTTGATTGGAGTGGAAGGCGCCGACTCCTGTGGGTTTAGCGGGACAGGTGAGACCCCGCAGTGGAGCGAAGCGACCGAGGAGGCTCACCGCCCGCCCCACGGAAATAGTG
>JAPFCR010000022.1 GCA_026169375.1 Sporosarcina sp. | reverse complement strand
TGAACAGCTCGAACTTGAACTTAACGATTACGTAAATTGGTTTAATAATATTAGGATCCATGGAACACTTGGTTATAAAAGCCCGGTGGAGTTTAGATTGATGACCTTATAATATTTGTTTGAATTAGTGTTGACAATCCACCACGCACCCATATAGAGTGCGACTGCGTAAGTCTATACAGTCGAGCGTGTATGACAGCATTTCAATCCACGCACCCATATAGAGTGCGACCTCGCATCGTATCCGACAGATTCAAGGTTTGATATTTCAATCCACGCACCCATATAGAGTGCGACTTCGATAAATTTAGTTACTTACATTATAGTGCGATTTCAATCCACGCACCCATATAGAGTGCGACAAATGTATGACCCGAAACTTGTTTCAAGACTGATATTTCAATCCACGCACCCATATAGAGTGCGACCGTTTGCCTGCGGTGTGAATGATTGTGCGGCTATATTTCAATCCACGCACCCATATAGAGTGCGACTAGGGCGGATGGGCTTGTTTTGGCGTTCGCAAATACAATTTCAATCCACGCACCCATATAGAGTGCGACGCGTATTTCGCATAATTGATTAATTCATTTCGCTATTTCAATCCACGCACCCATATAGAGTGCGACCTATCACTCCTGGAAGAACAGTTTCAGACGCAATGATTTCAATCCACGCACCCATATAGAGTGCGACTGCGAAAATGTACTAAAAGACCACTAAAACAGCGATCTTTTATCATCTTCAACTCTATTATACATCAAAGCCTCTTTACATTCCTTAAAAAAGACATAATAAACAATCTTTTTTGGTGCGAGTCTCCCAGGGTTTTCATGTTCGCTTCGGGTTCGCACTATAAATACTCGATACTTTTTCCAATAATATGTTTTTCGCTAAATTCGCATATTACTAAAAATATTTTGATATGAATACGACTTAAACTACTTATGAAAAATCAAAATAACTATTAATTTAAAGCCAAATAATCACATTTTTCATGTAATTATCTGGCTGAATACTTTGGTTATAACCTTTTTATATTTTACAACTCTTCAACACTTAACCCTTGAAACGCTCGTCCAAGTAACATTTCACCAAGTTGCTTTATTGTTCCTCTACCATCATGCATTGTGTAGAATCTAACGCCTTTTATTTTCACATCTGTTGTTTCATCTTCAAAGATAATTTCAGCTTCATGTTCGTTCAGGTGTGTTAATAAATCTTCTTTCCACTGTTCTTCTTCGATATTGCGGCCTTTTGGTTCGATGAAAATTTGAATAAAGTAGTCTGCATTTTGAAGATACAAAATAAAATCTGGTTGGAAACCTGCAAGATTCACTTCGCCGTGTCCACTTCCAAACTGATGCAACTTCAATTTATTATTCTTCGCTGATTCGCGATGCATATTTTCATCCATTCGAATGAGGTAAACATCTTCATATACTTCTTTTAATTCTGAGACTCTTTCAGCAATCCGATCAATAAATTGTTTTTCTGTTAAGTTAATAATCGCAGAATCATAAACAAAATAACCTTCTCTCAATTCATAACGCTGTACAGTTTGTGGGTCTTGCTGCAGCTTCATTCTTCCAGTATCATAATTCGGAACTCGCTTTCGATAGTTTGCGATATATTCTTTTATCGGATAACCGATAAATTTACCCGTACCGCGATGTTTGCTATACCCTGCTTTAATTTGCTTAGCAACGTCAGTAAAATAGCGTTCAAGAATCGTTAACTTCTCTATTGGTGTAAGTACGCTGCTATCCATCGTTCTTGGAATCGTTACGTAAATCGTTCGGTTATAAATGTTTAACCATTGCTCGTCTAAAAACGATTCTCGTGATGTAAGTAATGGTATATACTTTTTCAAATTAGCAAAATGGTAAAAAGATAGGCGGTTCATGATTTTCTCTATATATCTCTTATCAAATGTAAGCGGCACATGATAAGCGTTCGTATAATCTTCCCCGACTTGTTCGTCTTTATAACTCACTTCTTTTAACGCAGCGATATAGGGCATCACGACATCATTTTTTGTATCGACCCCATATTTTTCTAATGAATCATAGTAAGCATCATCTACTTCAACTGTTTCATTATAATAAATCTTCCCATGTTTCCAAGCGTCCGTTCGTTTAAAGGATGGCTTTACTTTTACATCAAGTAAAGGATTCTTCTTATCTTCGCCTGTTGGTAAATTCATTTCATCTAAAGCACTCACTAAGTTTTTCAAGTATTGTGGTTCATTAATCGTGTGATAATGAATCGTCTCCAACACCAAACTATCTTGACTGTCATCATCAAATCTTCTTGTAAATGAACGTTCCCCATCTAATAAAAATGGATAATACCTTGCGCCACGGCCGATTAATTGTGCTTCTGACATTGTCGTTGCTTTCGTACCTTTCGCTTTTGGATCATCACTTAAACGAACAATATCAAATAAGTTTAACACGTCCCAACCTTCCGTAAGTCTTGCTACGGCAAATATGACACGATAAAGATTTGTTGGACTTTCTAAACTATTTAATGCTTCATAATGTCCTTTTTCTAAAATGCCTGATTGACTCGTATCATTTGCATTAATGATACGACTTGGTGCCAGTTCACGCTTTATATCGCGAACGATATCAGCTAAGTTTTCTTCGTTATGACGATAGTAGTCATGCGCCATGGCTAACGTTTCACTCGCATCTTCTGTCGCAATCTGCGCTTGTCTATCTAAAAATACTTTTAATGAATCGACCGACAAATTTTCAATGAGTTCATTAAATTGCTCGTGTGCTGCATTCGACGCATCCACTCGTTGTGATTTAAACATAATGACAGGCTTTATATACGTATCATGCGCTTCTAACGCAAACCTGCGTCTATATTCACTTAACAATACAACGTTCATCATATTATCAATATCTGTATTGCTCGACTGAATGCGTTTCACGTTTTTGGAATATTTATCTTGAATAAAACGATCTAATGCGTAACGATACAACACTTTGTCTTTATATTTCTCGTATACGTTTTTATTGTCTAAGTCAATTGTCGCTGTAAATTCAAGTAACTTATTATCAGCTCTCGCATTTAAAATCGTCGCAATCGCTTTTTCCCATGATTGTTCCGTTTCTTTTTCTCTTTTAGTAGATGCAGAGTAATGGTGTGCTTCATCTCCTAAAATCACAACTTTATCCCGCGCATAATCTTCTTCGCCCATGGCATTTTCTTTTTGCGTATAAATATCTGCCGCCACACGTTGTACCGTTGCAAGTTTTAAGTAAATTGTATTTTTACTTTGTGTTTTAGGAAATGTCGATACTTGTCTAATTTCTACACGTTCACCGTCAATTTCAATAGAAGGTGCATACAAATATTTATCCGATCCTTTGTTCGTTAAGTTATCGATTGTTTTATTTAAGACACCCGTTGTATTGACTAAAAACAGGAAGTTTTGATAGCCATGCTCTTGGTACAAATATAAAATAAGTCCCGCCATTAAATCCGTTTTTCCACTACCCGTTGCCATGTTGAACAACACATGGTTTACATTTCTAAAACGAAACTCATTTGCGACTTGTGAATAATGAAAGAAACGCAACGCCCCGTCTTGATAGTAGCGAAACGTATGCACCATATTTTCTTTTAGATAGCTGGGTACTCCCCACGCACTTTGGTCATTAAATAAACTTTCATTGAGTTCTTTTACTTCTTCATAAAGCGGTAATGGTAATTGTTTCTTTTTCTTTGCCACGATTATTCACCGCCTTCATCGTAGAAGTTTTTGTTGAAGTGATAGTCATTATCTGAAATTAAATCACGTACATTTTCATCATCAATTTCAGAATAGTTATAGTAAAGTTGGTTCTTGTCAATAATTTTTATTAGCGTTTTCTTTTGTTCTTCTAGCAATAATTCATCTAATGTATCTTTCACCTTTTCTAAATCCACTCGGAAATCAATTTCTGCTTCTTCTACCATAAATTCCAACACTTTACGAAGATCTGTTTCTGTTTCTGCATCATGAATCGATTGTAAGAACCCACGATTTTTCTCCATCAGTTCAACATAGACAAAACTTCCGCCACCTTGCCAGTCAACATCTTTGGAAATTCCACCTTGTTCCCCTTCAATGACTTTTTGAAGGCGTGGAACTGATACTGTGTTAATATAATCCATTTGTTCAATGCCGATATAGCGGCGGTTCATTTTGTGTGCGACTGCTTGAGTTGTGGACGAACCCATGAAGAAATCGAGAACTAAATCACTTTCGTTAGAACCTAGGTGAATTACTCTTTGAATTAACTTTTCCGGCTTTGGAGTTGAAAAAACAGTTTCAAACCCAAATGCTCGAGCTTCTTTGTTTGCTTCCTGATTATCAGTCACATCTTCCCTAAACCATATTGTCATAGGAGTTACTCCTTGTTTTACCTCCGATAAGTATCTCTTCAACTGTGGCCTACCTTTTCCATCTTTTCCAAAGTAAAACCTGTTTTCCAACAAATATCTTTCAGCAGTTTCTTTATTAAATCGATAACAACTACCCTTAGGCGGATAATGTTCTTCCCCAGTATTAGGATTGGTAATCGCGAACACACCACTTTGAGAAAAAGATTTAACTAGAACATTGTCTGACCTCCAACGACCGCGACCATCATTATCATCATACTTGTAATATTGATTTTGCTTTTCGCTGCGCGGTAATAAGTTAGGTCGCCATATCTCCTTATTTTTTGCATATAATAGAATTATGTCATGACTATCTGAAAGCCATTTGGAATCATTTGTTGGCGAATATCTTTTCTCCCAAATTACATTATTCACAAAGTTTTCTCTACCGAATACATTGTCACATAGCACTTTTAAATATGCTTGCTCATCATCGTCTATATTAATCCAAATACTTCCGTCTTCCGATAATAAATCGCGTGCGATTTCTAATCTACTTTTCATAAAAGTTAGCCAAGTAGAATGATTAAACCTATCATTATAAAGGAAACTATCTCCTCCCGTATTATACGGCGGATCAATATAAATCAACTTCACTTTCCCTGCATATTTCTCTTTCAACGTATGTAATGCTAGTAAATTATTCCCTTTCATAATCAAGTTATCATGCTCATCAAAACGATCTACTTCTCGTACACCGTTTTCATCGTATTTTTTCGCATTAAATAAAATCTTCTTGTCGAGTAAAACATCAATTTCTTCTTTTGCAATGACTTCATTTAAAAATGGTTCATCTGGTCGTAAGTCATCTTTATCTGTATCTTCTTTACTCATACTTGCTTTTAATACTGTATCTTTATACGGAAAATCAAGTACAACATCTGTTGATTCATCAATAAATTTTCCACCTGCTGTTAAACCGATTTTCTTTGAGTATTTTGTATAGGAGTCTTGCCAGTATTCATCAGCTTCGAATAGCTCAATTAGTTTATTCGTTTGTAAAACAATGTTTCCTGCAATATCAATCGTAAAGTTACTTTTTAACGTTTCATTTGAAATAAAAGCTTCTAATAGTATTGCATCATAATTATCTAAATCTTGAATGACTTTATTTTTATGAAGCACATCTTCAATAAAATACTTTTCACCAAATTGCTTTAACACTTCTGTTATTGCTTCATTAATTTTCGTTTTCATTTCATTTCCTCCAATAGCTATTATTTTTCTTCTGTATCAAATTCCAATATGTCATCCACACAGCAATGGAGTGTGCGACATATTTTTTCGATACTTTCTAATGATATATATTCATTTCGTTTCATACGTGTTGTAATATTCCCTGAAAAATTTGCTTGTTTTTGTAATTCTATTGTTGTCATATTTCGTTCTGATAAAAGGTTAAATAACTTTTCATAACGCACGCCCATTACATTTCCTCCTTATGAAGAACGACTGCTTTTTACTTATCTTTTATCATATCACGAAGTCGTGAAGTGGTCACTCAAATCTATTGCTTTACTTTCTTTAATCGGCTCATTTTTAAGCTAGCTTTTCAAAAAAGAGGGGGAGTCACTCGAACTACTCGCTTATAGGTGAAGAGAAGCTTTTATTGATGAAGTGATGAAGAAAAAGCGGAGTTTCTTTAAAAATCCCTTGGTTACACTCTGGCAGGGTAGACTTTTCTAGCATGATGTTTTGGACAGATTGTAGGGTGAAATTTTATCCTGTAATAGGGTAAAGCATTCCAAAACATCAAGAATATTTTGTTTGTCGACAGATCATTGTTTATCAAGCTAAAAATGTAAACAGAAAAAGACAAAATTTCGTCTTCGTTGATAAAACCTCCGGGCTTAATTTGCTATTTCCGTTTCGAGTTTTTAGTCGCACTCATAATGAAAAAACCCCTGACAGCAGATTTTTTTCCACTGTCAAGGGGGTTGATATGTGTAACCATTTAGACGTCGTGTCTTTCGACCAAGTACTACTACTAAGTGAATAACGCTTCATATCATCATCAGCTTTATGTTTGTCCCAATAAACAAGCAATATATAATGCTTCTTCTATCGACCCTGGACCAATACCTACATCTTTCGGATATGGCATATCACTTATTTCCATGTCCTGCATAAAAGGTAAAACATGATGATTTAAATCCAAGGCTGTTGCCAATAAACCACTATCATCAACTTCTGCTATTTCAAGTTTCCATTGTAAAAAGCGATACACAGCACCGTCGGCAGATGTTTCTGGAAATTGTTTCATAAGTTGACGTGCCAATGAAAACTGTCCATCATGAATGGCGGCGGCAATAGCAGGGTGTCTGGCGCATTGATTGTCATTAGGGTTCATCTTCAATAATTGTTGGAAATAAGAGAGCGCTTCGTCAAAATTTTCATTCACAAATAGTAATATTCCGTAAGAAAATAATGCGCGCATGTAAGGACGGTTAATGACGACATTCCATGGTTCGTCTGATTCTTCTTCATCATAGCTCAGTTTCCCTAGCGCAATGGCGCGCTTATAACATTGGGTTGCTTCTTCTACCGTTTCTGCACGTTCTGCCTTCAATAATATTGCATCGATATTATCAGGATCGGTCGCATAAGCTACTTGTGCCAGGCGTACGCGCGCTTCATATTCCTCTTGTTCATAAGCTTCATATGCATAAGCTTGTGCTTTTTGTTTTTTACCTTTTGGTATGAAGCGTTCGTTCGCCGTCTGATTGATGAGCGCTTCCAGATCTTCAACCGATTGCGTCTCACTTTCCTCTACTTTCCAATAAATCTCCCAGTTTACACGTTCGGTTATTCGAGGATCCGTGCCAACTTGATAAGCAAATGATACCTCTTCATTAAACAAAGGATCTTCTATCATCTCATCGATAATTGTTTCGATGATCTCTTCTATTGGCTCGATATGCTTCGCCATTGAGCTAACCGATACGCCAAACATTTCTGCGATTTCTTTTTGTGAATAGAAAATATATTCGTCCAACATCCCGTAATTATCCATCGCCTTAAAAACAGCGGCTGCGATTATTTCAGGTTTTCGGAAAGTTGGATTTTCCTTCAGCAAATAACTAATCATGATCATTTGTCCATTTTCTAGTTGTTGCCTAAATCCTACAATTTCCTCTAACTTCCTTGTAAAGACATCAAGCACGCCTTGCTGTTTAGGGGTCAATTCATTGTCTGCAAATTCCTGAACAGAAGCCACTTCGTTATCGAATATTATTCGGTACACATCAATCATATGTTTCTCAGCAAATTCAATACCGTTCTTTGTCTGACTCGACGCTGCTAATTGTTCGATTTTCTTTGTCAATTTCCCACTGCCATCACGAACACCGATTATACCACTTAAACAGTAAACCCCATTGTCTATTTCACGCTTGTCTGGCAAAACAATTCCTATAAGTAAATCATTTTTTGTCACATGATTTAAGTCCACTTTCGGAATACAAAACGTCTGATGACCAAGTACTTCTTCGACTTCATAATATTTACCTTGATCACCAATAACTTTTCCAATTAAAACGATTGGCTGATTCCACTGCGTTAAAACTGTACGCGTTTGAGAACGAATCGCTTCATTTATCGTCTTCATGATGTATCGGTGCCATTGTTCTCGCTGCACGACATAGAGATAATGGGCGATGACAAGTTCTTCAACTTCATCTTCGTCGATCAAACCTTTAAGTCTAGTTTGCCATCGCCGATTCAAGTTTTCAGCTGCATTCATAAGATGCATCTGAGTAAAAATCTCTTCAGAATACTTGATACAAATACGATCTATTTCCTCTTTCACTAATTGTGTTAACGGTGTTTCTTCTTTTCGCGCACAACATTTTTTATACTTTTTTCCACTGCCACATGGACAAGGCGCATTTCGTTCAACCATTGACTCCCATCCTTTTTCGTTTTAGTATACAGTATAGTATAATGTCTGTTCCATAGAATTGTAAAACTGCACTGCAAAAATTCAATATATTTGTTGTCATTTAAATGAAAAAACACTTCTGACATTAGATTTTCAGTCTAACTATAGAAGTGTTTTGTTCATCTTTACGACAACCATTTAGGCGGCGTGTCTTTCGACCAGTAGATATCACCAAGTGAATAATGTTTCATATAATTGTCATCAGCTTTATGATAATGAAAATTAAAATAATAGCCTTCTTGAGGTCGCTTGTCTGTTCTAACATGAAAGCGGATGAGGTCTTTTTTATCCATTTCATCGTACAAATTGAAGATTTTTTCTGAATAATCACCTGCTGGTTTTTGACTCATCGCAAGTTGATGTTTATGTACGTCACTTGATGAATTTAAAGTTTCTCGGATAGCTTCATCAATTTTCGGAAAAACATTTTCTTCAAATTCACTACTAATCACAGGCGCAATTTTCGAACCAAATTTTTCATACGATAATTCACGTGCTTTTACAATAAAAACATCTTCTAACGGAAATTCATCTTCAGTTTCTATTGTTTCCTCAGCAAATTCTATAAGCTGTTCATCTGATTCAATAGATGGACCTACTTCTTTTGAACCTTCTTTTTCTTGAAGACTGCTCCAAATATCATGAGTTGGTGTAATAATACCTAAAGTTAAAAAGGCAACTAAACCAATTAATAGCTTCTGAAACCACTTCATCACATACACCCTCCTCTTTAATTTCATGTAATCTTTTAACCTTTCACTAATATACTAGACGTTTCTTTCATGAAAAGGTTTCATCTTTCTCTTATTCATTGTACAATAAAAATATAAATATGTATTGCCTTTTATCAATCACGCCTCGGCGTGATTGCGTCGGGATTTTGAATTTCCTCTGATTGAAAGGCTTTTTGGCATTCATCCCGCCACTTATAGAAGTGGGGGACTTCTGCTGCATCAAGTTAAAAGGAGGTTATTTTACGATGGATGTTAACCTATTAATGGGTATTGGACTACTCGCTTTACTTGCATACCTAACTTCACTAAGCTTTACACATTAATCATGAAATAAAAAAACGACCTAATTGTTATATTATATCAATCAGGTCGTTTTCTTATTATCTTTTTGACAAATACCCAAAATGAAATTTCGTGTTCGGACGAATCACTTGTTTAAACTGAAATGCGTGAAATACAGGTGAGTCAAAATGATCTTTGATCACAACACGTCGTCTACAAACTCTGTATGCTTCTTCTATCCATTCTCCCGTTAATTGACCTTGAAGGCCAACTTCTCTTAACGGCGTAAAGTTGGCAGACTCATCAATTGGTGCGTTAAACATCGGGTCAATATAGACGACATCCCAATGATTATCCGGCTCGTTTTTCAGGAATGTGATCGCATCTTTTTGCTTAACGATTACATGCGCCATTGCTTTTTGTAATTCTTCAAATGATGCTAGAAATTTTTTCAAACCTTCTTTTACGATAAAAGCAATATCTACATCACCTTCCACGCCTACGACACGTCCTTCTTCTCCGACTGCAAAAGAAGCAATAATACTATCTGATGCAAGACCTAGAGTACAGTCTAAAAAGGAATCGCCTGCTTTTAACTGTGACACTTCAAGTAGTGGGTCAGACTCGCCTTTTAGTAAACGTTTCAAACGAAATGCAGCTGAATTCGGGTGAAAGAAAAAAGGTTTTTCCATCTCTTTTCGGTATAGTTCAAAACGATGATGTCCCGCAACTAGAACAGCACTATCATATTCGTTTTGCATTCTTTTAATAGAACGCTTTTTTCGGTCAATGTACTCATATTGTAAGGATTGTGCCGCCATTTCAGCAAGTGCCCTAGATTCTCCATTTGGACGTCCACCAGTTGTCACAATCGTTTTCAAGCTGTTACATGTTGTGTGAGTACGTCAACGAGCTTCGCTTTAATCGCTTCCATTTGGTTACTCTCAATTTCTTCTCTAGGCATAAAATACGCAATTTTTCCATCCTTCAATAATGCAATTGACGGTGAGCTAGCTGGAATTTCCGAGAAATAACTGCGCATCTCAGCAGTTGCTTCTTTATCTTGTCCCGCAAAAACGGTAAAAAGATGCGCCGGTTGTTGGTCTACTGCTTGAAGTGCTTCAATGACCGCTGGGCGTGCTTGACCTGCTGCACAGCCACAAACCGAGTTCACTACAACAAGCGCAGTTCCTCGAATCCCGTCCATTTTCTCTTTCACTTCATCCGCTGTCGTTAATTCAGTAAAACCATTTGCGACTAATTGTTCACGCATTGGTTTATAAACACTTTCCATAAATTCTTCATAAGCATTCATTTATAAAGCCTCCTTAATTCATGAATCTTTCTACATATTAATCATACATGTTTTTATGTAAATGAACAGAAACTAAACTTAAAAACATGATTCAAAAAAATTCTATCAAAAAAGGAAGTCCATGAAGGAACTTCCGATTTATCGATACAATTCTTGATAAATAATGTATTTTAAAGCTTCTGCTTCTTCAGCTGTTAATTTACTTTCAAGCTCTTGGATTACTTGAACTTGTTCGGCTTGTGACATGCCTTTTTGATAGCGATCTTGAAGCGAATACAATTCAGTAACACCTACTTTTTTAATCACAGTTTGAACTGCCTTTTCTTTCGTTGTAAACGGTAATGTGCTTGCATCGACATTTGCACTGCTTTCCAACATTTGTTTTAACTCAGGAGTATCGTCAATATACTGCCTCGCTTCGTCCAACTGTCCACTGCTTTCAAGCTCTTCTGTCACGACATCCGCCACTTTTCCTGCTAAAAAATGAGACCCGAGAAAATAAATGCCTACCCCGAGTACAACGATGATCATTGCTGTTTTAAACAAAAACTTAATAAACCTCAACTTACATAACTTCCTTTCAATATCCATAAGCAATTGTATGCATAATATAGACGATTTAACTCTTAAAAAGTTACTTTCTTTCTCGTTTTTTTTAATAAAAAACGCTATTTACCTACAATCGTAAGTCAATAGCGTCTTTGTCATGATATTACTTTTCATCAGCGCCTGTACGAATTTCAGCCATTTGACGCCAAATTGAACCTTGAGCTTCCTCTCCTTCTTCAATTCGCGCAATCGCCATGCGAACTTGGAGTTTCACTTCGAATTCGGGATCATTTTCAGCTTCTTTTAACGCTGGTAATGCTTTTTCTGTTCCTGTTTCAAATAAAAACATCGCAGCACGCCAACGAACAAGTTTACTTAGATCTTGTAGTGAATCAATTGCTGCTTTTTCAAATTCAACAAATCCTAAGTCACTCATACAGTCTCCTGCTGTTCTTCTTACTGCACCACTTTTATCTTGTAATGCTTTTTCGATATAAGGAACAACGGCTTTATCTTCAATCATTCCAAGATAAACTGTTGCGAGTCTACGAATTGACATTTTTTCATCATCGAGTGCCGCATTTAAAAGTGGTAAATCAGACGTTTCAGGGTCAGGCATTTGATCGAGTAATTGGAAGCGTTTCTCCCATTCATCGACTTGAAATTCATCTAATGTTACTCGTTTTCCACGAATAACTTCATCTTCTTTACCGTCTTCAGCACGTTTAATAATTTCTTCCAATCGTTCATCTGGATAAGCCGCTTCAATTTCTTGAACGACTAGCTCGCCGATGTCCTCTTTCTCACCGTAACGAATGCCGTAATCAGCCCATTTTCTAAGTAATATATAATTCTCAACTTCAGAACTATGGACAACTTCCATTGCTTTTACAAATCGCTCACTTAAACCAAATCGCGCTTCAGAAGCGCTATCAAATACTTTTACTTGAAGCGGGATGTCTTTATACGTTTGGACGTGTACATACACTTCACCATAACTGTCATCCACCTGTTCCTCAGTTCCAGTGTTTTCTACTTGCTCACCGTCACTCAAAATGTTTTGAATATCTTTTAAAATCGCTTCCCAAGGAACATTTGCTTTACGTTCTACTGCCATGAAATTCATCACATGATAAATGCCACGGACACCGTTAACTTGAAGCAAAGCTGATATTGGGTGTTCTGCTGTTTGTGCGTCTTCCGCTTTATAGTTATGGCTTTCTCCTTGTGGTAATTCATGATTTAGAACAATTTTCATTGAGTTTGGGCTTGGTGTTGGTTCTATCGTAATAATTTTCAATGAGAATCCTCCTTAATTATTTTCTACGACTTTTTCGATCTCAGGAATGAGCACTTCCCATTCAATATCTCCACTTTTTTCAACAGCCATAAAGTTCATCACATGGTATATGCCTTCAATGCCTTCTAGTTTTAAAATCGATGCTGCTGGCTCTTGCGCCTTTTCTGTATCGGCTTTTTTATAGTTAAAGCTTTCTCCTGCTGGTAATTCTGTATCAAAAACCACACGCATTGAATTTGGGTTTGGTGTTCTTTCAATTGATGTAATGTTCATGAATAATTCCTCCTACTGATTTTCTTGTAATTGCTGTAAGTACGACCAACGTTCAAAGAGTTGTTCATACTCCGCATTTTTTTCATCTACTATAATTGTTAGCTCTCTCAACTTATCATAATCTGAACCCGCTCCGGACATTTCAGCCTCAATTGCTTGAATTTCTTCTTCAATTGTTTCGATATCTTGTTCAATCGTTTCCCATTCTTTTCTTTCCATATAAGACATGCGCTTCTTTTGAACTTTTGGCTCGACAGGTTCCAGTTGACGCTTAGGCTGCTCTTCAACTTGTTCTTCTCTTTCTTTTAAAGTCTCTAAGTAATCTGTATACACACCGTCTTGAATTTCTACTTTTCCAGTGCCATCCAACATCCATAAGATAGACGAAGTTCGGTCTAAAAAGAATCGGTCATGAGAAATAGTAATGACAACACCAGGGAACGTTTCAATGAAGTCCTCTAAAATACCAAGCGTTTCAATATCTAAATCATTCGTTGGTTCGTCGAGTAAAAGAACGTTTGGCTGTTCCATTAATAATTTCAATAAATAAAGGCGTTTTCTTTCGCCGCCTGACAATTTTTCTATAAGTGTTCCGTGAACGCGTGAAGGAAATAAAAATCGTTCTAACATTTGTGAAGCCGAGATGCGCTGTCCTGTCCCGTCTTCGATATCATTCGACGCTTCCCTTATGTACTCTATCATTCTTTTATGATCGTCCATATTCGGGATATGTTGCTCGAAATGCGCAATTTTCACAGTAGACCCTATATCAATATCCCCATTATCTGGAGAAATCTTGCCAGAGACTAAATTTAATAATGTTGTTTTACCAGCACCATTTGGGCCAACGATTGCAATACGGTCTCCCGATTGGAGTAAAAATGAAAAGTCATCAATAATTTTCCGTTCTCCAAATGACTTAGATAAACCGGACGCTTCAATTACTTTTCGACCGAGACGCGTTGTTCTTAAATTCGCATCCATCTCTTCATTGACATTGTCTTTTTGGAGTTGGTCTTCTAACGCTTCAAAACGTTCAATTCTTGCTTTTTGTTTTGTCGATCTCGCACGTGCTCCGCGCTGTATCCATTTCAGTTCTGAACGATAACGATTTTGTAATTTACTTTCGGTTGCTCTTTCCATCTCTTCACGAAGCGCTTTGGACTCTATAAAGTCTCCGTAATTTCCAGCATGCGCATATAACTTTTTATCTGCTAACTCATAAATATGCGTCGATACTGCATCAAGGAAATATCGGTCATGTGTAACAAATATGACAGCTGATGATTCATTCATTAAATAATCTTGTAGCCATGTAATCGATTCGACATCTAAATGGTTGGTCGGCTCATCGAGTAAAAGTAAATCAGCTGGTTCAATAAGCGCCTTTGCTAAAGCGACTCGTTTTTGCTGTCCGCCTGATAATTCGCCCATTTTCTTATCAAAAGTCGTGATGCCGAGCTTCGTTAAGATCGTTCTCGCAGTTGAGTTTAAATCCCATCCACCACTTGCATCCATTTCATTTTGAACTTTTTCAAACTGTTTTTGACGCTCTTCATTCGTTGGATCATTCGTTAAGGCTTGGACTGCATATTCATAAGCTAAATTCATCCGAATTAAAGGCGCATCACTTTTGAATACTGTTTCAAGCACTGTTAGCGAAGGGTCAACCTCAGGATCTTGTGATAAATAAACAATCCGATAATCATTTGGATGATCTTTGGTTAATGTATCCGCATCTTCAATCCCGGCAATAATTGATAATAAAGTTGATTTACCAGTTCCATTAATGCCAATTAACCCTACTTTATCTCCACTTTCAACTGTAAAATGAAGATTTTCAAATAATGTTTTTGCCCCAATTGTATGGGATAAATTTTCTACGATTAACTGACTCATTCATTCACTTCCATTTCTAATCCAACTATGCCCTTATTGTAACGGATAATCGTAGGTTTTTGAATGACTTCGCTTACTTTTATCGTGTAGCCATTTTTTTCGTCTCAAATTAAAAAGTAGTCAAGACGAATTTTCAAATCATTCGTCTTGACTACATCCATGAAATTATTCACCTTTAGATAGGTAGTCAAAAGCACTTAATGAAGCTGTTGCGCCTGTTCCCATCGAAATGATGATTTGCTTAAATGCGCTATCTGTACAGTCACCAGCTGCAAATACACCTGGAACATTTGTTGCGCCGCGCTTATCTGTTACAATTTCACCCATACGGTTACGCTCTACGAAATCGCCAAGGAAATTTGTGTTTGGTACAAGCCCGATTTGGATGAATACACCATGTAGATCAATATGGTGCTCTTTTTCAGTTGCACGGTCAATATAAGTTAAACCATTAACGCGATCATCACCTGTAATTTCCGTTGTTTGTGCATTTTTAATAATTGTAACGTTAGACAAACTGTTTAAACGATCTTGAAGTACAGAATCCGCTCTGAGTTCCTCGCCAAACTCAATCACTGTTACATGATTAACGATGCCAGCTAAGTCAAGCGCTGCTTCAACACCTGAGTTTCCGCCACCGATAACAGCAACATCTTTACCTTCAAAGATTGGGCCATCACAGTTTGGACAGTATGCGACACCTTTATTTTTAAATTCAGCTTCTCCAGGTACGCCAATATCTCTCCAACGTGCACCTGTTGAAATAACGACTGATTTACTTTGTAACATCGCGCCGTTTTCTAATTCAACTTCAAACATATCTTTTTTGTCTACGCTTTTAACAGTTTGTAAATTCATAATGTCAATATCGTAGTCTTTAACATGCTCTTCTAAGCTTGCTGCAAGTTGTGGTCCTTCAGTACGATTCACACTAATAAAGTTTTCAATCGTCGCTGTATCCAAAATTTGTCCTCCGAAACGATCGGTAACAATTCCAGCACGGACTCCTTTACGCGCCGCATAAATCGCCGCACTTGCTCCTGCTGGTCCACCGCCGACAACTAATACGTCAAATGGATCTTTATCTTCAAATTCAGAAGCATCTGGTGCACTTCCTAATTGAGCTAATACTTCCTCAACAGTCATACGACCATTTGCAAAATGCTCACCATTTAAATAAACCGTTGGCACTGCCATCACATTTTTACTTTCAACTTCTTCTTTGAATACCGCACCATCAATCATTGTATGCTTAACATTTGGATTTAAAGTAGCCATCAAGTTTAATGCTTGAACAACTTCTGGACAATTTTGACATGTTAAGCTAATGTACGATTCAAAAACATATTCGCCTTCAAGACCTTTAATTTGTTCGATAACTTGATCATCTACTCTTGGTGCACGTCCACTTACTTGTAGAAGCGCAAGTACTAAAGAAGTAAATTCATGTCCAAGAGGAATACCTGCGAAGATAACTCCTGTATCTTCACCTACACGGTTTACACTGAAACTTGGTGTTCTTTCAAGTTTTACTTTTTCTACTGTAATGCGTGTTGACATTTCAGCTAATTCTTCAACGAGTGCTGTCATTTCTTTTGATGCATCGTCATCACCAGCATCTAGTTTTAATACGATATCGCCTTCTAACATTTCAAGATATTGGGCGAGTTGGTCTTTAATTTCTTTATCTAGCAAGATCATCCTACTCCTTTAATCTCGTTCAATTTCTAATCATTTTATTTATTCTTCCCTAAAAAAATAGCGGGGATCACCCCCGCTATCATCAATTAGATTTTACCTACTAGGTCAAGGCTTGGCTTTAATGTTTCGCCGCCTTCTTCCCATTTAGCAGGACATACTTCACCTGGATTGTCACGAACGTATTGAGCTGCTTTAATTTTACCAACTAAAGTGCTTGCGTCACGACCAATTCCGTCAGCGTTAATTTCCATTGCTTGAACAACACCGTCTGGGTCAATGATGAATGTACCACGTTGTGCAAGACCAGCTTCTTCGTCTAATACGTCGAAGTTACGTGAAATTCTTTGTGATGGATCACCAATCATTACGTATTCGATTTTGCTAATCGCGTCTGAATGATCATGCCATGCTTTATGTGTGAAGTGCGTATCTGTCGAAACAGAGTAAATTTCTACACCTAAGTCTTTTAGCGTTGCATATTGATCTTGAAGATCTTCTAGTTCAGTTGGACAAACGAAAGTAAAGTCTGCTGGGTAGAATGCAACTACACTCCACTGACCTTTTAAACTCTCATCTGATACTTGAATAAACTCTCCATCTTTCGGGTTGTAAGCTTCTGCTGTGAATGGTTCGATTGTTTTACCAATAAGTGACATGTAAAATTCCTCCTAAGATTTTTATTAAAGTAGTGTAAACAAATTCTCATAGTAGTGTAGACGAATTAAAGACCGTCTATACAAACAATAATAATTCTAATGTAATCATCATTGCTTAACTATAATAATTCTAATTACATATTCATTATCATATAGAAATGGATATTTGTCAACGGTAACACTTACAAACTTTATTTAGCTATTTAAAGTTCTCTTTAATCGTCACGTCAACACTGATAATAAATAAAAACTACTTCTTTTCTAACTGATATTCATTGTAAAAGAATTCCTTTCGTTTCTCAATTATCCTGCACTATTCCCAACGACTTTCTCAAAGATCGTGTCACAGTTCCTTCTTATTTAAATTCGCCTCCATATTTATAAATGATGAACATTTATCATTTTCTTGAATAACCTAAAGAAGAAAGCAGATGATAAAGGAGAAGATAATAATGACTAATCATTGGTATGCACAAAATGGGCAATGGCAAAATCAAGGTGTTCAAAATCCGTATAGCCGTTATAGCCGGATTTCAATTGACGATGCAATGACAATTGCATTGGAACAAATTCCAGGCGAAGTTGTAAAAGTAGAACTAGACACAGAAAATGGATTGCTTGTCTATGAAGTGGATATCGTTACAATGGAAGGGCTTAAATATGAACTTGAAATTGATGCACAATCAGGAGCCATTGTAAAAATCAAACGTGACTAATAAAAATCAATTACATCCTTCTTGCTTATTCATTTTTAAAGCAAGAAGGATGTTTTATTATTAAGAAATGTTCAATTATACAAAATCGGGGTATCATTAAGATAAGCTATTTAAAAGAGGAGTGCTTTTTGCATGTTGAAAAACTTTTTATTCACTGCTTTAATCCTTAATATGATTGGGACTTATCTTTCCTATAAAGAGTGGAAAAATACTAATCAATCACTTCCTTTCTATTTCATGAGTGGCGGTACTCTTTTATTTCTAGTAATGATTGGTTTAACGATTGATGTATTTTTCAATCCGGCTCCTTTCTTATTACATGCCCCCATTTTACTCTGGAGCATTCTTGTTATCGGAGTCGCGTTAGAGATTTTCTCGATTTATAAAAAAATCATTCCTGGTCAACTCATCGCTGCTTCTCTTATTTTATTTCTCGTTATGCCAACAATTTTATCAATTGGTCTTTATTTACTAATTAC
>JAPFCR010000014.1 GCA_026169375.1 Sporosarcina sp. | reverse complement strand
TTAGCGGGACAGGTGAGACCCCGCAGTGGAGCGAAGCGACCGAGGAGGCTCGCCGCCCGCCCCACGGAAAGCGTGCGCCTGGAACGGAGATCAACATTGTTCGGGAATTTTTAGTGTAAGGTTAATTATGAAATTGACTCAATCATCAACAATATTTACTCAAATAAAAAGAGGGTCCAATTATTGAGTACTCAATTTTGGACTCTCTCTTATTTAGGGTTATCTTTTTATCTGTTTTTTATTCAACTGGAACAACCGAACCGTCCCACTCTTCCAAAATAAAGGCTTGCATTTCTTTAGATGTTAACACTTCGAGTAAAGCCTTGATTTCTTCTTTATCTTCATCCCCACTACGAACCGCCACAATATTAACATATGGTGAATCTGACTCTTCTGTCGCAATTGCATCTTCAAGTGGATCTAACCCTGCATCGATCGCGTAGTTCGAGTTAATGAGGACCGCATCTCCTTCATCATTATTATAAAGTTGTGGCAAAAGTGCTGGTTCGTAATCTGCCTGGAATTGAATGTCTTTTGGATTTTCTACGATATCTGAGACTTCCGCATTTGTTTTGTCAATGTCATCTGCAAGCTCAATTAACCCTTCTGTTTCGAGCATTGCAAGCACACGTCCGTGATCTGAAACCGAGTTACTCATTAAAATCGTTGCCCCTTCTGGGAGTTCTTCTAGTGATGCATATTCTTTTGAATAAACACCAATCGGTTCAATATGAATGCCACCTGCATTGACTAGGTCTAGTTCATGATCTTTATTGAATGACTCAAGGTATGGAATATGTTGGAAGAAGTTCGCATCGATTTCTCCAGCATCCAAATCTTTATTCGGTAACACATATTCCGTATATTCTTCGATTACAAGCTCGATGCCTTTCTCTTCTAATAAAGGCTGTGCTTCTTCTAAAATGATCGCATGTGGCACATTTGTCGCACCTACAACTAATTTTGTCGTTTCTTCTTTCCCGTCATCACTCGTACCTTCATCTGTACTGCCTTCATCATTTGCACCACAAGCGACTAAAACTAAAGCAAGTGTTGCCAGTAAGAAAGCTGAAATAAATTTCTTCATATAATTCAAACACTCCTTTTTATTTTTTATGTATCTTTTAAAAAACGTGAATCCCAAATCTTATCGTTTATCGAGTTTATTCACAAAGAAGTCTCCAATAAACTGAATAATAAAGACGATAATTAAAATAAGTATCGTTGCGACCCAGACGACATCTTCACGACTTCTTTGGAAACCGTCTAAAAATGCCAATGTTCCGAGACCGCCAGCTCCGATTACGCCCGCCATCGCTGTATACCCAACAAGTGCGATCGATGTGACCGTAATGCCTGAAACAAGTGCTGGCATCGATTCAGGTAATAATACTTTAAAAATAATGGTTGACGTTTTAGCGCCCATCGACTTTGCTGCTTCAATCACGCCTTTGTCAATCTCTTGTAAAGCAATCAGTACCATACGCCCATAAAACGGTGCTGCGCCAATAATTAACGCTGGAAGCGCCGCATTCGGTCCACGCATTGTCCCGACGATAAAGATCGTCACTGGAATGAGTAATATAATTAAAATAATGAAAGGAATTGACCGGAATATATTCACAAACGCACCGACAACGATATTCATAAAACGATTCGCCCATAATTGTCCTGGACTAGATAGAAACAATAAAATGCCTAGTGCGAGTCCAATCACGAAAGTAAAGACCGTAGACAACGCCGTCATATAAAGTGTTTCCGTTGTCGCTTGCCACATTTTATCCCAATCAACGTTGCCCAAAAAATCATTGTCCATTACCGATCACCTCCGTTTGAACATTTTGCTCATGAAGGTGATGAATGGCTTGTTCGACTAACTTTTCATCGCCGACCAATTGTAAAATCAACGTTCCATAAGCGCCACCTTGTGTATGTGAAATATTACCTTGCACGATATTCACGTCAATATCATATTTCCGAATCAGACTTGCAAGTACAGGCTGTTCTGTACGTTCACCAACAAAAACAAGTTTAATGAGTTTCCCTGTTGGCACTTCATCTTGAATATGTTGAATTGCTTCCTTGGCCGCATCAGGCTCTGTCACTTGTGCAAGGAATCGTTTTGTAATCTCCGCTTTTGGCGATTGGAATACGTCTAATACGTTTCCAATTTCAACAACTTTTCCTGCTTCCATAACCGCTACTCGGTGACAAATTTTACGAATGACTTGCATTTCATGGGTGATGAGTACAATTGTTAAGCCCAAACGCTCATTGATGCCCGTTAGTAAAGCAAGGATCGAATCTGTTGTTTCCGGGTCAAGTGCAGAGGTTGCTTCATCACAAAGAAGTACTTCAGGATCATTTGCAAGCGCCCGCGCAATGCCGACACGTTGCTTTTGTCCGCCAGATAATTCAGACGGATAAGCATCTGCTCGTCCACTTAACCCAACTAGCTCTATTAACTCTGTCACTTTCTTTTCTCGTTCTGCCTTACGAACTCCTGCAATTTCAAGCGGAAAAGCAATATTCTCCTGAACCGTTCTCGACCATAATAAATTAAAATGTTGGAAAACCATACTCACTTTTTGACGAGCTTTTCGTAATTCTTTTCCTGTTGTAGACGAGATTTTTGTTCCGCCAACTTGAATCGAACCACTTGTCGGCATTTCAAGTCCGTTCAAAAGCCGGATTAACGTACTTTTTCCAGCACCACTATAGCCAATAATGCCAAAGATTTCTCCCTCTTGAACAGAGAACGATACATCATCTACCGCTTTAATTTGATTTGAACCTGTCCCAAAATGCTTCACGACATTTTGTAAATGTATCATTAGACTGCCACCCTTATTGAAAATTCACTTCAACTGTTATTTGAAATTAACATTTGCGATATCTCATAAATCTTAGTCAATTTCTCACAATTCTTTCGATAAATGTCTTTTTTATTATATTTCTACAAATAAAAAAACCTTTCTACAGAAGAGTAGAAAGGGATTGGTTTTCAAAGATACCATTCGTCCATTCTCTCATCTTTCAAAGCAATTGCTTTGCGTGATTTGGCACCTTTTCACATTGCTGTGTTGGTTGCCGGGCATCTTCGGGCACTTCCCTCCGCCGCTCTGTATAAGAGTTTTATTATTTTAATAAATTATAATTTATCATGAACAAAGAATTCTGTCAACCTATTTTCTCAAGCAAATGAGGGATAGAATGAAAGGTATAAATTTTCTCTTTAATACGACCATTCTCCGCAATTAATAAACAAGGTACACTTTCAATTTTATAATCAACCGCAATGTCTTCTATATAGTTTAAGTCCGCTTGACCAATTGGCAGGTCTTTTCTCATCTCACGAATGACGTGCATCATTTTCGAAGCAACTTGACAAGTGCCACAAAAAGGTGTGTACAAATAAAATAAAGCTTGAGGCGCATTTTCTTTTTGATGTTCCCATTCTTCACGTGTCCATTTTTCCAATTCAATCATCCTCTATACGTAAAAATTCTTCATGAATTTCAAAATACTGAATTAGTTGTTCCGCCAATAAACGATACGGTGTGAGTTCTACTTCTTTATAAAACTCATTGGTATATAAATGCGTTGCTTCTGGATAGTTTCTTTGAAATAAACCTCGAATTTGTTCGCCTGTAAAATCTGCATCGACAAATACATACAGTTCTTCCAATTCATAAGGCTCAAGCAGTTCATCTAAATCGTATTCACTAATCGTTCCGTACGTACAAATAATATCGACGGACTCCGCCAAAATCGGGTGCAGTCGAAAACGATCAGCTTTTCCTTCTACAATCAACACTTTCTGTTGGTCCACTGTTCCCCCTCCTACCTAACCTGAGGTATTATATGAACGTATCTTTTACGATTCTCTTTCTTATCATACCGTTTTTTCGAATGTATTTCATCGATGACTGTTTGAATGATGTTTTAAGTAAGCTTGAAAATCACTTATCGACCAATAAAAAACGCCAGAACGAGTCTGGCGTTTTTAGTTTCAACTTATTCTTGTGTCATTTTGTCGTAATCTTCTGCTGACATGAGTGCATCTAATTCAGAAGCATCTGTTGGTTCTACAACGATCATCCAAGCTTGCTCGTATGGTGATTCGTTTACGTACTCTGGGTTATCTTCTAATTCTTCGTTCACTTCAACAACCTTACCGCTTACTGGTGCGTATAGTTCTGATACTGTTTTAACAGATTCAACACTACCAAATGATTCCCCAACAGTGATATCGTCGCCTTCTTCAGGAAGTTCAACGAAAACGATATCGCCGAGTTCTGATTGTGCGAAGTACGTAATTCCAATACGTAAGTTACCGTTTTCATCTTTTACCCATTCGTGCTCTTTTGAATATCTTAACTCTTTAGGTGTATCCATGTCATAGCCCCCAAATTTTTAATTACTCGAATTAATTTCATCTCTATACACTAAAAGATTCGAATGCATTTTAATGTTTCTTTCAGTCGATAATCCTTCTAGTACGCTAACAAATGATTCATCTTATAAAGGTTACAACATTCGTATTAGTAGTATTCTGAAACCAATTCATTCTCTTTTATAATGCCATATATGACTAGCAAACACAAGACAAGTTTGTCAATCTACAAACTTATTAGATAATTCCTTGAAAGCGGTTTATTCTCCATTAGCAAGCAGTGAAACTATCAATCAGTGAAATTTTATCACTGATTGATAGCTTCACTTTACCCCCACACTTCTTCAAATGTTTCTTCTTTAAATCCAAGTGTTACTTTTCCATCACCAAATACGATTGGTCTTTTAATCAGCATGCCGTTTGAAGCAAGTAATGCAAGCTTCTCGTCTTCAGACATCTCAGGTAACTTATCCTTTAGTTTTTCTTCACGGTACACTTTCCCATTCGTATTGAAAAACTTCTTCATCTCAAGGCCTGAAGTTTCGATCATATCCTTCAATGTGTCGGCAGTTGGTGGTTCTTCCACAAGATTCACTTCGTCAAAATCGATGCCTTGATCCGTTAACCACTTCTTTGCTTTTCGACATGTTGTACATTTTGGGTATCCATAATATGTAATTTTCATCAGTTAATCCCTCCAATGCCTTTATCATATCAAAAAAGTCCTTCAGATGCTTCTTTTGCTCCTGAAGGACTTTCCACAGTTAATACTTACACAATATACTTTTCTGCTTCAATTAATTTGTCAGCTGCTTCACGCTTTTTCACAATGATATTATGTGGGTTAGAACGTGTTAATTTACGTAGTGCTGATAACATCATACGCTGATTATCGCCTTCTACTGCTGCAAGAAGTGTTTCTTTCGCATCTTTTTCAATGGCTTCGAACGCTTCTTGACAGAAAATTTCCGTATAAAGAATCTTCTGCTGTTCTTTCTCTTCGCCGTTACGTCCTACTGCTTTTTCTGTACGTAATAACACAGACTCCATCGCAAAAATGTTATTTGCGATATCTGCAATATTTACGAGAATTTCTTGTTCTGTTTCTAATTTCGTTCCAAAACGTTGTGCTGCAAGACCCGCTGCAAGGAGACCAATTTTCTTCGCATTTTTCACAAGCACTTTTTCTCCTGCGAGTGCTTCATCGCCAATTTCTTCTGGCATCATCATAAGCAATTCTTCTTGTAAACTTTTTGCTTGTTCAAGAAGTGGTAACTCACCTTTCATTGCTTTCTTAATAAATGTCCCTGGCACGATGAGACGGTTAATTTCGTTTGTTCCTTCGAAAATACGGTTAATGCGTGAATCTCGGTAAATACGCTCGACTTCATATTCAGACATGAATCCGTACCCACCATGTAATTGCACCGCTTCATCCGCGATATAATCAAGCACTTCAGAACCGAATACTTTGTTAATCGAACATTCAATCGCATACTCCGCAATCGATGCGGCTACCGCTTTCCCGTCTTTACGTTCTTCTGCTGACATCGCACTTTCACGTTCTTCGAAATTTCCAACTGTACGATAGATTAAACTTTCTGATGCGTATAATTTTGATGCCATTGTCGCAAACTTTTCTTTCGTTAAATTAAAAGAAGATATTGGCGTCTTAAATTGTTTTCTTTCATTCGCGTATTTGATCGCAAGTTCTAACGCGCGCTTAGAACCGCCAACAGTTCCTACACCAAGTTTATAACGACCAATATTTAAAATATTAAAAGCAATAATATGACCGCGTCCTACTTCACCGAGTAGATTTTCGACCGGAACTTCAGCATCTTGCAAGATTAGCGTACGTGTTGACGATGACTTTATGCCCATTTTCTTCTCTTCTGGCCCTACTGAAACGCCTGGGAAGTCTTTTTCAACGATAAATGTAGAGAATTGTTCACCATCAATTTTTGCGTAAACGACAAATACATCTGCAAATCCTGCGTTTGTAATCCATTGTTTTTCACCGTTTAACACATAGTGTGTACCTGCTTCATTAAGCTTTGCAGTTGCACTTGCACCGAGCGCATCCGAACCTGAACCTGGCTCAGTTAATGCATACGCAAAGATTTTTTCACCTGTTGCAGAACTTGGTAAATACTGCTTTTTTTGTTCGTCATTTCCGAATAATACAATGGGTAGTGAACCAATACCAACATGTGCACCGTGCGTGATAGAGAAACCTCCCGCAACAGACATTTTTTCTGCGATTAATGCGGATGATATTTTATCTAATCCTAACCCGTCATACTCTTCAGGAATATCGGCACCGAGTAAACCAAGTTCTCCTGCTTTTTCAAGTAGTCTTACAGAATGATCAAATTCGTGATTTTCTAGATTCCCGATGACAGGTGTAACTTCTTTCTCCACATAATCAGCTGTCGTTTGTGCAATCATTTTATGTTCATCCGAAAAATCTTCAGGTGTAAATACACGTTCTGGTTCAATATCCTCTACTAAAAATGCGCCGCCTTTTACTAAGTTCGTTGTTTTTGTCATGTTCATTTCCTCCCTTTATTTCATCCCTTATTTTTAAAATCGATTATCCTATGTTCCAGCATAAGTAGATGATGCTTATGTTAGTTTTATAGTATCTCGAATACGCCCGCTGCCCCCATACCACCACCGATACACATTGTGACGACTCCAAATTGTTTTTGCTGACGTTTTAATTCGTTCATCATTCGAACTGTTAAAATCGTCCCTGTAGCACCAAGTGGGTGACCGAGTGCAATCGCGCCACCGTTGATGTTTACTTGGTCCATGTTTAAACCAAGATGACGAATAACTTGGAGAGATTGTGAAGCAAAGGCTTCATTTAATTCCCACAGATCAATATCATCTACTGTTAAACCAGCGAGCTTCAATGCTTTTGGAACAGCTTCAATTGGACCAATGCCCATCACTTCCGGTGGAACGCCCCCAACAGCAAATGAACGGAATTTCGCGATCGGGGTCAGCCCTTCTGCTTCCGCAACTTCACGGTCCATAATGAGCACCGCCCCTGCCCCGTCAGATGTTTGCGATGTATTTCCCGCTGTCACTGATCCTGTGACAGAGAAAGCTGGACGTAATTTACTCAGCACGTCTACCGTTGTTCCGTGACGCACACCTTCATCCATTTTAAATGTAAAAGATTCTTCATGTAATTTTCCCGCGTCATCTACATGGTGCTTAACGACATCGACAGGAATAATTTCATCTACAAATTTTCCAGCTTTAATGGCCGCCGCTGCTCTTTCATGTGAACGTACCGCAAATGCGTCTTGATCTGCACGGCTCACGTCATATTTCTTCGCTACTTGTTCAGCAGTATGACCCATCCCCATATAGTATTCTGGCGCTGTTTCAGCAAGTTTGACATTTGGACGAATCGTATTTCCCATCATTGGTACCATACTCATCGATTCCGCACCACCTGCTAAAATAGCTTTAGAATGTCCGAGCATAATTCGCTCTGCACCGTATGCAATCGACTGAAGGCCTGATGAACAAAAACGATTAACTGTAATCGCTGGTGTTGTATCAGGTAAACCCGCTAAAGCCCCAATATTTCTTGCCATATTCATTCCTTGCTCTGCTTCTGGCATTGCACAGCCGATAATTAAATCATCTATTTCACCATCATAGCCTCCAGCACGTTGTAATGTCTCTTTAATAGCGAGTGCTCCTAAATCATCCGGTCGTACTGTAGCGAGTGAACCTCTTTTTGCTCTCCCTACCGGTGTTCTTGCGCCGGCTACAATCACTGCTTCACGCATGTTAAATTTCCTCCCTTTTTCGGTTTCCCAGTATCAGTCACAGACATCCATTCGCGTTCTTCCGCGAATTGTGGCTGCGACTGTTACCCAATTTATGCCTGTCGCTGCTAAACGACGCTCTCAGCTTTTCTTTTGGTCTAGCTTCAAACACCAGATGCTCGGGTCATAAGCCAATTCGACTACGTGGCAAAAAACGCGGGCCAGCATGATGCTGGTCATGCAGTCGTTGCCACAGGACGTGGCGCAGTTAGACTGCCTTCCGTTACTTTAGTTCGTCTTATGCCTATCGCATCTAAACGGTGTTTTCAGCTTTTCTTTATTAATTACGCAGTGGTTTTCCTTTTAAAAGCATGTGTTGCATTCTTTGTTGTGATAATGGATCAGCGACTAAGCTTAAAAATGCTTCTCGCTCTAAGTCGAGGATGTATTGTTCGTCTACGAATGTGCCGTATGGAACTTCCCCGCCTGCAATGACGTAGGCTAGTTTTTTCGCGATTTTTAAATCATGATCACTAATATAACCTGACAAATGCATGCCTTCTGCGCCAAGTAATAGCGTTGCATATCCTGGTGCACCAGGAACTGGAATTTTCTCTCGTTTCGGTGCTTTGTAATCGCCTTCATATAAAGCAAGGGTTGCTTGTTTTGCATCGTAGATTTGGTGATCCCCATTCACACTGACACTGTCTGCAAAATCTAAGAAGTTGTTTTCACGCGCTTCATCTCCTGAAGTCGATACTTTTGCCATCGCAATCGTTTCAAACACTTTCGTGGCAATATCTTGATAATCAATAGTTACGCCATTTGGTAAACCTTTCAAATGTTTCTGATATAAGTTTAAGTTTCCAGCCCCTCCTGGAATTAACCCGACCCCGACTTCCACAAGTCCCATATACGTTTCAGTGGTTGCTTGAATATGTGATGCTGGTAAACAAACTTCAGCTCCACCACCAAGTGTCATCGCAAATGGTGCTGCAACAACTGGTTTTTTCGCATATTTAATCTTCATCATGGCTTGTTGGAATGAACGAATAACAAAATCTAATTCAAAAATATTATCATCTTGTGCTTCCATTAAAATGAGTCCGAGATTCGCCCCAACACAGAAGTTTTTCCCTTGATTTCCGATGACAAGCCCTTTATAATTTTTCTCTACTTCATCAATTGCATAATTTAACATTTGAATAATATCTAACCCGATGGCATTCGATTGTGAATGGAATTCAAGTAGTAACACGCCATCTCCTAAATCTATTAAGCTTGCACCTGAATTCTTTTTTAGTACGCCGTGTTTCTTTTTATAACGTTTTAAATCAATTGCTTTTTCATTCAATGGAACCGCTTCGTAATTCTCTCCGTTAAAGAAATGCAGTTCCCCGTCTTCTTCTTTATAGAAAGTATCGTAACCTTTATCAAGTAAACTTTGAACAAATCTTGGAATTTTATAACCTGCTGCTTTCATCTTTTCAACCGACTTTTCAACGCCGATGGCATCCCAGGTTTCAAATGGACCTTGTTGCCAACCGAATCCCCATTTCATAGCGTTGTCAATTGCGACAATATCATCCGCTATTTCGCCGTGTAATTCAGCTGAATACAGAAGCGTTGGTGCAAAGATATTCCATAAAATTTCACCCACACGATCTTCCGCATATGTCAGGACTTTCACACGATTTGCGAGCCCTTTTTGCTGTTTTGCCATTTCAATTGAAGGCGCTTTTAGTTTCTTTTGCGGAACATAGTCAAAAGATTCCACTTCGAGTTCTAAAATGTCTTTCCCTTTTTTCTCATAAAACCCTTTTTTCGTCTTCGCACCGAGCCAGCCGTTTTCAACCATTTTCTTCATAAATGCAGGTGTATCAAATACTTCTTGCTCTTTTCCTGTTGTTTGATCATAAACATTTTTCGCTACATGGACGAATGTATCAAGCCCGACTACATCAAGCGTTCTAAAAGTTGCCGATTTCGGCCGACCAATTAACGTACCTGTCACGGAATCCACTTCCCCGATGGAATACCCGCGCTTTTCCATTTCACGAAGCGTCACTAACAAGCCATACGTACCGATACGATTCGCGATAAAGTTCGGCGTGTCTTTCGCAATCACGACGCCTTTACCGAGCACATCTTCCCCAAATGTCGTCATAAAATCTACCACTTCCGGCGCTGTCGTACTTGCTGGAATGACTTCTAATAATTTTAAATAACGTGGTGGATTGAAGAAATGTGTGCCTAAGAAATGCTTTTGAAAGTCTTCAGAACGCCCTTCTTTCATCGCTTCGATACTAATACCTGATGTATTTGACGTAATAATCGTGCCTTCCGTGCGCACCGCGTCAATTTTTTCATAAAGTTCTTTTTTAATGTCCAAGTTCTCAACGACGACTTCAATAATCCAGTCGACTTCTTTTAATTTCCCCAAGTCATCTTCTAAGTTTCCTGCTTCAATAAGTGTTAAATTCTTTTTTGTCGTTAAAGGTGCTGGTTTATGTTTAGTTAACTGCTGTAATGCATTTGTTGCAAATCGATTTCTTACTTGTGCATCTTCTAATGTAAGCCCCTTTTTCTCTTCAGCTGCTGTTAATTCCCCTGGAACAATATCTAATAACAGTACCGGAATTCCGATATTCGCAAGATGGGCCGCAATCCCAGACCCCATGACACCTGATCCTAAAACTGCTGCTTTTCTTATTTGATAAGCCACGTGTTCTTCCTCCCTTTATCCCTTTGAATGAATACTCATTCATTATAAGTTAAAAAAATATAGAAAAACTCTATCTGTCTATCATTGTAATTCATTGTCCTTATTTTCGCAATATTTTCACCAAACAAAATATGAATTATTCAATCTGCTTTTAGCTAACTATATGAATCTACTGCATTCGATAGAACATAATTCTTAAAAATAATTACGGAGTGAATCTTCCAATTATGAAATCGACCGAGTTTAATGGTAAAGTAAAGCTAAATGGCTATGGTAAGGAGCGTTTGTCATGAAAAAAACGATTCCCTTAAAGAAAAAATCTCAATATGATCAAGATATTAAAAAACGCTACCGAAACTCAGCGTGTGGACCTGTAACAGCTTATGCAATTCTCGATTACTTTCGGCCGAATCAATTTCACAATATTAACCAACTGTATCAAGCACTTGGTGGAACACCGATTGGCTTATTTACTTATCGATTCATTCGAAACTTAAAAAAACTGCTTGGTGATGACTGGATTGTTGAGAAGTGCTCAGTAGAAAAATTGAAACAACAAATCGATCGTGGAAATCCTGTGGCAGCAAAATTTGATAAGTGGTTTACATGGAACTGGCGCGGTCGCTATTCATATGATTACCACTGGGTTTCCGTTGTTGGTTATGAAGAAAAAGAAAATGAATTGTGGCTATTTATTCATGATAATGGCGGAAGAAATCAGCCAAGTCAATTACAAACCCTTCCTTATAAACCAAATGCAGAGATTTTAACTTTTGTGAAAGTAGAAAGAAAATAAAAATTCATCTACAAGAAACTCCTATTAGATTCCAAAGTAAAATGGGTCTAATGGGAGTTTTCATACAATTATCGACGTCGAATACCGATTGTTCTTCCTGCTTGCTTCGGTGTTTCTTTCGTTTGATCGCTTGCCCAAATTCCGTCAATCACTGTTTGAACGGGACTTGGGAATGGTGCTGGACGTCCTTCCGTTACATCCATACCCATTAACATTTGTTCGCTCGTTGCGACAAGTTCACCTTCACCATTTTCTAATACGAAAAAGATATGAAGACGTTTTTCATCGACATCTAATAATTGAGCTGTTACTTGTAACGTTTCATTTTCATTTGCTTCTTTCAAATAACAAAGATGTGTTTCAAGCGTAAAAATTGTGTAACTATGCTGTTCACGCCCTACTGCATCTAGTCCGATAAAATCCATGAAAGCATCAACAGATAAGCTAAATACTCTCGCATATTCTGCGTCATTCATATGACCATTATAATCTACCCAGTCTGCGCGCACATGGTCTTTGTAGCTAAATGTCGTTTCTGACATCTATAATTTCCTCCTCTATTCAAGCCTTTGCTTTTGGCTCATGCCAATACTCTTCGACTAAATCCAATAACTTAACTAGAAACTCATTTCGTTTGACTTCTAATTCAGCAACGGAATGATCTCCCGCGTGTGATTCGCATCCTTCAATTACTTTTTCTTTCAGTTCTTCCGTTAACTCAGGGGCTTCTAATTTCGTCCATGGAAGCTTGAGTGCTGGACCAAATTGTTCAAGCATATGTCGCATTCCTTGATCTCCGCCTGCTAAATGGAATGTTAAAAAAGGTCCCATTTGTGCCCAGCGTAAACCTGCTCCGTAAATAATCGCCGCATCAATTTCTTCTGTCGTTGCAATGCCGTCGTTCACTAAATGAAGTGATTCACGCCAAAGTGCTTCCATTAATCGATCTGCGACGTGCCCTTCAATTTCTTTTTGGATGACGAGTACTTTCATATCAATCGATTGATAAAACTTTTTCGCTTCATCAACAACTGTTTTACTCGTCTTTTCACCGCCAACGAGTTCAACAAGCGGTAAAATATAAACGGGATTAAATGGATGTGCCACAAGGAAACGCTCTGGATGCTTTAAGCCTTCTTGTAAGACGCTTGGCATAATCCCTGATGTACTTGAACCAATAATCGCATCTTTTTTCGCATATTCATCGATTTCTCGTAAAACATTTTTCTTTAAATCTTCTCTTTCAGGAACATTCTCCTGGATTAAATCTGCATGCTCGACAGCTTCTGCTAATGTAGGAACAAATGATAAACGATCGACAGATGCCCCTTCAGCTAACCCTAAATCTACTAAAGCAGGCCATGCCCTGTTTACAGCTCTACGTGTACGTTCTTCCGCGCCTTCAATTGGATCGTAAGCGACTACGTCATGCCCTTGCGCTAAGAAACGCGCAATCCATCCATTTCCAATAACGCCTGTACCAATTACTGTGAGCTGTTTGAACTGTTTTTGATTGTCTGCCATGATTACTTCCCTCCATGTGGATTTCTTAACTTGTAGAAATCCCGTGCTTCTTGTGGCGTCATAACTTCCATTCCATTTACATGAAGCATTTCTACTGCTTTATCAACAAGTTGCTCATTTGTTGCAGGAACACCTCTTGTAAGATAAAGATTATCTTCTAAGCCTACACGAATATTTCCACCGAGCATTGCTGTTTGCATTGCAACTGGTAATTGCATACGCCCAATTCCAAATGCTGACCAGTGAGCATTTTCTGGTAAACGATTTTTCATGTATAACATCGTTTCAACATCTGCTTCAGCACCCCAAGGAATCCCTAAACAAAATTGGAACATCGGATCTCCATCAATTAATCCCTCATCGATTAATTGTTTAGCAAAACGTAAATGACCAGTATCAAAACACTCTAATTCAGGTTTTACTCCACTTTGTTGAATTAGCAACGCATGGTCGCGTAACCATTCAGTCGGACTCAAATAAATCATATCGCCAAAGTTAACACTTCCACAGTCTAATGTACACATCTCAGGTAGTAGCTCGCCAACTGGCGCATGACGCTCTTCAGGCGTTTGAATCCACGAGCCATCTCCTCCAGCTGCTGGTGTATTTAAGTTTGGGATAAAATCACCACCGCCACCTGCTGTAATATTAATCACGACATCTACCTCAGACTCGCGGATTCGATCGACAATTTCGCGGTAATGATCCATATCATGACTCACGCCACCTGTTTTTGGATCTCTCGCGTGAATATGAGCAACCGTTGCACCTGCTTTTGCTGATTCAATTGCAGAATCCGCAATCTCTTTTGGTGTTACCGGAACATGATCGTTAATTGACTTTGTATCTCCTGCGCCTGTCACTGCTGCTGTTAATAAAATTTTGTTTTTCATACAATCTCCTCCATCACTTTCTGAATCGCTGTACCGTCTGGACGGTTTTTACGATTGAAAGAATATTACCAACGACTATACACGCTGACTGTTTGACTTTCAACCTTAAAACCGTAAATAACTACAAGAAATATTCATGTACAATTTTACTATCCATAGGGGAAAACTTGTAATCACAGTATCCCCTACTAGTATTATGACTCGTTTTCATCGATCCATTTTTCAAGCGTTTTATAAATAACTTCTTTCTTTTCAACACTAATTGGATTGATGTCAAAAAGGTCAGCTAGCCAAATCCCATCAGCTGCCAATCGAATAATCGTTGCTAAGGTCGGGTCAATCTCATCATTGTCAATAAATCGTTGCCATTCTTCATACACGTCATGAATTGGACGAAGTAAATCTGGATTAATGGCTTTCGCAGCAAGTAATCCAGAGTGCATGCCTTTGTTTTTATACGCTTTATTAAAAGTAACATCTATATAAGCACGCGTCCACCTTCCTTTTTCTACAGGGTCAGATGTCGCATGTTCGTCGATTTTCATTTGATAATTACTCGCTAAATGTTTGACCATTTCTTCAACAAGCACTTCTTTTGTACGAAAATGATAAAGAAGCCCTCCTTTACTAATGCCAGCTTCTTTCGCGACTGCTTCTAATGTTAAGTTAAAAATTCCTTTTTCAGCGACAACTTTTGAAGCAGCATTTAAAATTTCAATTTTTCTTGAATTTGCTCCCAATATTCTCACTCATTTTCTTTTATAATATCGTTAATTTTTTACACCTAATGAATTTGCATGGCGAATGACAAGCGAATAACCTTGTTGTTCGAGTGTTTGTTCGGTTTGTTCATCATATGCTGGAATCGTTATTTCTTCGAGTGAAGTATCCACATCTAAGTGACAATGGATTTCCGCTAATTTTCTCGATAACTTCAGCATCTCCATTCCTTCTTCGACTCGTTTACGTCGCGCGGGTGTTAATTCGTCCAATGCACCCAGTACACCGTCAACGGAACCGTATTTTTTAATAAACATCAGTGCCGTTTTCGGACCGATGCCTTTGACACCTGGATAGCCATCTGCAGCGTCTCCTGTAAAAGCTTTTTTATCGATATATTGTAATGGGGTAATTCCGTACTCTTCATGAAAACGTGCTTCCGTATAAATGTCATATTCACTGTACCCTTTTTTAATGAGTGCAATATTGACACCTGGACGAAGTAATTGCAGTAAATCTCGGTCACCGCTCACAACTGTAATTTCAGCTTTCCCTTCCCAGTGTGTGATCATCGAGCCGATTAAATCATCTGCTTCCATCCCTTTCTCTCCGTAATTTTTCCATCCCATAAGCGCTGATGCTTCTCGGACCATATCAAATTGCGGCACAAGCTCTTCAGGAGGTGCTGGACGATTCGCTTTATAGCCATCGTATAAGTCATTACGGAATGTGTGCGCGCCCATATCCCAACAAACTGCTAAATGAGTTGGTTTGAAAATCGATGCGGCGGTCATTGTATGGCGAAGAAATCCTTGCACACCATTTGTCGGGACGCCGTCATCATTCGGGAAAAAATGCCCCATTGCAGACGTCGCGAAAAACGATCGAAACAATAAAGCCATCCCGTCAATAATTAAAATATGTGGTTGTTCATTTGTATTCACTTTTATTACTGCCTCCAATTTTTATGCTTTCCTTAGTATAGCAAACTTTTCAAAGGGGCACCTGTGCACGACACAACTCGGAAACAATTCTGAATTGTGTCGGATTTGTGTGATGCACAGGCATCACTTACTATGCACAGGCACCACTGACTATGCATATACATAAGAAGAGTTGACAAGAAGGGAGCCTTTTAATGGCAAAACAACAATTTGGGCAATCGAATGACCCGTTCTGGTATCCTCAATTACCAGATGGTTACAATGAACATGAAAGAAATAGGCATCATAATCATCAACCCGTTCCAATGCCTTTACCTAATCACCAAAATTTTCCACCCCAGCAAAATTGGACACCAGGTTACCAACAATATCCACATGGTGCACATGGCGGGATGACTGGTTTTCCACCGCCATCCGGTGGCTATTTCCCACCTTCACCTTCTTGGCAAGGGGGCGGAACAGGATTTCCACCTACACAACAACCAAGTGGGAACCAGCCACCACAAAGTCCACCGCCAAGCTGGACACCTGAATATCCGAATGTCCAAACTTTTGCGGTAGACCCTGGTGCAATTTCTGGTTGTATGTTTCGGTTCACGTATGTTTGGCTGTCGAGAAGACAAGGTTTTTGGTTTTTCCCAGTATTTGTAGGCCGCACATCCGTAGCAGGGTATCGATGGAATTCCCGTAGAAATAGATGGGAATACACAGGCTTAGATTTAAACCAAATTAATTCGTTTACATGTATTTAATGATTATCAATAAAAAGTCATTATGCGTTATAAAAAGACAATATTTTGTCTTTTTATAACGTCTTTTTTATATGAATAATCCTAATTTTCTTCATTAATCGACCTTGAACAACACCTTTAAAATTTGCATTGTACAGTTTAAACCGTTTTTGTTGATTTTTAAAATGTAATTGATAAAGTTTAAGATGTTCTCATAAAGGGAATGGATAAATCGATTCCTTAAAGCTACAAAATACTTAATGAAAAATGAATGGAGGAGCTATGAGAAAAATATCAAATGTTTTTTGGATAACCTTAGCGATTGTAATCGTTGCTGTAGGTTACGGTGCATTCGCGCCAGATAGCTTCCAATCAATTACAGACAATATGCAAGCGTTTATTACATCATCTTTTGGTTGGTACTATTTGTTAGTTGTTTCGGCAATTGTACTTTTCTGTTTGTTTTTTATCATCAGTCCAGTTGGTCAAATTCGTCTTGGTAAGCCGAATGAGCGACCAGAATACTCTTACGTAAGCTGGTTTGCTATGTTATTCTCAGCGGGTATGGGGATTGGGCTTGTGTTCTGGGGAGCAGCAGAACCTCTTTCACACTTTGCCATTAATACGGCTACAACAGAACCTGGGAGTCAGGAAGCATATAGAGAATCTATGCGTTATACATTTTTCCACTGGGGAATTCATGCATGGGCAATCTACGGTGTTGTTGCGATGGCACTCGCTTACTTCCAATTCCGTAAAGGTGCACCTGGGTTAGTTTCTTCTACTTTAAAGCCAATTTTAGGGGACAAGGTAAATGGTCCAATAGGTACGGTTATTAACGTGCTTGCTGTTTTTGCGACAGTAGTAGGGGTTGCAACAACACTTGGATTTGGTGCAATTCAAATTAACGGTGGACTTGCTTACTTATTCGACGTTCCGATTAGTTTCCCCGTTCAAGTTGTGATCATTATTATTGTAACAATTTTATTTACAATATCAGCTTGGAGTGGACTCAGTAAAGGGATTAAATACTTATCAAATATCAATATGGTATTAGCTGCGGCTTTATTAATTTTACTTGTCGTGCTTGGTCCGACGTTATTAATATTCAATACGTTTACGAATACAATTGGTACGTATCTTCAAAATATTATTCAAATGAGCTTTAACGCAGCACCCGTTGATGATGGGCTACGTTCATGGTTAGACGGATGGACAATTTTCTACTGGGCTTGGTGGATTTCTTGGTCACCATTCGTTGGTGTGTTCATCGCCCGGGTTTCTCGTGGAAGAACGATTCGCGAATTCTTAGCAGGTGTTTTATTACTTCCAGCACTTATTAGTTTCTTCTGGTTCTCGACATTCGGTGCAACTGCAATGGATGTACAGATGAAAGGAACGGACTTAACAGGTTTCCTAACCGAAGAAACCTTGTTCGCGGTCTTTAATGAATTGCCATGGTCGATGATTTTATCTATCATTGCTGTGTTATTAGTAAGTGTATTCTTTATCACTTCTGCAGACTCAGCGACTTTCGTCCTCGGCATGCAGACGTCTTATGGATCACTTTATCCGCCAAATATGGTTAAATTAACTTGGGGAGTTGCACAATCTGCAATTGCAATGATTTTATTATCAACAGGTGGATTAGATGCACTTCAAAATGCACTAATCATTGCCGCCTTGCCCTTCTCCTTTATTATTATATTAATGATGATTTCGCTCTATAAAGCGCTGGATCAGGAGAAGAAGGAACTTGGCTTAATGATTACACCGAAAAGAAGAAAGAAAGAAAAATAAAATGAAATGCGGGTAAAGATTAATCTTTACCTGCTTTTTTTATTGTACAAATAGGCTTACAATTTTCCGCGATTCAACCTGCGTTGAAGTTCTTTCACAACAAGAGACGGTCGACTGATTTTCCCATCCACGGGGGTTTGATAACGTCTTTGCAAAGCCGCTACCATTGTTGAATAAGGTTCACTTATAATCCCGTCTTGTTGGGTTCCAAGCCATTTTTGCATGGCTTTAATTAACAAAGATGGCCGACTGATGACACCGTCAATTGGTGTACCGAAATAGCGTTGTAATGCTTTAATCGTTGCGGGTCCCATATAACCATCGATTGCTAATGCAGCCGCAGCACGTACAACTTCTAGATCCTCCGTCTTCACCCAACTGTTAATCCCTTTTAACAGCACTCGATTCGCACTCTTTTGGAGGACAATATCTGTTCTCCCTTTTATATACGCTGGGATTCCTTCACCCGTTGCATAATAAGTTGCCGATTTTTTAATACGAACTTTTTCGCCAATTTTAAATAGATGATTTGGTGTTTTATCTTTTGGTGGAACTTGTGGCGTGTCCGATCCCCCATTCCCTTTTGCTACCTTTTGTAAAAACTGTTGCCAAGAGATTCCTTTTGTGCCACTCCGGAGATAACGCGGACAGTTTTTACCATTCCATTTATGGTGCTGGACAACCTCTGTAATAGACGGGAATTTATTCAATAAGTATCGAACGACCTCTACCGTATGATTGACCGTTTTAAAATAATTTCCATCCCGGTTCACGCACACTTCAATATGGATGGAATACATATTGCCGGGTCCTTTCCCGTCTCCAGCGGCATAGGCGACTTCATCATATGGAATTGACAAGTAAACTTCTGGCTCATCATCTACTTGCAAATGCCAACTGGCTAGCCTTATATTTCCATTGTATTGTAACTTCGCATGCGCTAATGCGTTGGCTCCAATACCTTCATTGTCTGTCTCATGAATCGTAATGGACCGAGGTACTCTTTTGATACCTGGTCTCGTTTTTTTATTTGATTTTGGAATAAGCATCTCAATAATTCGAACCATTATTCTTCCACCCCCTTTTTAAATAGCGACTACTCTTCGTCGCCATTCTTCTCGATTGTATTTTTAGTCCCTGAATATAATCCACTGGCGGATAATCCAAGCATGCCGCCAACTAAAATTCCTTGCTTCCAGTCGAAATCTGCGACATATACAACACCGACTACGATCCCAATCAGTAGAGCAATAAACGGTAAAAAACGCTTACTCACACCCACCCTTTTAAATAGCTCTACAATGCCTAGAATGAACGGAATAATCACGACATCGTAAATTTCAAACATACGTACACCCCCTTTGATGTACTATATGATTTGCTTGTCTTTATGGAACGGCGTATGAACATACTTGTTTGGATGGAAATTAATTTTTATTCAAACTACTTTTGTTAGGTTAGAAAAAGGGAAAAACAAAAGAAAAATTAAAACGCACAGCTGATTTGCTGGAAGCAGATGCGTGTTCCATTCACATTGACTAACTGCTAAAAAAAGTACCAAAAAATCCCCCTAAGAAACTTTCTCAGGGGGACATGACGTCATAATTCCACAACACGATCACATAATCTTTTTATTAAATTTCGCTCATGACTGACAACGATGATACCCATTTCTCTTTCTTTCGCCGCTTCTAACACAGCCTGCCAAATTTGAGCTTGTGTAATAGCATCTAACATCGTTGTCATTTCATCCGCGATTAAAAACTTCGGATTCGCAGCCAGTGCACGCGCCACACAAAATCGTTGGAGCTCTCCGCCTGAAAGTTCATTCGGCCAACGAGATAGCCAAGTGCGTTCAATACCTAAACGCTCACGTAACGCATCATCTAACGGACCACTTTCCTGTAACACTTTTTGCATTTTCCAGCGCGGGTTGACGGCTTGTTCAGGATGTTGTAATACCATTTGGACGGGATGGACACCAGTTTGTTGAAGTGGCTTTCCACCTAGTGTAATTTCACCTTCTACTGGTCGTTCGAATCCTGCTAAAATCCGGCAAAAAGTTGTTTTCCCGCGCCCGCTTACACCTGTTAAGCCAACTACTTCGCCTGCTTCAATCTCAAAATCGACATCCTGAAAGAGCCACGGGTTTTTACCGTATTTAAAACTAATTCCTTTCGCTTCAAGTCGCATGGATACATCGTACCTTTCCACCGCGCAAGTCTCGCATCTCAGGACGCGCTTTTGTACATGCTTCTGTCATTAATGGACAACGCGGAGCGAATAAACAACCCAGTGGCAAATCATCTAAATGAGGTTGCGCACCTGGAATTGGTATAAAGTCATTTTTCGGTAACGCCTTCCAAAGTGCTTTTGTATAAGGATGACGTAATTTTTCACCATTTCCAGTGAAATCTTCAATCGGCGCAATTTCGACAACCGTTCCAGCATAAAATACCGCAATTTTATCTGCGATCGTTAGTGCCGCTTCAATATCATGTGTAATGAGCATCACCGCGCGCCCTTCATCCGCAAACTCTTTAAAGTTTTCCAATGCTTCTTTCATCACGGTTTCATCGAGTCCTGGTGTCGGTTCATCTGCAATAATAACATCTGCACCACTGACCGCCGCTGTTGAGAGTAATGTTCGACGCGCCATCCCGCCTGATAACTGGAAAGGATACATCTTCGCGACATGTGGTGCTAGTTGATACCGTTCAAACACAGCTTTTTGCCGACTAATGGCATCTCCTTTTCTTGCAGATTGCCGAACTTGTTTCCCGACTTGCATTAAAGGGTCTAAAAAATTGACCGATTGGGGAATTAACGCAATTTCTTTACCGCGTAATGACTGCAAACGTTCAGGTGTTAACACTTCCCCGTTATAACGAATATCACCACTTGTCTTTGCATTGTCTGGCAAAATTCCTAATATCGCATGGGCCAATAAACTTTTCCCAGAACCACTCGAACCGACTACTGCCAAAATTTCACCCGCTTCAAGAGCTATACTTAAATTCGACATGACATCGAGTGTTCGGCGCTTTAACCCGCTACCGTACTGTTGAAAGGAAATCGATAAATTCTCCACTTCTAAAATCGACATGCGAGACCTCCTTTCTTTTCTATCTACATTATTATAAATGCGCTTTTGTTGGGTCAATTAACAATCGTAAACTTCCCCCGATTTTATCAAACACACGCACGACAATTAACAAAGACAACCCAGGGAAAAAGGCGAGCCACCATAAACCAGAGGATAAATATTTCATTGATTCCGATAAAATAATACCAATCGCAGGTTCATGAGGGGATAAACCTAACCCTAAAAACGTAATCGCGGCTTCATGTAAAATCGCATGGGGAAACAACAACATAAACCCGATTAACACTTGCGGGAGTAAATGTGGAAATATATGATGCGCCGCAATCCAGCCATTCGACTTTCCCAATCGCCTAGACACTTTTACATATTCAGCCGAACGTACTTGCATCACTTCCGCTCTAACGACACGCGCTAAACTTGGCCAATGCGTCGCCATAATCCCGACAATGACACCTTTATAACCTCCACCTAATGTGAAAGAAATTAAAATTAACGCGACTAAATGCGGAACACTTAAAAATAAATCGATTAACCAAGAAATAAACTGATCAGCGACTTTTCCCATCGTTGCAGCCGCCATGCCTAAGATTAACGCAATCGCTGTACTGCCAAACGCACCGAGTAACCCCACTTTAATACTTAAAGAAAGACCTAGCATCGTTCGAGTAAACATATCCCGGCCGAGCCAATCCGTTCCGAATAAATGTTCAAATGACGGCGCTACATTACGCGTCTCTAAATTCGTTAAAATATTTCCAGTATTGACCCAAGTTTTACTAAATAAAATGGCCATTAATAATAAAAACCCTAACACAATCGTCCATAATGTCCGTTGTCTTCGGTTCATTGAGAGGTTCGTTTTCATCAGATACGCCCCTCCCTCGTCCGCGGGTCTACAAATTCGTAAATCATATCCGCTAGTAAATTCCCTACAAAAACAAATACCGTACTAAAAATAACAAGCCCTAATAATAACGGAACATCCCCGCGAAGGCCAGCTTCTACCGTTGCTTGCCCGAGTCCCGGGTAAGAAAAGACTTGTTCCGCGAGTACCGCTCCGCCGAATAATTCACTAAACGCTGCAAACTGTAACGTAATCGCTGGTAATGCAACATTTCGTAGGCCATGACGCCAAAACAGGGTCAAGCCGCGCTCGCCTCTTGCGCGCGCAAAAAGGACGTAATCGCTCGAAAGCACGTCAATTAGCTTTTCACGTGTATGAAGCGCTACATTCGCTACGCCAACAATACTTAATGTGACAGCTGGCAACACTAAATGCCGAATCTTATCAAGTATAGTGACGTCTTCTGTTAACACACCAATCGGAACACCTAGCCCAACTGGGAACCAACCAAGTGATACAGCAAAGATCATCAGCATCAACAGTCCTACCCAAAACGTAGGTGTTGACGCAAGCGTATAACAATACCACTGAATAAAACGGTCAACCCATGTATTCCTTTTCATCGCTGCAACGACACCAAGTATAAATCCAAACACCCCAGAAAAAAGCCATGCAGCAATCATTAACACAATGGAATTGACAAATCGTTCTCCAATCACATCAATAACTGGACGCCGATAAATCATCGACGTCCCTAAATCACCTTGTATAACTGCACGTCCCCAATTTAAAAACTGGGTCATGACAGGTTCATTGAGTCCCCAATACGCCGCAATTTGTCCACGTTGTTCGGGACTTACTTTTAACATATCCGCACCGATATAAGCTTGAATTGGGTCGATTGGAGAATTTTTCACTAATAAAAATGAAATAAAACAAATCGCAACAACTAATGTAATGATGCGAATCATTTTAAAAAGTAGAAAACGCCCAATTTTCATCATAGACGACTACCTTATGATTCCCATTTCCAGTCAACAAGGTTATCTGTTGATGGCCATGCGTGCCCGTGAACGTGAATACGTTGATCACCAATATCAAGTCCTTCTTTCACTAAATACAAGTGATTAATGTTCACAAGCCAAGCCCAAGGTGCATCCCCTTTACCACTTAAGCCTGTTTCTCCGTCCCATTGTGCTTTCTTCCAATACTCAATCGCTTCTTCTTCGCTTGTTGCACGAAGCGCTTTTTCAAAATATTCATCTACTTTTTCATTTTTATAATAACCTGTGTTAAAGAACTCTACGCCTGCATTATTAGCGCTATAAATATTGTATAACTCATGTGGATCATGACTTCCCCAGCCCATTAAAACAGGTTGTGACGCCATTTTCTGGCCTAATACATCCCAACTTCCACCTTCAACATTCACTTGAATACCAAGCGGTTTTAACATATCTGCAACTGCGATTGAAAGAGACTGGCGGATTTCATCATCTGCTAAATAATACAACTCAAACTCAGCTTTCAACCCATTTTTTTCACGAACACCACTCTTTTCATTCATAATCCAACCCGCTTCTTCTAATATTTCCTCAGCACCTTCTAGATCTCCATCTTCAATGACCGTTTCAGGATTCCACCAAGGTAATTCATCCGCTGACGTATAAGCAGGTGTCCCATATCCTTCTAGCACCCCGTCAATTAACGCTTCGCGGTCAACTGCGATATTAATTGCGTGACGAATTGCTGGATCTGCGGTGACGTCATTTCCAATTGGATAGCCTTCTTCTGTTTCTTCCCCGGAAGGCACATATGGGAACACGATGCCGCGGTTATCTACTGTTTCTAATACTTCTAACTTCATTCCTGGCACTTCTTTTTGACTGAATGCAGGTGGAATATACGCAAAATCTACTTTTCCTGCTTGTGCTGCTGCAAATGCTGCATCTTCATTTAAGAATAAAAACGTTAACTTATTAAACTCAGATTTTTTATCATAATAGTTCTCGTTCACTTCAACGATGAGTTGCTGTCCTCTATCCCATTGGATCATTTTAAATGGGCCTGAACCAATTGGATTTTCTGCATAATTTTCATCATAGGCATGTTCCGGTACAATCCCTGTTGCGACAAGGTTATTCACAAAAGTAGATTGTGGTTCTTCTAGCGTAAACTCGACAGTTGTTTCATCGATCGCTTCTACTTTTTCTAACGCATTTAAGTCAACAACAGAACCGCTTGCCGCTGCCTTTTCAAATGTAAACACAACATCGTCTGCTGTGAGTGGTTCCCCGTCTGAAAACTGAACATCGTCACGTAGCTGAACTGTCCACGTTTTCCCGTCTTCACTCACTTCATAATCTGTTGCTAAATCATGGACTATTTCTAAATCATCATTTCGTTTTAAAAGTGTACTTTGAAACAATGGAGACCCGTAACGTCCCCACCCAGTAATTGGGTCAAAACCTGCATCTGGTTCATTATTAAAAGCCAGAACAAGTTCATCTTTTTTCTCAGTTTCTTGATCTTCTGATGGTTTTTCTTCTGTCGGTTTAGACGATGATGTACATCCTGCTAATACGACTGTCACTGCAAGTACTGCGAGTAGCAGCATTCTTGAATACTTCTTCAACTTTCCACACTCCTGTACATTATATTTTCTCAACGGGTGCGACTGTGAAATCTCCAAAGTCTACACCTTTTAAACTTGTTAAACGATTACTTAGTTCACGTACTTCACCAGCTTTACCTTGTACGACGATAAGTTCTAAACAACTTTCTTGATTCAAATGAAAATGCGTCGTTGCCATGATTAAGTCATGCATATCATGTTGAATATTCGTCATTTCTTCTAGCAAATTTCGCTGATGATGGTTATAAAATAATAAAATCGTTCCAGCGATTAGCTCATCGTTTTCTTCCCAAGTTTGTTCAAGAATCGCTTCACGAACGAGATCTCGAACAGCTTCCGAACGATTCGAATAACCTCTTTGCGTTACCAATTGGTCGAACTTTCTTAGTAGGCTGCCTTCCATTGAAACACTAAATCGCTTTAATAATGAATCATCCAAACGTAAACCGCTCCTTTCGTAACACGTTTTCCCACATTCGTAACACTCACATATAAAAAAATAATAGGAATACCTTCTATTGTAGATTGAATAATTCAGAGTTTCAACAGAAAACTATTTTAAATGGATTAAAATAATTGTAAATTCGCTAACAATGTCGTTCCCAGAGATTCATTTTCAAACTACAATCATATCTCCTATGAAAAATCCTTATGCACATTTTTAACGATGTGCACAAGGACTTCAATTACTTTCTTCCATTTTCATAAGCTTCTATCAACAACTCAACAATATGAACTGCATCCATTTTGTCCGACAATCCTTCACGCTCAATCCCTAGTTTCATTTGCAGTAAGCAACCTGGATTTGTCGTTACAACTGTTTTTGCATTCGTCTGTTTTGTTTGCTCCATTTTATAATCTAGAATTTGCATCGACATATCAGATTCAACAAGATTATAAATTCCTGCTGAACCACAGCAATGACCTGCGTCATGCATTTCTACAAACTGCACACCTTCAATTGCTTGTAATAGTTGACGAGGTTCGTTGAAAGTCTTCTGTCCATTTTTTAAATGACAGGAATCTTGATATGTAATGATTTGATGTTCTAGTTGGAGTGGTTGTTTGTCAAATTCCAATTCTATTAAAATTTGTGTAATGTCTTTAATTTTATTCGAAAAAGCGACTGCCCGTTCATGCCACTCTGGATCATCTTTTAGTAAATGTGCATAATCGACTAAAAAAGCACCACAGCCGCCTGCATTTGTAATAATATAGTCTATTTTTGCAACTTCAAAAGCTTCAATATTACGCTTTGCCATTTCTCTTGCACGGTCTTGCTCTCCGCTATGTCCATGCAGTGCACCACAGCAACTCTGCATTTTGGGAATAACAATTTCACAACCTGCATATTGTAATAACTTTGTTGTCGCATCATTTGTCGACTGGAAAATCGTATCCATTAAACAACCTGAAAAGAAGGCAACTTTTTTCTGTTGCTTGCCTATGGAAGCCAAGTGACTTGGACGTTCTTTCATTTCCTTACGTTTAGGCACTTCTGGCAATACTTTCTCCATCATGCGCATCGTATCAGGGAATAAATTTAAAATCCCAACAGAGCGTGTCAATTTTTGTAGCCCTGAACGCTGATAAAATCCGAGTAACCCGACCGCACCAATCATCCGGTTTTGGTAAGGAAAGAGTTGATTGAAAAAGAAACCACGCATCGCTTTTTCAGGGAATGATTGATCATTTGTTTGGTAAATCGCATCTCTTGCTTGTTCGAGTAAATGACCAAAATTAACACCTGATGGACAAACTGGTTCACAAGCACGGCAACCAAGACATAAATCAATCGAACGTTTCACATCTTCATCAGGCTCGATTAACCCATCGACTACACCTTTCATTAACGCGATTCTTCCACGCGGTGAATGTAGTTCATCTTTCCCGGATTCGATGTAAGTGGGGCAAGTGGGTAAACAAAATCCACAACGCGTACAGTTCATCAGCTCATCGTAATCCATTTTTTCTTCAAAGTTTTTTTGAATACGTGCTTTCTCTTTTGCGCTCATCATGTTAAATCACCACTCGATTTCGTTCTGATTGTGTAAATACTTTCTCAGGATTCATAATGTTATTTGGATCAATCGCCGCTTTAATGCTCTGCAGCACATTAATACCTGCCTCTCCAACTTTAAGATGTAAATAAGGAAGTTTCATCGCTCCGACACCATGTTCTCCTGTAATCGTTCCACCTAATTCAACTGCTTTATGGAAGATTTCTTCAAATGCTTGTTCAACGAGCGCCATTTCTTCTTTATTACGCGCGTCTGTTAAACAAGTAGGATGTAAATTCCCATCTCCTGCATGGCCAAACGTACAAATCGTTAACGCATATTTCTTTGCGATCGTTTCAATTTCCCGGACCATTTCAGCAATTTTAGAACGAGGGACCGTTGCGTCTTCAAGAATCGTCGTCGGCTTCACACGTGAAAGTGCTGATAAAGCTGTTCGTCTTGCACTTGTTAAAGCTTCTGCTTCTTCAGCTGTTTTTGCAATTTGGACATCAATGGCATGACATTCTCGACAAATTTCCGCAATGCGTGCCATATCTCGTTCAACAACTTCAGGCGGACCATCTTGTTCGATTAATAAAACAGCGCCGACATCTGTTGGTAACCCAATTTGTGCATAGTCTTCCACAACTTGAACCGTTTGTTGGTCTAAAAACTCTAATGTCGCTGGAATAATTCGGTTCGCGATAATCGATGACACCGCCTTTGCAGATGTTTCTAAATCATCAAATAAAGCGAGTGCGGTTTTCTTTGTTTCCGGTTTAGGGATTAACTTTAATGTTGCTTCTGTCACTAGACCAAGCGTACCTTCAGAGCCGACAATTAATCTCGTTAAATCATAACCGGCAACATCTTTTGCGAGTTTGCCGCCTGTTTGAATAATATCTCCATTTGGTAAAACAACTTCGAGACCCATCACATAATCACGTGTGACACCGTATTTTAAACCACGTAAGCCACCCGCATTTTCACTAATATTGCCACCGATTTGTGAAATGTGCATAGAACCTGGATCCGGTGGATAAAAAAGCCCTTTTTCTTCTGCGGCGGCAATGACTTCAGCTGTAATGACACCGGGCTGTACAGTCATTGTTAAATTTTCCTCATCAATTTCAAGAATTTGATCCATATGTTTAAATAGAATCACAACCCCACCTTGTAATGGAGTCGTGCCTCCACTTAAATTCGTCCCAGATCCTCTTGGAACAATCGGGATTTTATGTTCATGACAAATTTTCACGATTTTAGAAACCTCTTTCGCCGACCGCGGAGAGACAACACAATCTGGCATGGACTGGAAACCAGGTGTTGCATCATAAGAATAAGCATGAAGCATCGCTGGACGAACTTCTATGTTCTCTTCTCCAACAATGAGGTCAAATTGGTCTTTAATCGTTGTAGAAATCATTCGTATCGTCTCCCTTATTTATCATCCACAACAATATACGTTGCTTCCACAGGACCATGAACGCCAACGATTAAGTTCATTTCAATATCTGCACTATTACTCGGTCCAGAGATAAAACTCACACAAGAAGCAACGTCCTCACCACGCTCATTTGCCTCGTGAATTTGTTTTGTAGCTTGTGTCATACGCGGTACGATTGTACTTTTTGGAATGACAACAACGTGAACGCGTGGCAATAAACTAATCGTGCGCCCATTATTTTCATCGTTAAATAATGTGACAGTCCCCGACTCCGCAAGTGTAATTTCACTAAACGTAATCCCAATATCAGCTTGTTCCGCAAACACTTGATTTTCTTTTCCTTTTTCTAAATCCCAAAGACGAACGTCGATTTGTTCATCTTTCCATGTATCATACACTTCACTTAATCCATATTCTTCATTCCGTGGATCGTTCGATGCGATAATTTTCTCACCTTCATGACCTTTAATTGTTTCTGTTAATACGGATGCTAAATCAGCAAAATTCGTTCGCTTAAAATTTGTATGAATGGCTTTACATTGTTCTTCTAACACATCGACAAGTTCATCTTGCGTATAGTCTTTATAAACATCCCACTGAGGACTTAAACTCCATTTTGGACGTTCTACATTTTTAGTGCGGCGTGACCTCCCTAAATTTCTTGCGAGGTTATTTAAAAAATGATTGCGGTTATCAATATTCATCATTTTTCGCCTCCTTTTTCACGTTCTTTAAACCAAGAACGGAATGTTTGTCGACCTGGTGCTGGGAAATCCCGCTGTGCTGTCCAGTCTTTTAACGGCCCTGGCCCATTTGCGATGGTGTCATTTTTCGTCCATGGTTTTAACGCTGTTCGTGCTAACTTCGCACTTAATTGATAAGCTGCAGGATGTGTTGACCATTTTACAAAGCCATTCATCGCAAGCTTTTCTCCTGTTGGCGCGATGCCGTTTTCTACCATAATTTCACGATGACGAATTAAATGCTCATGAAGCGGAATTTTGACTGGACATGCTTCCGTACAAGCTGCACATAATGTCGAGGCATGTGGCAGTTCTTTATGGTTTTCATACCCATCTAATAACGGTGTCAATACTGCACCAATCGGTCCCGGATAAATGGATCCATATGCATGTCCACCTACATGACGGTAAACAGGACAAACGTTAATACAAGCTGCACAACGAATGCAGTGGAGCGCTGATTGGAATTCAGTGCCTAAAATTTTCGAGCGTCCATTATCTACAATAACTAAGTGAAATTCTTCAGGTCCATCGACTTCTCCAGCCAATCGCGTGCCTGTAATCCCCGTAATATAACTCGTTAATTTTTGTCCAACTGCTGCTCTCGTTAATAAACTAACGAGCACATCCAACTCTTCCCAAGTTGGCACAATTCGTTCTAATCCCATAACCGTAATTTGCGTATCTGGAAGTGACGTTGCTAGTCTCGCGTTTCCTTCATTCGTCACGAACGTCACTGCACCCGACTCAGCAACAGCAAAGTTACAGCCTGTAATGCCAATATCTGCTGCTAAAAAGTCTTTACGCAATTCTTTACGCGCAAATAACCCGAGCTCTTCAGGCGTGTTTGATTTGTCGTAGCCTCTTTTTTCAGTAAATGTGTCTTTAATTTGGTCTCTGTTTAAGTGAAGTGCAGGCGTAACAATATGAGATGGAACGTCTCCGTCGAGCTGTAAAATCCACTCACCTAAATCCGTTTCAACAACTTCTGCGCCTGCTTCTTCGATTGCTTTATTTAAACCGATTTCTTCTGTAACCATCGATTTCGATTTAACAATTTTCTTTGCTTCTTTCTTTTTAACAATATTTTGGATATAGGCATTCGCTTCTTCAGCAGTTTCTGCGAAATAGACATGCCCACCACGCTTTGCGACATTATCACTTAATTGTTCTAAGTAATAATCGATATTTTCCAATGTATGCGACCGAATTTCTTCACCAAGTGCACGCCATTCTTCCCAATTGCCTAACTCGTCTGACGCAGCTTCTTTTCGATTTCTAAAGCGTCCCTGTGCAGAAGAAACAGACTCTAACATAAACTCATTTTCAATTCCTTCTTGAACACGCGTTTCAAATGAAGGATCTCCAATACGTATACTCATTTACCTCACTCCCTCTCTTAATGATGATTTAAAATTTCAGCGAGATGAACAACTTTTACATTGCGTCCTTCTCTAGATAAACGTCCACCGATATTCATCAAGCAAGCCATATCGCCACCGACTAAATACTCTGCTTCAGTTTCAACGACATGGTCTGCCTTCTCTTGTACCATTTCACCTGAAATAACTGACTGCTTTACCGCGAAGGTACCACCGAATCCACAACAATCTTCACCTTGTGGCAACTCAACAAGATCGACACCTTCCACGTTTTGTAGTAACTTCACTGGTGCTTCTTTAACACCTAGAATTCTCGTCATATGACAAGATGGATGATAGGTGACTCTACCTTTAAATGTCGATCCCACATCAACAATTCCTAGTACATCAACAAGAAATTGTGATAACTCAAATGTTTTTGCTGCTAGTTTTCTTGCCTCATCTTCCCACTTCGGATCCCCTTTAAAGATTTCTTCATAGCTACGTAACATCGCTACACAAGAACCAGAAGGTCCCACCACATATTCAGAATCACGGAACACGTTCATCATATGCTTCATCGTTTTTTTCGTGTTTTCCTTATATCCACTATTGTAAGCGGGTTGACCACAGCATGTTTGTGTTTCTGGAAAATCTACTTCACAACCAAATCGTTCTAATAGCTCGACCGTGTCTTTCCCGACATTCGAAGTGAAAATATCTGCCATACATGTAATAAATAAAGAAACTTTCATCTCGTTCACCTCTCCTATTCTCTAAACTTCATATATTTTTCCAAGGACTTCTCAACATTCGTTAAATGCAAAAGCATATGTGCTTGTGCTTTTTGAGGTTCACGGTTTTGAATTGCTTCATAAATTGCTAGATGCTCTTGTATTAAAGAATCTCTTTTTTGCTCTGAATATATTAATACTTGACGTGTTTCTTTTAAGACACTTAACATCACTTCAGACACGGAACCCATTAAATGGATTACTATATCATTATGCGTTGCTTTGGCAATTGCCATATGAAATCGCATATCTGCTTCTTCCCCGACTTCACCATCATTGCCCGCTTGCTTCATCTCATCAATCGCCGTCTGTAAAGCGATTAAATCTTCTTCTTGATGATGTAGCGCTGCAGATTTAGCAGCTCCTACTTCAAGAATTTTACGCACTTCATAAATCTCTTTAATATCTTCTTCCTTCATTAATAACCCGGCATTCACTGGCAATGTGAAATTGGATGCATCAAATTTCGTTACAAATGTGCCTTCTCCTTGTCGCATGACAACTAGACCCATTGCACGCATACCACTCAAAGCTTCCCGTACAGCCGACCGACTCACATCAAAAGTTTCGGCCATCTGTTCAACGGAATCTAAGCGATCTCCTGGTTTTAACTCGCCACTTTTAATCATCGCAACGAGGGAATCTGATACTTCTTCATAAATTTTCTTCGTTTGAATTCGTTTGCTAGTCATTTTCATCTCTCCTAATCTAGCAAGTAATAATTAAATTTTACTCGATTAAAAGCTTTTTGAAAAGAACTCGCACTTTCCCAAAACATACGTCTCTTTTACATAAACGATAAAATAATAAATGCTCCAATTCCTGCCAATAAGCTATACAAGATTGAAGGAATAATTGTTTTTCGAATAATATCGCCTTCTTTTCCTGATAACCCTACAACAGCAGATGCCGCAACCACATTATGTACACAAATCATATTTCCCGCGGCTGCTCCAATAATTTGACCTGCTAAAATTAGCTCTGTATTAAAGCCAATTTGCTGTGCAATGCTATATTGAACTGGTGAGAAAGTAAGTGTTGAAACCGTTGCGCTTCCTGTAATAAATGCCCCTAACTGACCTAAGAATGGTGCAACAAACACCCACATAGGACCAAAAGTTATTGCTAATGCTTCTGCAATGTACTGCGGCATACTAATTAAATCTTTCGTATTAATGCCTGAGTTTGTAAACACCTGCACTAAAAGGAGTGTAAATAACAATGAAAATCCAGCACTTTTAATAGAAACAAGTGATTCTTTTGTCGCTTTCGTAAAATTCGTAAAAGATTTTCGTTGAATGACAAGCGCTACTAAAGCAGAAATCACAAGGATTGTCCCTGGTGAATATAATAATTCCCAAGCTGAGTCAACGCCATCCACACCAAGAATATTCATCCATGTTAAATCGAGTGTCGTCTGGGTAAAATTTTGAATCGATGGAACGATTCTCGTTAATAACAATAACCCAACCATCACTAAATACGGAGACCATGCTGTTATTAAACCCATCGAGGATTTTGTCGTTTTTAATTCAAAACCATCACGTAATGCCTCTTGCCACTCTGTTTTCGGCATCAAAAAGCCGACTTTTGCTGTCCCTGCTGCAATCACTAAACCTGTTAATGCTGCTAAAATCGATACAAATTCTGGACCAAACAATGTTGCATATAAAAATGCAGACCCTGTATAGCTAATGCCGATGAATAACGACCAAGGCAATAATGCGAATGCATCTGCAAAACTTCTCTTCTTGCCAAAGAACATTGTTAAAATGAAAATAAGCGTGAACGGGATAAATGTCCCCGTAAACATATCAATCATCGTAATCTTTACCGCTACATCATGAAAAAACTCACTCCCAGCACCTGGAAGATTACTGAGCCCAACAATGACTGGGGTTCCAACAGCTCCAAATGGTACAGGTGCACTGTCTGCAATCAATGCCAAAACAGCCGCCGCAATCGGATTAAAACCGAGCGCATACATCAAAGGGCCAACAACAACAGCTGGTGTTCCAAATCCTGCCGCCCCTTCTATTAAAGCGCCGAATAAAAACCCTACAATAATCACTTGAACACGCATATCTCCTGAAATACTTTGGAAACCTTGGTTAATGCGGTCAACTGCACCTGTATGTGTAAGCGTATTCAATAAAACGATCGCACCAAACAAAATAAAAAGAATCGTTAACGCTTTATGCGTTCCTTGTAAGGCAGAAGCTGCAATAATTTCCCCTTCCATCCCCCACACCATAAAACCTAAAGCGGTTACAATTATCGAACTAAAGAACATCCCTTTTAGCGCAGACATCCTTAAAATCACTAAGAAAAATAAAGGCGCAATAACCGCTGACAATGCAACTAATAATAACAAGTGAATCCCTCCCTAAAACGCTTATATACTTTTACTAGATGAATAATCTTCATCATAAGGTCATCTGATGAGCAAATAGTAAACCTACCCTGTCATACGGTCATCTGATGACTTAAAAGAAAAATTTCCTTTCTCTATATTGTAAACGATTTCATTTTATTACTCACTAATGACTCGTTCCCTATAAAATGATAAAATAATACATTATTTGATGACTATACTAACAATCTATTCAATCTTTTGCAAGAATAAAAAAATTACTGATCTAACTTTTACAATTAACGAGCCTTATACTGGATTAGATTTTTGTTTCAGACACATATGATTGATGATGATTTACGTACTTAGACATAGATCCCCTTTAATTGACTTTTATTTACCTGAGTTTTATGATATGTATGAATCTTTCGATTAGAAGGGATGATCAAATTGAAAACAATTACGAACTATCAAATGTATGTAGACGGGGCTTTCATTGATGCATCAACGAACGAAAAAATGGAGATTGTCAATCCAGCAACTGGAAAAGTAGTTTCAACTGTTCCTGCTGCGAGTTTAGAAGATACACAAAAAGCAATTGACTCTTCGGAACGCGCCCAAAAAGAATGGGCTAAACTGCCATCTGCTGAGCGTGGAAAATATTTATCTGCCATTGCAACTGAAATTAGAAATGAAGCAGATGACCTTGCGAAAATCATCTCAGAAGAAATGGGTAAACCACTTGAACAAGCACAAGTTGAAGTAAATGTAACCGCAGAGTATTTTGACTATGTCGCAGGTTGGGCAAGAAAATACGAAGGTGACATTATTCAAAGTGACCGTGAGAAAGAAAATATTTTGATTTTCAAACAACCAATTGGCGTTGTTGCGGGAATTCTTCCGTGGAACTTCCCATTTTTCCTGATCGCACGTAAAGCAGCACCAGCGATTTTAACTGGAAATACAATTGTCTTAAAACCAAGTAGTACTTCACCAAATAACGCACTCGCTTTCGCAAAAATCGTCGAAAAAGTAAACTTGCCAAAAGGCGTGATTAATGTGGTAACAGGCGCCGGAAGTGTTGTGGGTGATGAGCTGTCTAAAAATAGTAAAATCGGCATGATTACATTAACTGGAAGCACGGAATCAGGCCAACGTGTGATGAAAAATGCTTCTGAAAACATTACGAAAGTATCTTTAGAACTTGGCGGAAAAGCACCTGCCATCGTGATGGACGATGCAGATATCGATCTTGCCGTTCAAGCCGTCCTAGATTCTCGTATTATTAACACAGGACAAGTCTGTAACTGTACAGAACGCGTTTATGTTCATGAAAAAGTAGCTGACGAGTTCATCGAAAAGATCACTGAAAAAATGGCAGCTACAACTTATGGAGATCCATTAAGCGAGACGAAATACGACATGGGGCCACTCTCAAGCGAATCAGGTTTAGAAAACGTTGAAAAGCTTGTGAACAATGCCGTTGAGCAAGGCGCTAAAATTTTAACAGGTGGTAAACGTGGTGATCGAGAAGTCGGTTATTACTATGAGCCTACTGTTATGGTCGATGTTGACAATTCTTTTGAGATTATGAGAGAAGAAGTATTTGGTCCTGTGTTACCAATTGCTACGTTCTCAACATTAGACGAAGCGATTGAGTTATCGAATGATTGTAAATATGGGCTGACTTCTTCAATTTTCACGAATAATATCGACAATATGATGCGCGCGAGCAATGAACTAGAATTCGGTGAAACCTATGTTAACCGCGAAAACTTCGAAGCCATTCAAGGTTTCCACGCAGGTTGGAAAAAATCAGGGGTTGGCGGCGCAGACGGACGACACGGATTAGAAGAATTCTTACAAACGCATGCAGTCTATATTCAATATAAATAATCAGATAGAAAATCCCCACGAAAGAATGCGTTTGTTCTTTCATGGGGATTTGTATTTGCATGGATTTATTTACTTTCCACTTTCATCCGATAAAAACTTAAAGACAGATGGATCATAAATCTTAAACACTTTCGTACATAAATGATGAACGATCACCGCTGTGACAATCGGTACAATAAAATACACGAGAACCAGTGTAATTATATTCATCGCCATACCGCCATCCATAAATTTCAGCGCACTAATCGGACCGACCATCCCAGCAAGTCCAAAACCAGCCGCTTCCGTCGTCACTTCCACTTGAAAGAAATTTGCTACAACTGCTGTCACAATCGATGTTAACGAAATAGGGATAATAATAATTGGATACCTTAATAAGTTCGGCATCATCATCTTCATCGCACCTAAGAAAACAGCAATCGGCACGCCACTATTATTTACCCTGAGTGTACCCACAACAAGCATCCACGTTCCAGCGATAATACCAATATTCGCAGCACCTGCCGCTAACCCCGTAATGCCAACTGCCATCGCGATTGCGACAGTCGAAATGGGCGACACGACTAAAATACCAAATGCCACCGCAATAAACACATACATCACTAGTGGTTGGAAATTCGTGAAACTATTAATAAGGTGACCAATTCCAGTTGTCAGTAATTCAACATAAGGTAATAAAACGATTCCGATAAATCCAGCAGCCCCACCCGCAATAATCGGTAACAAAATGATTGTCAGGCTTTTTAACTTATCTTGAATTAACAAAATTAAAAGCACTGCAATAGAAGCCGTGATCATTGTATTGATCAAATCACCAATTCCAGTTAATACCCAACTGTTCTCCTGGAACGCAGCCGCTCCACTTCCTACAAAGGAAGCGGTTCCAACAATAACCGTTTGCAGTGGATTCATTTTGAATTCCATTGCAATGAGAACCCCTACGATAACCGGCACCGTAAACTGAATTCCGACAACTACACTATTTAAAGTTGCAAATATTTGATGATATTGTGATAGAAAATTAAACAATTCTCCCAATATCGCATTCGGAATTAACCCAACAACAATTCCCATCGCAACTCCGGCTAATACTTTGTTAATAAATTCTTTGACACTGACCTTCTGCATACTATTTCAGTCCTTTATCCCACATTAACGGACAGTAGGATTCCCAGTTCAATTATTAAGCAAGAATGATAAAGATGAATGGGAAATCAACTGCCCGTAAAAGCCCGATTAGTGAAACTAGCAATCAGTGAGGTGAAGCTTCTCACTGATCGAGATTTCACTTTATCAACTTTAATGACTGTATTATACCTGTCTCTATTATTTCCACAATGAATATACAGAAATTTCCATTCTTCTATTTAGAGCATCTATTCCGAGGATTCTCACGACTCTTCAAGTCCTTCTTCTGATCAGGTCTTAAACGTTTTTAATTCGCGCTTTATTCCTTCACGTGTCAAGTGCCTATCTTTTTGCTTTATGTACTTTTAATTTCTTTCCTTTTACTGTCTTCTCTTTCATTTCCGCTAATACTAGATCACCTTTACCGTTTAAAATATCGATATATGTTTCACGGTCTTGAATTTTAATAATACCGATATCTTCACCTGTCACACCTGGAATGCTCGTGAGGGTGCCAACAAAATCGAAGGCTCGAAGTTTTTTCTTTTTACCACCATTAAAGTATAACTTCATAATCCCTTCATTGACCAATACACTTTTATCCGTCTTAAGTTCAGGTACACTTTCCAGTTTTTTCATAAATGCTTCCATCGATTCAGTCACTTTTTCTTTTGTCGGATGTTCGTTTTCGGGAATCGTAAATCCAATATACGCTTCGATGTCTCTTAAAGCATGAGCTTCTCGCGGAGTCACAAACGAAATGGCTTTCCCTTTTTTACCTGCCCGTCCTGTACGCCCTACGCGGTGCACATAGCTTTCTACTTCAAGCGGAAGGTCGTAGTTCATCACATGCGTAATCTTTTCAATGTCAATTCCTCTCGCCGCTACATCTGTCGCTACGAGATAACGAAACTCTCCGCGCCTAAACTCATCCATCACAGCAAACCGGTCGTCTTGTGTCATACCACCGTGAATTTGATCGCAAGTATAATGGAGCGCATCCAGCTTACTGGTCACCACATCTACTTGGTCTTGTGTCCGGCAAAAGATAATACAACTATCCGGATTTTCTACAACAGTGACATCACGTAGTAGTGAGAATTTTTCTTGTTCTTTCACTTTAAAAAGCGCGTGTTCAATATGATCCGTTAATGTCACGGTCGAAGCAACTTCAATTTGTTTAGGTGCTTGCATATAACGACGACCTAGCTTTTCAATATCCTCAGGAAGCGTTGCTGAAAAAAGCATCGTCATTCGTTGTTCATACAAATGACTCATAATCTCTTCCACTTGATCGATAAACCCCATATTTAACATTTCATCGGCTTCATCTAGTACGAGACATGAAATCTTTTCTAGCTTCAACGTCCCCCGCTCAATATGATCGAGCACGCGGCCTGGTGTTCCTACAACAACATGACATTTCTGTCGCAACTCCTCTTGTTGGAAACGAAATGGATGTTTTCCATAAACCGCTGCAACACGTACGCGCTTCAAACGCCCAATATTGGTTATGTCTTCTTTCACTTGGTCAGCAAGTTCACGGGTTGGCGTTAATACGAGCGCTTGCGGTTTATTTTCTTCCCACTCGACCCTTTCACAAATTGGAATCCCAAATGCAGCAGTTTTCCCGCTTCCCGTTTGTGATTTTACAATTAAATCTTGTTTTGCTAATGCTTTTGGAATGACCTTCTCTTGTACTTCAGTTGGTTTTGTATAACCTAGTTTATCCAAAGCTTCTTTAATTTCATTACTTAATTGATACGTTTCAAATCCCATTCAAATCAACCTCTCATTTTTTCTCAAATCGCCGCCTAATCAGATTTATAAAATAATCTGCTCGGTTGTCCCGTGACGTCTATACAGATCATAAAACACTTGACTCCCAGCTGATGCATGTCCAATATAATACGGAAAAGCGACAACTTTAGCGCGGTGAAAGTATAAAAACTCTGCTGTATATGTGTCATTAAAATGAAAGATTTCTCCCAGTAAATGATCTGCATTCCTTAAACGTTTCGGCGATTCTTTGAACATTTTCTGATGAAGCGCATGCACATCTAATGCTTTCTCACCATAATAAAAAGCAAATACTTCCGCAGTTTTCGTTTCAACAACATACAATTTTACTTTGCCAATCGCCAATGTATTTTGAGCCACGATTGCTGCAATCTCTTCCTCATCATAAGTGATTTGACTCAGCTTTGTTGCGTCTTCTGTTGCTTCGACTTTCTCATTCTCCATCGCCCAAAAAACCCGGTGCGCTAACTGCATCATATCCGTCTCAATCGCCAACTGCAATACTTCTCTCACAGTCACCATATCATTCTCTCCCATTCTCAATCGATGTTTAGCAATTTGAATCTCCGATAGATTGAGTCTGTCCGTTTAAGCGTTATAATAACCATCAAAAGTACTGGATAAGGACCGCGAACTTGGCTATCTTTGTTTGGCATCTTCTAACGCTTTTTAAATCCCCTGTCTACTTTTCCAATAGTTCCTTCTATATAGAAGATAAAGGAGGAATTATAATGACAAATCACTTATCCACTTACGCGTATTTCACATGTACAACTAAATTATCTCAGGCGGCGACACAACATATGCTCGCCAATTGGCGTTCGATGAACCAGACAGATCGGATTGTTTTAGAGCTTATTCTTCAACATTCTGTCGATCATTGCGTCGCTCATTTGCCACATCGTACGCTTGAAAAAGAAACAGGCAAATCAAATGCAACGGTGCGACGTGCGGTTCGAAAACTAGTGAAGCTTGAAATTATTGAAAGAAGACATTATATCAACCCGGTTATTAAAGGACTTGGCCCAAATATTTATGCAATCAGGCCCTATAACGCGCCTGCTTCTCTAGAAGAAAATGCGACATCATATGATTCCATAGGGCATCCTATATTTAATGATACCCCAACTTTGTCTTCGGATTTTCTTGAATGAAATAAAGAATACGAAGGAATTTTTTACAAAAGCGATAGACGAATTTTAAATTTCTACACGGCATCCTTTCATCATCCGGATGCCTATTTCTTTTTCCTTAATTTAAACACTCCGTATCCAATAAGTACCCCACATGTATTTAAGATTATATCGTCAACATCTGTACTCCTACCAATAAAATATTGTACGGTCTCGATGAAAAACGTCACGCCTAAACCAATCATCAGAATTTTGATAAACGAATCAAATCTATTCCATAAATAAGGGACGAAAAATCCAATCGGGGAAAATAAAAGAATATTGCCCCAAAAATTCACAAAAGACACATTTCCCCAGTCATCTTTATAATGATTTACGAGGATAAAATAATGATTTAAAGTGCGTAAAGGAATTAAATTCACACTCGCTAGCTCATTTTCAATATGAAAGGTAAAATAAAATTCTCCCGTATCTGTTAAGTTTCCTGCACTCCAACTCGGAATAATTGTTTGCGAAGCCAATCCAATCATATACAGTGTAAAACCAGCCAATATCACTTCACGCAATTTATTCACTGAACACTTCTTTAATTTGATGAAAATCATTCTTCCCAGTACATAAAATGGAAGTGCGATCATCATATATATCAACATATTTTCCAAGTATATTCTCATTAGCCCCATCATTCTTCTCCTTCTTCAATTCATTCCGGGTGCTCGTTTCAATCTTTTTCTTTTTTGAAAAAACCAATTAGAAGAATCACGAAGCCTATTAAAAAAATGAGCGGAAATAGAATCATCATTAAAGCAGCTCCAGCAAATCCCTCACTTTCCCGTACCCCATACACATTCGCTACAAAAGCGGAGAAAAAGGCGCAATAACTATAGAAATCGTTAATCCCCATATCATATACTTCGCTTTTCTCGATTTACCTAGACTCAAAACAAACGCTAAAAGAACACTTATCAAAGGTATGATTATTAATGTTTTCATCTCTAATCTCCTTTTAATAAAATATATTCGAACCATAAATGATTATGTTTTTTACGACTTAACTTTATCACTCTTCGAATAGCATGATACTCCTTTAAAGAATGAAAAAACTTCCTTTCAAGTTTCTTATACTTAAAAGGAAGCTTTACATAGATTTAACGCTAATCTATCATTTAAATGTTTCCGGGATTGTCATTAAATCGATCCCCCATACAAGTGGCAACAGGAAGTAAATCGCTACTGTAACTAAAATAATTCCGATAATATTCAATGCAAATCCTGCTTTCACCATATCTGGAATCCGTAAGTAACCTGAACCGAATACGACCGCGTTTGGTGGTGTCGCAACTGGGAGCATAAATGCACAAGACGCCGCCACACCCGCCGCAATCATCAGCGCATACGGATGGAATCCTAAAGCCACCGCAAGTGATGCCATAATTGGATACATCATTGAAGCAGTTGCTGTATTAGACGTAATCTCCGTTAAGAATATCACAAGTGTCGCAACGATAAGAATGACAACAATTATATGTACACCGCCGAGTCCCGCTAGTTGAGAACCAATCCATACAGATAACTCAGAACTTACAAATCCAGCAGCAATCGCAAGACCTCCACCGAATAACAAAAGAATGCCCCACGGCAATTTCACCGCTGTATTCCAGTCGAGTAAATGATCGCCTTTTACATTCACAGATGGAATAATGAACAAGATAATCGCGAATACCATCGCAATAACGCCGTCACTTAACCCATCAATAAACTTAGACAGTAAAAACGTTCTCGTAATCCAAGATAATGCGGCGAGAGTGAAAATTGTTAAGACAATCTTTTCTTCAGTTGAAGCTTTCCCTAACTTTTTCTTCTCACTATCAATCACACCACGCCCACCCGGTAACGTTTTCAACTTAGATGGATACGCGAATTTGACAAGGTAAAACCATACGATAAAAATAAAACTCCATGCGAGTGGGACACCAAATAACATCCACTTCGCAAAAGAAAGTTCAATCCCATACATCGTATCAATCGCACCTGCGAGTAATGTGTTGGGCGGTGTTCCGATTAACGTCGCAACGCCTCCAAGTGATGCAGAATAAGCAATCCCTAGCATAAGTGCTTTACCAAATCCAAAGTTTTCTTTAGACGTATCAATTGAAGGATTGTCTTTTAACGCATCTGACACTTGGTAAATAATGGCAAGTCCAATTGGCACCATCATCATCGCCGTTGCAGTATTTGAAATCCACATCGACAAAAATCCAGTCGCAACCATGAAACCTAAGACAATACGGTCCATATTCGTCCCAATTGCGGAAATGATCGTCAGTGCAATACGACGGTGTAAATTCCATTTCTCCATTGCAAGCGCTATCATAAATCCTCCCATGAAAAGGAAAATCGTTTCATCTCCGTAAGCTGAGGCAGTCGTCTTTACTTCCATACCGCCCGACAAAGGGAATAAGACTAATGGCAATAACGAAGTCACTGGGATTGGAATTGCTTCTGTAATCCACCACGTCGCAATCCACAATGTACTCGCTAAAATGGCTACACCTTCCGATGAAAGGCCTTCAGGTTTAAAAAATAATAATGTTAAAAAGAATAATGCCGGACCTAAAACCAATCCTATAAACTGTGCAGTTGAGAAACTTCGCGGATTTTGTCCCCCGCCTTCATTTCCAACGCCTACATCTTGGCCTCCACCGCCACCCGAAGTCACTTCAGTCGTATCCGCCTTAAAAAAGAAGCGAAACATTCCTTTCACTTGATCATGCATTTCCCACATTCGATTCCATGTGTTTGAAAACATGTCCTCCCGCCTCCTCTAACTAATTTTTCATAATCTTCACTACGTTAAAAGCATACTACCGTCTTAAAGGAAGCGCAAGATGTATATGTGAATTTTCTGTCAAAACTTGCCGTAAAATCTTTATTTATTGACATTTTTGTGAATTTCGTTAACATAGGGACCCATTTTCCTTACTCGCGTGCTAGAATCTACTTTTAAAAAACAAAAGCTTATGCATAAAAATTCATGCATAAGCTCTTTCATTCTATATAAAATTAACTAAGCGTTTTTAAAAACTGGTGAAGCGGGTCAAGTACACCTACATACTCATGCCATTCTGTGAGTTCGTTCGTTTGAACATTTTGTGCTCTCAAACGGACAACATTCGTAATCTGGCCTTCTTTCTCTCTTTTCACCGTAATCGAATCCACCCAAAACTCTTTTTCTCCTTCTTCAAAAACAACGAGCTTTCTTTTCGTATCGTAAATTTGATAGGCTTCCATTGACTAACTCCTCCTGAGATCGGTTTTCTTTCCTATTCATTCTACCAATTTTCAGGAGGGCGTGCCAGACACCTTCCCGTAATCAACTTTGTGACTTGATTTTTTTCACTTTCCCTTTAAAAATGCTAAAGAAGCTTCGACGATTTTTTCGCCTTGTTCTATACAATCGGGAATTCCTACGCCTTCAAAGGAACTGCCCGCTAGAAAAACACCAGGTAACTGTTGTTCAACTTGTGTACGAACCTCTTGTATGCGTTCTGTATGACCGACTGTATATTGAGGCATCATTTTTTCCCACCGCGTCACGATAGAAAATTCAGGATCGCCTTTAATGTCCATCACAGTCGCTAAATCTTTTAACACGATTTCAACAATTTCATCATCCGTTAATTGCACAATTTCTTGGTCAGTCGGCTTCCCGACGTACGCACGTAACAACACTTTTCCGTCAGGTGTTGTTGTTTTCCATTTCCGGTGCGTCCACGTGCAGGCTGTAATGCGGTAGGAACTATTTCTCGATACGACAAAACCTGTCCCGTCTAACGTTTGATCAATATCAGATTCATCAAATGCGAGCACAACATTTGCGACCGAATTGGAAGGCATAGCAAGTAATGGCTCAAAAAGGTCATAATCTGAAAACACCTTTGGCAACACTGGATGCGGTGTTGTCATGATGACGACATCCGCTTGAACCCGATTTCCTTGCTGCAATTCAATCTGATAGCCACTTTCTTCGCGTTCAATTTGGACCACTTTGTCATAAACGATATCGACGTCATCTTTGATCCCGTTTTCTATTGCGTCAATTAATGTCACTAAACCATTTTCAAACGATAAAAACTGTCCCGGCTTTTTTCCCGTATCTGCTTTCGGTCTTTCTCGCGTGTGCTGCAGTCCTTTAATCAGACTCCCGTATTGTTGTTCTAATTCATAAAAATTCGGAAAAGTAGCTGATAAACTCATTTCATCCAAATCGCTCGAATAAACACCAGCTAAAAGTGGTTCAATCAGATTCTCAACTAATTCATCTCCAAAACGGTAGCGGAAGAAGTGACCAAGTGACTGGTCTCCTTCCACCTCCGATTTTGGCAATATTAACTCTTCTTTCACACGGGCTTTCCCTTTTTCCGTTAGTAAATCTGTTTCAAAAAACGCTTCTAAATCTGTTGGAACACCCATAAAAGAACCTTTTGGCATTTTATGTAATGTTTCACCGACTAAAATATATGCTTGTCCTGTACGATTTCGTACGAGTTGATCTTCTATTCCAAGATTCTTCGCTAAACGTACAGCAGGTGTTTTCCGCTCTAAAAACGAATCCGGACCACGTTCAATCACAAACCCGTCTCTATGAATCGTTTGAAACTTTCCTCCTAAACGACTTTCCGCTTCAATTAACGTAATATGATACGGTAAATTTTCTTTCGCTACTTTTTGTTGTAAATAATAAGCAGCTGTTAATCCCGTGATTCCGCCGCCAACGATTGCGATCGTCTTTTTACTCGTCACCTTTAATCACTCACTTTTTCATAGAAATCTTTCTCACATACTTATCGTTTAGAATAGGAATGAATATATTCTGTAAGTTTCTTTAATGTTGCCGGTTTAATATTCGGTGTCACGCCGTGTCCTAAGTTAAACACATGTCTGCCATCTTCAATACCTTCATCTAAAATTGCTTTCGCACGCGTCTCAATCGTATCCCAATCGGATAGTAAAATCGTCGGGTCTAAATTTCCTTGAAGCACCTTCGTCACACCTAATTCGCGCGCTTCTTTAATAGACGTACGCCAATCTAGTCCTAAAACGTCCACTGGTAAATCATTCCACTCTAACAATAAATGACGGGCGTGAATGCCAAACATAATGAGTGGAACATTCTCTTTTTGAAGCTCCGTAAAAATTCTTGTCATGACTGGCTTTACAAACGTGCGGTAATCCGCTGCATTGAGCGCCCCTACCCAAGAATCGAAAATTTGAATAGCTTGCACACCTGCTTTAATTTGTGCTTTCGTATAATCAATCACCATATCGCCAAGCTTATCCATTAATAAAAACCAAGCCTCTGGATTTTTGTACATAAATGCTTTCGTCTCACCATAAGTTTTAGACGGTCCACCTTCGATCATGTAACTAGCGAGCGTAAACGGTGCGCCGCTAAACCCGATGAGTGGAACATTTAACTGCTCTTGTGTCAATAATTTAATCGTATCTAAAATATAAGGTATTTCTTTTTCTGCATCTAATTTTTTAAGTTTTTGAATATCGTCTATCGACTTAATCGGATTGTCAATTACCGGACCAATGCCTGACTTAATCTCAACGTCAATACCCATTGGCGGAAGCGGACTCATAATATCTTTATATAAAATCGCCGCGTCATTATTGTATTGTTCAACTGGTAATCTTGTAATATACGCACAAAGTTCTGGGTCATGTGTAATTTCAAAAAGCGTATGATCTTTTCGAACTTCTAAATATTCCTTTTGAGAACGTCCTGCCTGGCGCATATACCAAGCCGGCGTATAGTCTGTTTGTTCTCCTCTATAAGCACGAATAATTGTGTCATTAAATTTCTTTGTCATTGAGATCACCCTTATATAATATTTTAATGCGAATGTACACTTATTTTTTACAACGACGCAAATACACGATGAACGGCTTCAATCGTTCGTTCGATATCTTCATGAGAATGCGCAGTTGATAAAAATAATCCTTCAAATTGTGATGGTGGTAAAAAGATTCCTTCTTGAATCATTCCTTGATAGTACTTCGTAAATAATGTTAAATCAGACGTTTGTGCGGACGGGAAATCGACTACTTGTTCATTCGTAAAGAAAAAACTTACCATCGATCCAGCACGATTTACTTGAAGTGGAATCGCATATTTTTCCGCTGCCTGTTGATAACCTTCCACTAAGCGGTCTACTTTTTGATTCATCGCTTCATATGTTTCAGGTGCTAACGCGCTTAATGTTTCATATCCTGCTGTCATCGCTAAGGTGTTCCCAGACAATGTCCCCGCTTGGTAAATCGATCCTGCCGGCGCAACATTTTCCATAATTTTACGTTTCCCGCCGTATGCCCCGACTGGAAGACCTCCGCCAATAACTTTTCCTAAACAAGTCAAATCTGGCTCAACACCGAAATACCCTTGTGCACAATGATAACCAACTCTAAATCCTGTCATCACTTCATCGAAAATTAACAAGGCACCATATTCTTCCGTAATCGCACGTAATCCTTGTAAAAAGTTGTCAGCAGGTGGCACAACGCCCATATTTCCAGCGACCGGCTCTACAATAACACCCGCGATTTGGTCGCCGTATTGCTTAAACGCTTCTTGAACACTATCAAAATCATTGAAAGGAACGGTAATTGTGTTTTTGGCAACGCTTTCTGGCACTCCAGGGCTATCCGGTAAGCCTAACGTCGCAACACCAGATCCCGCTTTAATTAACAGCGAATCGCCGTGACCGTGGTAATTCCCTTCAAACTTTAAAATAAGATCTCTTCCTGTATAACCGCGCGCAAGTCTTAACGCACTCATCGTGGCCTCAGTTCCTGAACTAACCATTCGTATCATTTCGATAGACGGAATGCGTTCGATAACAAGCTTAGCCACTTTACTTTCCATTAAAGTTGGTGCACCGAAACTTGTGCCAGTTTCTGTCGCTTCTTTTAACGCTTTGACAACGCGCTCGTCCGCATGTCCTAAAATAAGCGGCCCCCAACTCAGCACATAGTCGATGTATTCATTGCCATCAATATCTGTAATTTTTGATCCTTTTCCTTTTTCCATAAATAGCGGTGACATCTCTACCGACGTAAACGCACGTACAGGTGAATTTACCCCGCCTGGCATCAAGTCTACTGCTTCTTCAAAAGCATCGATTGAATGTGAAAAACTTTTTTCCATTGAATCCTGTCTCCTTCCCACTAATTGAAGTTTCACTTTACCCCTGTATCCATCTCGCAACGTCTTTTGCAAAATACGTTAAGATTAACGATGCACCCGCTCGTTTCATCGCCGTCATTTTCTCCATGACAATTGCTTCTTCATCGATCCATCCATTCCCGGCAGCTGCTTTTACCATCGAATACTCTCCGCTTACGTTATACGCAACAACCGGAACATTCACCGTATTCTTCACATCACGCACAATATCTAAATACGAAAGCGCTGGCTTGACAATGACAAAATCAGCACCTTCTGCCACGTCAGACGTTGCTTCACGGATCGCTTCTTGGCGATTTGCTGGATCCATTTGGTATGTTTTTCGATCTCCGAATTCTGGTGTACTATCTGCCGCGTCTCGAAACGGTCCGTAAAACGAAGAAGCATACTTCACCGAATACGCCATAATTGGAGTATGACTAAATCCAGCTTCATCTAGCGCTTTTCGAATCACTGCCACAAAACCATCCATCATATTAGAAGGCGCAATAATATCTGCCCCGGCTCTCGCCTGAGAAATTGCCGTCTCGCTTAATAAAGGTAATGACGCATCATTATCCACATCTTGTCCTTTTATAACACCGCAATGTCCGTGTGATGTATATTCACATAAACAAGTATCCGCAACGACAAGAAGTTCTGGATAAGCCCTTTTGATTAGCTTTGTCGCTTCTTGCACAATTCCATCATCTGCATAAGCTCCTGTACCTTCTGCATCTTTTTCTTTGGGAATCCCAAAAAGCATGACAGCTTGTATACCTAACTCGACAACTTCTTTCATTTCTTCTCTTAAATTGTCTAATGACAGTTGGAAAACACCTGGCATAGACGATACTTCATTCTTAATGTTCTCTCCTTCAATGACAAATAAAGGGTAAATCAAATCATTCACCTGTATCTCTGTTTCTCTCACTAACGCACGCATCGCCGCAGATGAACGCAAACGACGATGACGATCAAATTTTAACTCGCTCATTTTACTTTCTTCCTTTCTACTTCTTCCAGCATCACTTCTAACATGCCTTCAATCGTAAAATCTTCTGGCACAATCGTTTCCGTGAAACCAACTTCTTTTGCACGCTTTTCCGTCGTAGTGCCAATACAAACAGCTGGAACCTTTTTCGACTCACCGACTAACTGTATAAAAGCGTCAACAGTAGACGGACTTGTAAAGGTGATAAAATCAATCTCCTCTTGTAAACTCGCAGACAACTTAACTTTCGTCTTTTCATTTGTCACTGTTTCATATACTTCCACACATTCATAAGACCTTTTTGCATTTATAAACGCATCCAATAAAACCGGACTCGACAAATTCCCACGGACAAATAAGACAAAGCCACTATTTTCATACATTTGGAGAAATTCAGCCGCCATCGTTTTCGCATTATATCTCGTTGGGATAAAGTCCACTTCATAGCCAAATTGCTCAAGGGCTTCTGCAGTCTTTGGACCGACCGCAGCAATTCTACACCCTTCTAACTGTGGCGATTGACGCATAAAACAATTCACACCATTTACACTCGTAAAAAATACCCAATCGAACTTTTCACTCAAGTTTTTTTCCAGTTTAAACGGAATACAACGAATTTCTAGTAATGGCGCGACAATAGGATTGCCATTATATGTACGAATTTTTTCAGCAAATTGTTCAGCCGCCTCTATTTCCCTCGTCACTAAAACGGTTTTATTATGTAGTGAGATTGTCATGAGCCAATTCCTCGTTCGCTTTTTGAATGATGTCTCTTGCACCTTGGTCAATTAACTGTTTCGCCACCTCTTGTGCAACCGTTTTAGGGTTATCACCAGACGCCCTGTGGTGAATCATCGTCTGTCCGTCTAATGAAATAACCATACCTGTTAAATGAATGACATCATTTAAAACATACGCACAACCGCCAATCGGTGCTTGCTCGCCTTCTTCAAACGCTTCCACAAATAATCGTTCCGCCGTCACCGCTTGATACGTACCTTCATCATGAATCGCCGCTAATAAAGCTTTCATCTCAAAATCATCTTCTCGGCACTCAATTGCTAAAGCGCCTTGCCCGATAGCTGGAACGAAATGATTCTCCGGCAAATATTCCGTAATGATTTCTTTATGAACGCCAAGTCGCTTAAGCCCGGCAACCGCTAAAATAATCGCATCAAAATCCCCCGCCGCCAACTGCTTGAGTCGCGAATCGATAGGCCCACGAATCCATTTCGTCGTCACATCCGGTCGCATCGCTAAGATTTGTGCAGCTCGCCGAACACTACTCGTTCCAATGACCGCACCTTCTTTTAACTCAGCAAGCGGAACATCATCGTTCGCAATATACGCATCACGATAATCTTCTCGTTTCGGGATACATGCAATCGTTAATCCTTCAGGCAAATCAACTGGCATATCTTTCAAACTATGGACAGCCATATCGACATCGCCTGCTAATAGCTGCTCTTCCAACTCTTGTAAAAACACCCCTTGCCCGCCGAACTTTGCTAACGAAACTTGTAAATTTTGATCGCCTTTTGTATCGATTTCCTGAACTTTGAATTGGGCCTCTCCGTGATGCTTCTTTAACTCGTCAATGACCCAATTCGTTTGAATTAACGCCAACTTACTTTTTCTTGTTCCCACCGTGATTTCACGCAAAGTGATCCCTCCATTTTAAAAATGAAAATTAGATAATGTACTAAACAAAAAGAAATTCACAAGTAACACTAAAAATGTTGCTGAACTATAAATTGAAATCGATAAGCGATTAAATTTCGTATCGTGACGCAAGATTAAATAAAGTGTATAAATAAACAGCAAAATAAAAGAGCCTATCGTTTTCAAATCAAACCAATAAAAACGCTCACCTGAAAAATACGCCCACACAACGCCTAAAATTAAACCAATCAATAAAAGCGGCACACCAGCGACGACCCCGTAATAAGAATACGTATCTAATTTCTTTAAATTGATAAAACGCCACATCGCTTTAAGCCCTTTTTTACTTTTTAGTAAATAGTATTGAATTAAATACATCGTTGCGAGTAAAAAAGAGATTGTAAAAAAAGCATAAGATAAAATCGACAATGTAATATGTGCCATTAAGATTTCATGCATCAACCGACTACTACGACCTGCTGATTGCTGGGTCACATTCAAAATAATCGACAAAGCCATCATGAAGAATGTAAATATATTCGTGAATAACCCGATGAAATGCACTTGGTAAATACGATTCATCACCAATGTAAAAGTTAGTAAAAGCCACGCGTAAAAATAAATGCCTTCATATAAATTGATAAATGGAAAAGATTTCGTCATAACAATTTCGTATATAAGACTCGCCGTTTGAATACCCCACACAACAATAAATAATGAAAAAGAAAATCGTTTAACCTTCCAATTGCTCGAAATAAAAGAAATAATATAAGCAATTAAACCAAAGGCGTAAAATAAAAGTAACGTCTCATATAACCAACTCGTATTCATCATCAATCATGATTTGCCTTTATGCTTCTCATCCAATGATTGAACATCCAACCCAAATGTCTTCTGAAATACTTCTTTTAAACTTCCAGCATTTTTTTTACCACCAATTAACTTCACATGCTCAAGCGGCTCCGCCAACAACTGAGTCGCAATGCTTTTCGTATGGTTTTCTAATACTTTCATTTCTCTGTCATCTAAATCCGGGATTTTTCTATAAATGCTTGCTAGTGTTCGCTCTTGAATTGTTAATGATTTTTCACGTAAGGCACGTATTAAAGGGACAACTTCTAACATATCAATCCAATTTTGGAAAGAAGATAGCTCATGAATAATTTCTGACTCTATTAAAACAGCCGCTTCTTTTCTTGCTTCGATATTTTTATCTGCAACATCTTGTAAATCATCGATATCATACAAAAAGATATGATCTACTTCATCCACACTCGCTTCGATATCGCGTGGCATCGCAATATCGATTAAAAATAAAGGTTCATACTGTCGACGTTTTTGCACCCCTTCTATTTGTTCCTTTGTTAAAACAGGCGTACTCGCCCCTGTCGAACTAATGACAATATCGGCTTCGACTAAAACATCTTCCAATTCATCTAAAGTGGCGGATGTTGCATTGAAACGATTTGCTAGCTGCTCAGAACGTTCTAAACTACGATTCACAACAGTAATTTTCGAAACACCTGAGCTAGAAAGATTCTTTAATGACAACTCGCCCATTTCCCCAGCACCGATAATGACCGCGTGTTTCCCGCTCATCTCGCCAAAAATCTTTTTCGACAGTTCGACCGCTACATAACTAATCGATACAGCTTGTTCGCCAATAATCGTGTTACTATGCGCGCTTTTCGCAAACGTCACAACTCGTTTAAACAATTCATTGAAAATCTTATCTGTTACATTTAACTGCTGCGCGGTCAAAAAAGCATCTCTCACTTGCCCAAGAATTTGCGTTTCTCCTAGAACCATCGAATCGAGTCCAACAGCGAGTCTAAACAAATGTTCAACAACATCGTGGTCATAGTCGAGTTGCAAAAATTCCGAGAACACAACACAGTCCAGGTCAAACCAATGACTCAAAAAATTGCTTACCGCCTCTTTAGCCGAATCAATCGACTCCACAACAACGAAAATCTCCGTACGGTTACATGTAGATAAGATCACGTTTTCGAAGATTTCATCGTATTTTCCTAATGAAATCATTGCTTCTTCTACAGCACCATCAGCAAACGTTAACCGCTCCCTAATTTCTAACGGAGTCACTTGATAATTCACGCCTACTTTCACAATATGCATATCGTCTATCTTCTCCTTATGAATGTAAATCGCTTTCCTTTAGCTTTTAAACGTTTCTAAGAAGCCCAAAATGAACATAGTTTTTATAATCAAATAGTATTTCACAAAATAAAAAGAACAATTTTACTTGTTCTTTTAAAAGTCTGTCTTTTCATATCTGCAATTAAGTTTATCATAATTTTTATGCGCAATTGTGAAAAAAATTCAACATATGCAAGAATTGTTTTTATAAGCTATTTTCACAAAAATAGATAAATAGGTACAAAAAACTACATTTTCTTTGAAGAAAAATATACTTAAATTTAATTTGATTGAGAGAATGTCTAGAAAACTGCACAAAAATAAAGCAGTATTTTCTTCAAGATGTCTTTCGCACTGTTTTTGTGAACATTCTAAAAAAACACCAAATCTTATCAGTAGAAAAACGACTCGATTATATAAATAGATCAAGTCGTTATAACATCATAAATAAAGATTAATTTTCTTCTACTTGTTTCACCACATCAATGTCCGTCCGTCGTATGCAACAACTTTCTCAGTAACAGCCCCCCCAGTTTCAGGGTATATAGCATCAAACTCATATACTGTTTCCATGTGGAAGTCTTGATAATTCCGATCTAATTCTTCTTCATATGTTGCAACATGCGTGACATCTTCATAACCGTAAAACTTTTCAAGCAGCTCTTTGGCTTCTTCTATTGAAAAGTTTTTCCCTTCCTCACCGTAGTCAAATGTCACGTCATACTGATCTACTTTCCAAACGTCATTTTCCTGTTTCAATACAAAATCGAGATCATACGATAGATAAGCGTATTCGTCTCCTGGACTGAAAGTAGAAACATAAGCAGTTGTCCCGTCGACTTTATAGTCAAACCAAACATCTAAATTACGATTCACTCTAAATGGGAAAAAACCTGTGTGCATATCAATTTCACTCGCATCGTAAATGGGCTCAGTTTCTTCAATCCAATGCGCTGTTACATAAGGCGTTAACTGTTCTTTTATATTGGCATAAGGTAAATCATTGTAAATGCCCTCGTTATGAATGATATCATTCACTTTTTCTAATCCTCTTACCGCTTCAACTAATTCTTCTTTGCTTACTGATACTGTTTGTTCAGGCTGTTGACTTTCCTCTTTGTTTTGAGTGACAGCTTCAGCATTTCCAGTAGCTTTTGAGTTGCTTTCTTCCTTATTTACTTCTTTTTTTGGCGCCTCGGCTACATTATCGCTTTCATCGTTCTCGTTTTCTTCTTCGTTCTCAATGTTTTCCGGTTCATTTTCTTCAGTTTCAGCTTGCTTAGGCGACTCCTCGTTTGAAGACGGCTTGCCACATGCTGCTAATAAACCGACGATCATCAAGACTAACAACCACTTTATACGCTTCATATTTTCTCTTATCCCTTCATCGTTCCGAACACAGGATACACTGGTAATCATTCCTAATCCGGATTTTTTAAATCTACCATATAATACTTTATATTTTCACGCTTCTCAACAAAACTTCATAAAATTAAAAATATGATAAACCAAGCCCCAAGTTTCCACATGATTTAAAAAACTGTAACTTGAAAAGTATAAAATGACGTAGTATAATAAATTATTACAATAAAAAATAATGATCAATGTATAACTTCAAGAATATGGCTTGAGGGTCTCTACCAGGAACCGAAAAATCCTGATTACAAAAACTAACCCTTTTTGTAGTCGGGATTTTTTTAGTATGGTCATTTCTCAGGAAATAGAAAGGAATCGTGGATTAGTATGAATTTAAAAGTGATCATATTAGCAATTTCAGCCGTCGCGGTTGGACTTGTGGAATTGATTGTGGGCGGAATATTACCAACCATTGCAAATGACTTAAATATATCAATTGGTACAGCTGGACAGCTCATCACCGTTTTTGCGCTCGTCTATGCCATTTCGGGTCCCGTATTACTAGTATTAACAAGTAAATTTGAACGAAAGAAAATATACCTCATCTCATTACTTGTGTTTTTAGCGGGGAATGTCATGACTTATTTTAGTCCAACTTTTACCGTGATGATGATTGCGCGAGTGATTACGGCGATGAGTACTGCACTCATTGTTGTGTTATCGCTAACGATTGCAACTAAAGTTGTGAAACCTTCACAGCAAGCTCGCGCTGTTGGTTTTGTCTATATGGGCATTAGCTCTTCACTTGTGTTAGGTGTTCCGTTAGGCATTTTAATTTCAGATGCGTTTGGTTGGCGCGTAATTTTTCTATGTATTGCAGCTTTATCGGTTGGTTCGTTTATATTAATTTCATTGTTTTTAGAGAAAATTCCAGGTGCACAAGCAATTCCTTTAAAGGTGCAGTTAAAAGCTGTTGCGAGTGTGAAAATGGGGAGTGCGCACTTAGCAACTATGTTTATGCTTGCTGGTCACTATGCACTTTATGCTTACTTTACACCGTATTTAGAAATTAATTTACAACTGAATTCTACTTGGGTAAGTATTGCTTATCTCGTGTTTGGCGTCGCGGCAGTCAGTGGCGGGGCGCTTGGTGGGACACTTTCAGACAAGATTGGCGCGAAGAAAAGTGTTCTCATCGTAATTGGTTCATTCGCAGTAGCACTGTTTATCTTGCCATTTTCAACAACTTCAATCGTATTCTTTACACCGATTATGATTATATGGGCTATGCTGAGCTGGGCTATTTCACCGCCACAGCAAAGTTATCTGATTCAAACCGATCCAAGTACTGCCGATATTCAGCAAAGCTTTAATAACTCAGCGATTCAAGTAGGTATCTCACTCGGATCAGCAATCGGGGGTCTCGCGGTGACACAAGGTGGTTCTGTATCCAATTTACCTTGGATCGGAAGCGTCATCGCTGTGATTGGCTTACTTTGTGCACTAATTTCTTTCTCCAGACCTTTTGTGTCAAAAGAAGTAAAACTAGAAAAAGTATCTGAATGATAATCGAACGACTTGTGCGTCATGGAATCCCATGATGTACAAGTCGTTTTATTTGAATAATGATTGCTTAACGTAGATAGACACATCTGTTCTTTTATCAAATCCGCCAATAATCGAAATCATTAAGATGCTCTTGCCAACATTCAAATTAGCCCTAAGAAAAATAGAAAGATAGATAATGAGCAGATCAGAAACTCAAAAGCATAAAGAAATACTAACTTCGTCGCGCTTTGATTGGCGCGGCGAATTCCTAGAAAATCGGCATGTTGAATAATATAAAGAAAGCTCGTTGTATAAATAACTGCCGGCATAAATAGTAGCTGATTTTCCAAACTTGTTGTATACCGTCTCGGGCGGTCCCGATCATCTAGACTGATGGGGATCCCATAATGTTTTAAAATCAACAAAGAAAAAATAATCACGATAAAAAGTACAAATGTGATGCTAAAAGGATGTCTTCGATAATCAACTAAGGGCAATACAATTTGTATAAACTTATTCTTCGGCTTTCCCCATTCAACATCTTCCCCGTCATCGTGCATGACATATAAAAAACCTGTCACAATGAGTCCTAGCAATATGATCGGCACAATTAAACTAAGGGCTAGACGCCAATTAAAAATAGCAAGTACACCAAGAGCGATGAGGACATATTTAGCCACTTGGTCGCCTATGAATTTTTTATTCTCCCATATTTCATTGATGACGACTCGATAATCTCCACGGTCTTCCGCTTCTTCCTCTCCCTTAACCCGTGCTAGCAAAAAAGCGAGAAGGACTAAGACGATTCCTATAAGGAAATAAAAATATACTTCACTCGGATAAACCGAATACATCTCATACGTTTTTGTAACCCAAAGTCCTGTCGTTACAATGCAAGTCATCCCTGCAAGCATTATAAAAGGAAAAAACTTTTTCATATTCGACGCCTCTCTCTACTTTGTGAAAGTGTCTGTAGAAAACGATTTTGTCTGATTCTCTCTATATCATTGAATGATTATTGTAAAAAACGAATCTTTCCGTTTTAAAAAACACTTAGTAGTCTATACGATATGATTTCTAAAAAGATTCATTTCTACGGTTTTGTCCAATGCGAAAAAGCATCGCAAAATTTATGCGATGTTTTTTATGCCACAATATCCCTTTTCGAATACCGTTTCCATTGCCCATTTAAACTAGTAAACGGCTATTGTAAATGGTTTGGTGGTGTGTGTTTATGACCTTTGTTTTTTACTTCAGTGAAAAGTTTTGCTTGATTTGGTTCCTTATTCAACTCGCTTAGCTGCTTTGTAAAATGCTCTAGCTGAGAATGATTCGTTGTTAATTGTTGAAACATTTGTTGTAATTCTTGGATGTCTTTTTTAGTAGCTGGCTGGGCTTCTTTTTTCAAAGTAAAACCTAGCTGTCCGCTTGGTTCAAAGGTTGCCCATTCAACATCTGTAATATTGGCTACGTTATTTTGTCTTAAATGCATTTCTAACTGATCGACCGTCAGGCGTAATTTAGCGAGTTCTTGTTCATTGATGACGCCTTTCTCAATGATTATTTTTGACTTTCCCGTAATTAATTTCTCTAACCAATCGATTTTTAATTGGCCATATTCCATTGCCAGCAAAGTAAATACAAGCACCGCTCCTATGATAAATGTAACCCATATATTTTTTGTTGTGACTGGTTGAATTAATAATGTACCGAACGAAATCATTAATACCGTTTCCCCTAGTGTCATTTGGGAAATTGTTTTTTTCCCCGCTAAGCGAAGTAAGCTTGTTCCAACGATCACAATTAATACTGCCTGCCAAATCAGGTTGAAATCCATTATAATGACTCCTTTTTCTTCTTTTACTCAGACTTCCCACCTGTATGGTTATTTATTCACATTTCGGTACGAATTTTGTTAATAATAGTGATTGTTCTCTCCTGCAATTACTATGCCCCTTTCGGAAATTAAAACATTGGTTCTTCTTTATCGCTCAATTTGATACGGAAAATGAGAAACGGTACGAAAATAAGACTTAAATATCCTAATGTAAATAGTTTTGGGTTTCAGCAGATATCCATAATTCCTGCGATTAGCAGTTGTGCTTCGATATCAATTAATTGTTGTGCGTCCTGAATGTTTAATTTGTTTATTAAGATGTTTGTATGAGAATACACATATGGATCCATGAATTATTGTATGGTCCTTGTATATTCTTCAACAATTGCTTGTTTCAATTGGCTAGCTGATAATTGACCAATTTCATATTGGTTTAAGAGTTCTTCAGTGAAAGCACTCGGTTTTCCACCGTCGATACCGGCCATGCCAACTGCAAAATCGACTTGTTTTTTACGTTCTAGGCGTAATTTTTCCTTCATACATAACACTCCTTATTTATTGTTATTTCCATTATAACATTACTCACAGTGTTGAGTTCGCTCAGTATTTTCACAAACATCCCAGGTTTAAATATATATCTTTGGCAATAATCGCGCCCGTTTGCTGCCCTTGCTTTTATTTATCGCTCTTTGACTCAATTTCCTTTGTTTTTATTTTTGAAATGACAATAATAATTAAAGAAAACAAATTTAAGACAAATAACACCCAGTTGTAAATGGTTGTAGACCCTTCCAAAAGATAAGTCCCATATCTTAATGCATTAATACCTAAAACAGCTAATAGTAAAATAAAAACTTTAGAATTCATATTTTTTAGCACCTCGACAATTTCACAATATGGCCCGTTAACGGAATACTATTTTTCTTGCTTCTTAAAAATTGCCATACCAATAAATAATACAATTTCAATTGCATGCAACAGTTTATATGCACATAATGGTCCTTTTACAAAATAGGTGCTGATCTTTATTAAAGAATGGCGCCTGTTAGCTACATTACGGTATGAACATTATTTCGTTTAAAAATCCAAGTGAGCAACCCAAAAATAAAGCCCGAACTTATGAAAAATGAATAAAAGGGTATTATTTCAAGTGAAAACGGTCTTGTTATTCCAAAAATTAATGCGAGTATCGGAAAAGTTGGTATTAAAAATACTAACATACACGCAATGATGTAGAGCAGTGCTTTAAATTTCTCAAAACGACGATCAATAAAGTAAATCACTCCGTAGTAAAAAGGGACAACAATCACATACACCGCGCTCCCCCAAAATAAAACAGCTCTTATATCGCCATTCAACGATTCATCCCAACCTAATTTCACTGTCAAGATGTAAGAGAGAAGACCACCAATAAAAGCGAATATAGGCGTGACAATATATAAACAAAAACTCCTCATCTTTTCACCTCTCTGGTCCAATTGAAGTACAGCTCTTATAAGAACTGCACCCACTTATGGAATACCAATACAACTTTTGTTTCTTTGATTGCCCTCTTTAAAAAACTTTTAATTGCAAATACTACTTTGTTTATTTCCCGACTTTTAATAATATGGAGTTTAAAACAAATCGGACTATTAATAGCCCAATTAAAATAATAATACCGGTAAATATAATAGCAAAATTCATGCCAAATGGATTAAACCAAGACTGATTCGGAGGAATTATAAACGCTATCCCCAGCAAAATTGATACGAATATACTGAAAATGTTTGCTATAACAATAAAATAAAGCTTGCTTTTCATAGATAATATACCTGCCAAAATAACAAATAGGAATGTCCCTGTAAACGCAAAAGTGGCTCCATTTGCGAATGAAATTTCAATATAGTGAAACAAAAATGGTGTAGGAATTAACATAATTATCAATCTAATGAACTTAATAATAACTCCCCTCCCTTCCTAATATTCAGTTAATATAACTCTGTTGTACATTATAAGGAATAATCCCTTCATAAGTCGTATGCCAGCTCTTTTTTGCTACATTTTGAACTTGCCTAATATCCTCTTTGTCCATTTTACGGATTGTAACATTCAATTTTATGACCTCCATTTTCAACAATTAATTCGCGATTGCCTACGCTCATTTTTACTCCGTTATCATGAACAAAATTTTCCAAAACATTTATATTTACTTTAACATATTTACCCAAAATATATTTCCGTTACACGTCTTTCGTTCTCTCATCATTTTCAGTAAAATAAAGAGGAACGCTATAAAAAGAAAATATAGATCGACACTCGTCACTCTATCTTGTAAATTTTTAAAAATTCTATATAATTAGTCTAATCGTAATAAGGAGGTAGAGAAAATGTACAGTAAAGCGGCGGTTGGGGTGTATCTAAATTATTTTTTACTTGGCATGGTGAACGTCATATTGGTTTCTAATATGGATTCACTTACCAAGCAGTGGCAAACAGATAGTGCTGGCATTAGCTATATTATTGCGGTCATTGGAATTGGGAAGCTACTGACTTATGCGGGCGCTGGTAGGTTATCCGACCGTATCGGAAGAAAACCTTTAATTATTTTTTCTAGCCTCATGATGGGTATTTTTCTTTTTGCTGTGCCGTTAGCGCCTAGTTATCAAGTTGCGATCATTCTCGCCTTTTTGGCAGGTATTGGAAATTCGGCGATGGATGCTGGATCTTATCCTGCTTTAATAGAAGTATTTCCCAAATCAACAGGATCGGCAAGTGTGATGGTGAAGGCATTTATGGCGGCGGGTACGGCACTTCTTCCATTTATGATTTTATTTTTCGCAAAACAGGAACTATTTTACGGTTATGCTTTCTTTATCCCTGCAACGATTTACCTTGTAGCGATGCTATTACTACTTCGGGCATCGTTTCCAAATCATCGAATCGAAAAACAACCAAAGGAAAACCAAACTGCTGCGGAAATTCCTACTTTCCTATCAAAACCAAATTTTGCTAAGGAAGGGTTCGCACTCATTATTATTGGATTTACTTCTACTAGTTTGTTTACTGTCGCTCAAATCTGGATCCCTTCTTACGGCGAAGAGGTCCTTGGTTTAACGACAGCGAGCGCAATTAAATTATTAAGTTATTATAGTATCGGTTCATTATTATCGGTCCTTACATTGGCCGTTATGTTAAAGAAGTGGGTACGCCCTGTGACAATTATTGTCATTTATCCAATCATTACTTTTATCGCAATTGTAACGATTTTAACGATTAAAATTCCAAGTGTGGCAACAATTGCTGCTTTTTTCATCGGTTTATCGACGGCAGGCATTTTCCAATTGTCAATTGCGATTATGACAGAGCTATTTTGGGAAAAGAAAGGTCGTGTTACAGGTTTAATCGCAACAGCAGCGGGACTTGCTTCTGTTGTGATGCCCCTTGTCACAGGACTTCTTTCAAAAAGCGGAAATATTTCGATTATCTTTATATTCGATGCGTTTCTTGCAGTCGTTGGTTTCCTAGCCGCAGGATTTGTCTATTACCGTTACCAGAAAGTTGTCGGAAAACCATCAACAACTTCACTGCAAAAACAAAAGACAAGACATACCCGACTCAGTAAATCTTTATAAATCAAAAACCGCAAACCGGATACTGTATCAGGTTTGCGGTTTTCATTAAAGATTGTGTGTAGGTGCTTCTCCTATCGATCATTCCGCATATTCATCATTTGAATATAAATCGCTAATAATATTTCATCCGGAATTTCTTCTGAGGTAATTTTCACTTCATGTTTTTCGCCACGTTTACCCGTCTTGTCATCTTTCATAAAGAAAAAAGTGAATAAAATAACGCGTCTCAAATAGATTCAAAATCCCAATGACAATAAATACTACTAGCATAGTCTCCATACAAACAGCCCTTTATCGGAGGTAATAATGTGAAAACAATTGTAAATCCTTGTTCGTTCAATCAATCATAACGTTCTAAATCATATTGTTCAATGAGTCGATTCAACTTCTCATGATAACGAGAGTCCGTTGCATAAGTGCCGGTTAAAAATGCCGTTACATCCTGGTAAGAATTCGTATTGCTTTTAAAGGTAGCTTGATAAAAATCTTTATCCCACGATAATCCGTCTCGAAGAAGTGTCACATAGTCTTCTAGTGAATTTTCATAAGATGGATACTTCCGAAACTTTGCCATGACTTTCGTAAAATTCCCTTTTCCATCATCTTCCATTGTCTCAAACTCGACGGATTGATTCTTGTAACTTCCCTTTATACCAAATAAATTAAAATAAGGTTCTGCGGCCAATCCACTTCTTCCTTGATCGCTTTCTAAAATCGCTTGTGCAATCATAACGGAAGCATATAAGTCATTGGCTTGTCCTAGTTCTTGTGCCGTTTCACCAATCGTATCAATAAACTGCTCAATATTTGGTTCATCATCTAGCTCATCTATTATACTTACACTTTCATTTGCAGAATATAAGTTCAGCATGAAAAAGACCCCTCCAATAAGGAGCACACCACTCATCACAACAGCGAGTATTAATGCTTTAATTAGTTTCAGTTTCATTCATCTATGCCTTCTTCCTATAACTCTTATCACAAATAATAGCATCCTTTCTACGTAGAGTAAAAATAAAATGGTGCTTAAAGACGATTTTTTTCAAAAAATAAGGATGCCAGATTTTCTCTAGCATCCCATAAAATTAATTTAATTTGTTAAGCTCTCGTACTTTTTCAGGTGTTACGTCATTGCCGAGTGGGTCAATCACTGTTAATCCTGTAAACGAGTTGATCACTTGTCCGCGGATTTGACCTAAATATGCTTGACGTAATTGTTGCTGTTCTACTTTTTGGTCTTCTGTTAATCCAACTTCACGCTGGATTTTTGCTAGTTCATTAATACGATCTAATTCTTTTATCATCTGAATTCCTCCAACTTTCATTTTGTATGTGATGGGAAGTATGGCACTACATATTCTCCCATTTCTTGAATGACTTCTGCTGCAGGTCTTTTCCCTGCTTTTAATCCAAAGAATATATGATTGACGCCTATATCTTGATAAGCATACAAATAATCGATTAAAAATTTATGACCTGCCCTAAATCCGCCTTGAATCGGCTTTGGTGCTTCTCGTGGATTCTCAGACAAATCGATACTAATTGGTTGAATAAACGGTTTAAATCCCCCCGTTTTTTCTCGCCACTTTTCAATAAGTGCACGTTGTTCATTCACGCCTTGCGAATAGAAAAACCAACCGTCTGTATGCTGCGCTAACCATTTCATCGTTTGTCCCGAATAACCCGTACCAAAAACAGGAACATCCGAAAGTGCTGGTTTAGGAACGATATCCCCTTCTGTCAAATGAACACATTCTGTTTGAATCCTCGGAGAAGCAGATCCCCAAATTTCTCGCATAACGGTAATCGATTCTTGGAATAATGCTTCTTTATGATTTTCATCGACTTTAAATGCTGGAAATTCAATTGGACGATCTCCCGTCGCTGCGCCAAATAGAAATCTTTCTTTCGATAAACGATCTAATGTTGCGACTGATTTTGCTAAATGCATCGGGTTTCTTAACGTCGTGACGACACTTGCTGTACCGAGCGCAATCTTTTCTGTTTGCGCCGCCACATATGTCAGAAACATAAGCGGATCATATAAAAATCCTACATCTCCAAATTTCGGATCATAAATCGGAGAATCTCTCACAAATAACGATGCAAACCCGAGTTCCTCTACTTGTTTTGCAAGTTTGATTTGCTCTTCTAAATCCATCGTTGGAAAACTGCCGCTATAAGATTCTAACGGCATTAACAAACCTAGTGATAATTTATTTTCTTTAAAAGCTTTCGTAAAGCCTTTATGCTTTTGAAATTTATTCATTTACAAAACCATTCTTTCTTCAATTAGTTGCTGCAAAGTGGCTAGTTTTTCTTTAAATCGCTCTGCTTGAATATCTTCTATTAAGTCGGCGATTGTCTGTCGCTTTAATACTGTTTTCCATGCAGACTCCGCCTCATCCATTAAATCGGTTAATAAGCAGTTACACTTCTCTTCTTCAAGTTCAAGTAAATCATCTAAAATACCACTTGGAGAGTAGAGAGACTGCTGCCCTTCTATTGCCAAGTAAATGTCATAAACTCGAATCGCTTCTGGTTTTCTCTGTAATTTAAACCCGCCTTTTGCACCAGGTACAGAAGCAATTAAATTTTCACTGACAAGTCTTCTCAATAATTTTTGAGAATAGGACGGTGACGTTTTTAACTGTTGACTAATCGCCTCTCCTGGTAATACAGCTTTATCAGGTAACATCGTTAAAATCATAATGGCATATACCGCTTGCTCTACGCCAGTTTTCATTTGCATGAACATCATCTCCTTTATAATACGGACATTCATTATCTACATTATAATCTTTGTTTTTATCAATGTATATAAAAATGCCTATGCATGTATTACACTGCATAAGCATTTTTAGTATTGCATTACAATGACATATTAAAATAAAATTGACCAGTTCAGAATGACTACAATGACTGGCAATATAAATAAGACAATCGGCATAACCATATTTTTAAATTCATCTTTCATTTTCACGTGAGTTAAAATTGCGCCGATCATTGTCACAGCTAGTAATCCCCCGCCTATCACCGCTAAAGGTTTAACCCAAATCCCAACGATAATGACGATTGCTGAAATAATTTCAACAAGTCCAGTAAAGATTCTAAATCCATCTCCGTACCCAAAATGGATAAATCCTTGCTTCATTTCTTCCGACACGAACTTCTGATAACCGAACATGATAAACCCTAACCCTAATAATACTTGTAAAATAATTGATAAAATCATTTTTTACTCTCCTTTATTTTTTAATTTAGTTATATACCTTGAATTCAAGATATGCAACTAAAAATTAATTGTGTAATCACTTTACCACGCAACTGATATCATTTCTAGTAACTTGCCTTGAATTCGAGATATTTTCGAAAAAGAATTTTTAATCTTATTCGCTTCCCCTTTTTCATTTAAAACAATAAATGCCAGACACGGATTTTTTCCATGTCTGGCATTGTATTGGTCGGTTATTTAACGCCCATTGAAATCGACACGCGGTTCCATAGGTTTACTTGGTTAATCACTAGAACTAAGTCGACATATTCTCGTTCATCAAAGAATTCTCTCGCACGTGTATATAATTCATCATCCACACCTTTTTCAGAAATGAGTGTCACATGCTCTGCAATTGCAAATGCCATTTTCTCTTTATCCGTAAACACATCGGACGTTTTCCAAGACGATACGCTTTTAATTTTTTCATCTGATGCTTCCAATTGTTTTGCTGCTTTCGAATGCATATCGATACAATACGGACAGCCGTTTATTTGAGAAACACGCAGTTTTAGTAACTCTCTAAAAGCATCTTCCAAATCCGTACTTCTTGAGTAAATTTCTAGTGCTTTAATATGCCCAAATGCTTCAGACGCTACTTGATAATAATCGATTCTACTTTCAGGATCATGATGTTCCATCGGAAGTTGTTCATGTTCGCGCATTTTAAAACCACCTTTTTTAGACTTACTTTACCCGTTCTATCTATTTTTCAATCATCGTGGTCTATACGCGGAAATGGAAACACCTCTAACACACTAATAAATATCAACTTGACGTTCTTGTTGTCAAAGTGATTGCCAATAACGTAATCGTTGATAACGGTAATCCAATCAGAATGGGATGAATGCCGTAAGGGTGTCCAAGAATTTGCCAAACTACAGCAGATATTAAGCCGATCCACATTGCAGACGTTCCCGCAAGTTTTGTTGGCTTCTTCCAAAATAAACCGAATAATACAGGTGCAAGTAAACCAGAAACCGACATAGCAGTTCCCGTCACCATTAAATTCACAAGCCCCGGAATAGCCAATGTTAAAATAAGCGCAATCACTGAAACAATCAAAACAGAAAGTCGACTGTACAATAACATGTTTGTTTGATTCGGATTTTTTACATTTGGTTTAATTAAGTCATTCACAATTGACGAAGAACCCGCAATAAAGAACGAGTCAGCACTTGAAATGACCGCCCCAAGAAGAACGATAATCATTACGACAACCAACGAAAACGGAAAGACATCTTCAATGATACGGTAGTAAACAAGTGCCGGATCAACTTGTCCCAAATCTAAACCATATCGACTAACAACACCAATTAGGACGACCATCGCACCTAATAAAATGGCAACAATCATCGAAATCCAATAACCATTACGCGCAGTTCGAAGACTATTTGCTGCCCAAATCCGTTGCCATACATCTTGGCGTATGAATTGGTAGAAAGACAATGTTAATAAATAAATAAGTATTTCACCTGATGTAATATTAAAAACATCGAGCATCGATTCTTCATTCATCGCCTGCGCATTAATAGAAATGTTTTCCCAGCTTCCTGAAAGCTTTAACACAGTAACAAATAACAATAGCACACCGAATATTAAAATAAGTCCTTGAATGACATCTTGCCAAATGACAGCTTTTAAACCACCGACATATGTTTTAGCTGTTAATAATACCCAACCAATTAAAATTCCAACTGTCATCGGAATACCAAGTGTTAAATTTAAAATAGAAGCAATTGCAGCAAACTGCATCCCTGTCATTGCACAATACGAAAACAAAAAGCTAATGACAGTAGGAATACGCGCTTTTTCTCCGTAACGTAAAGCTGTATAATCTCCAACTGTCACCATATGATGTTGTTCTCCTAAGTGTCGAATCTTCTTGAGTAAGAAAGATGCGAGTAAAATAACAGCAAAAAGCATCGTAATATGTATCCACTGTTGTCCCATTCCAAGCAGGTACCCATTTTCCATATAGCCTAATAACGTGGCCCCGCCAATCCCTGTTCCTACAAACGTTAAAATGAGCGGAAAAACAGAAACCGATCTCCCTGCAACATTATAATCTTCATATGTTTTTGTTTTCTTTTTCATATATAAAGAAAGCATAAAAAGGAAAATAAAATATACGAAGATGATACTTGCTAAAATCAGTCGTTCTTGGTCATTAAACATAGAATCCCCCTATAATTGGAGGTACTTGGATTATATTTCCAAGTACCTATACAATGTTGCGAACAAGAGACATGCATCAAGACATTCGTTTCTTCAATACATGTACAGCATGACTACATCTCATCAATTAAAATAAGGATTCCCTTTCATCCCTATCCAGAGGTCTGATTGTTCTAATTGGTGAGCGATTTGTAATAAACGTTCATCCGACCCTTTCGGAGCAATAAATTGAACACCGATTGGTAAATGATCTTTTGTCATATGAACAGGGACGCTCATTGCAGGTTGACCTGTTAAATTTGCGAGTGGTGTATAAGGTGTATACGTAATGCTCGGTAAAAACACTTCATAAATGAGTTCTTGCTGCTCAGATGGTGTGAGTGTATTCATTTGTTCAATTAACTTGTTAGCTTCTTTGTCACTATATGTTAACTCACCAATTGTAGGTGCTCCGAAAGAAGCGGCTGGTGTCACGTAAAAATCGTATGTCTCATGGAAAATCGCCATTTGTTCAGCCGCCACATCCCACGCAGCTAAACTGCTAGAGAAAGCGGCAGCAGATACATTTTGCCCAGCAAGATTGAGTAACCAAGTTTCTACCTCTACATCTTTTTCAGTCATTTTTCGTCCAGTCATTGCTTCCATTTGCGTGATGACCGTTGCCATTTCCCCGCTATTCATAAGGAAATAGTTATTCATTAACGACGTTTCATCTATCCCATTTGTTGTCTCCACTACCTCATGTCCTTGTTCTTCTAGCCACTTCATAACCTTTAATACCGCGTCTTTGGCCTCATCAGAAACAGGTGTACCTACTGGTGACTCTGTTGTAAAACCAATTTTCAACGGTTTATGAAATGGGGTCTCGGCTGTTTTTTCATAATTTCCTTCAAATAATGGCGTTTGGAAAGCTGCTTGTTGTTGAACGACTTGTAATTGGTCTAACATCCGCGCACTATCACGTACTGATTTAGTGAGTACAAAATCGATAGATGCACCTTGCCAATTACGTCCAACTCCTGGTCCTACCGGCGTACGCCCACGTGTCGGCTTTAATCCGAAAAGTCCACTAAACGTCGCTGGAATTCGAATCGATCCACCCCCATCACTTGCGCCTGCAATTGGCACAACACCTGATGCGACAAGTGCCGCGGCTCCTCCACTCGAACCACCCGGTGAATGGTTTTTATTCCACGGATTTCTTGTCGGGCCGTGTAACTTTGACTCCGTAATATTTTTCAACGCAAATTCAGGTGTTGTTGAATTTCCAATTGAAATAACCCCTGTATTTAAAAACCTTTGTGTGAAATGAGCCGTTTGCGGTGCAATTGCTTCTTTCATTAAACGCGCTCCACTTGTTGATGGCTCTCCTTTTACTGTTTGTGAAATATCTTTTAAAGCTGTTGGCACTCCTTGAAATGCGCCACCTTTTATTTCTTTTATTTCTTCATAAGCCTTTTCTTTACGCGTATACGTAACCGCATTCAATATTGGGTTGACCTTTTCTAATTGCTCAAAACTCGCATCTAATACTTCCTGCTTTGTTACTTCTTTCTTTTCTATTAACGTTGCAAGCCCTATTCCATCTAAATGTATATACTCTTCTCTTTTCAACGAAAGCGCCCCCTAAAAAGTAATCTACTTCATCATAGCAAATGATTGGTAAAAATAGGATGAATAAAGATTATCCATAAAACAATCATGTGAATTGAAGCGAATAAGTTTGCTTAAGAGATTATCATCTACACTTGAATAATTGACAGAAAAATCTTAAGCTTTTATTCCTCTGTCATCCATGCTACTATGCTTAGTTATATAAAGAAGTAACCGAAGCAGCGAAAGGAGGAGATAAGGAAATGAAAGAAAAAACAGCTTTTTTATTAGTTGATATGCAAAATGAGGAAGGCACTTCTGACATTGCCCGTATGGATCAAATCTTACAAAATGCGAAAACTATTTTAGATAAATGTCGACAATTAAATATCCCTGTCTTATATACAAGACATATTAACCGAGCAGATGGGGTTGGCCTTGCGAATCGTGAGCCGGTGGACGAAAAAGGAGAACCGCTTTATTACCACGACCAAACGACAGCGATTGAAGTGGCAGAAATTATAAAACCTGAACATGGCGATTTTATTATTGATAAATATCGATATAGTGGTTTTTACGAATCTAACTTAGACTTACTGTTAAAAGGGTTAGGCATTCAACATTTAATTGTTGGCGGGGTATTAACCGATGTCTGTGTTTTATCGACCGTGATGGACGCTTATTACCGTGATTACCGCGTTAGTTTAGTAGAAGATATGTGCGGAACAACAACTGAAGGTGCACATATGGCAGCTGTTTTAATGATGGCTAATTGGATTTATGACTTAGAAATCTACCAAACAAAAGAACTTTATAAAAAGATGAATGGCGAAAATTATGACGTTTGGTCATCAGAAGAACCGGATGAGCTACAGTTTTCACCAGATAATATGCGAGAAATATTTTCAAAACTTTCGTCATCTAAAGAAAAGTAAGTAGTGATACAAGAAAGGAATGTTATTAAATGGCTAAAGCTAGTGAAGATGGACCCAGTTCGCGCCTGAAGACAAAAGATTCTTCAGGTGTGAAAAGAATGAAGAAAGAAAAAACAATAGAATACTATGCAACAGATGAAGTTCCGATGTCACAAAGAAATATAGGTTTCTTTGATATGATTGCGATTTGGGTTGGAGCCAACTCAAATAATGCTTCGTGGTATGTAGGAGGAACGATTGCTGGCGCTTCTTTTGCCGGGGCGATTGCTGTGACGCTCATTGCGAATCCAATTGCTTATCTCATTTTAGCGCTCATCGGTTATATGGGATACAAAGTAGGTACGTCAACGATGGCGCTTACAAGGCCCGCTTTTGGGATTAAAGGCAGTGCTTTACCGACCCTTTTAAATACCATTGTTTTTTTAGGGTGGGCTGTAGTTAATACGTTTATTGCCGTCATTTCAATGAGTTTCATCTTCAGTGATCTGTTTGGATGGCCAGCTTATGGTGAGCCTGGAAGTTCTGGACCGATGATTCTTGGGATTGTTATTATGACGTTACTGAACTTAGCGGCTGTATCCCTTGGAAGAAATTCAGTTAAAATTGTCGAAAGGATTGGGATTGTCCTCGTACTGATTCTCGGAGTATGGATTACGACAGTTGTTTTACAACAACACTCTCTGACAGACATATTTGCTTGGCAGCCACCTGCTAATCTCAAAATGCCAACAGGTGTCGCAATCGATATTATGGCAGCATTCAGTTTAGCGTGGGTGCTAGGTGTAGCGGAATTCACACGCTACACACCAACCGTTAAAACGGCAACCGTTGCGCCGTTAATCGGTGCGTTAGTGTCGCTCGCTTGGTTTGCATTTGTCGGCATCATTTCGACAATTGGTGCAGCACTTACGACAGGTGTTTACAATCCTGACAACTCTGACCCAAGTTCACTCGTTACAAATTTAGGACTTGGTTGGGTTGCGCTCTTACTAATTGTAGTCGCTTGTGTCACGACAAACGTTGTTAACTTAATGGCTGCTGGTGTATCAGTTACAAACGTAACAAGAAAAGTAAAGCCGCTTCATGCAATCTGGCTCGTGACAATCATCGCAGGTATTCTCATGTTAGTTCCACTTTATATGACAAGCTTTTTAGATACATTTACGATGTTCCTTGAATATATTGGAATGGTATTAAGTGCGTTATTAGGGGTGCTCGTCGCAGATTATTTCTTCGTAAAGAAAAGAAAATATGATGTGGCACAATTTGATATTGTCGGCGGGAAGTATTGGTATTTTAAAGGGGTTAATCTAAAAGCAGTGAGTGTTTGGTTCATCGGTGTTGTGTTTTACTGGTTCATTCAAAACGTCGATTTCTTTATGACAACAACCGGTGCGATTTATCCAACTATCTTAATGACTGCGATTTTGTATACAATCATTTCACGACCGAAGTTAAAATTTGCGAAGAAAAAGATCTAATTTTTAAGGTACCAATCTCATCTCACCTAAAAAAACGACTTAATCTTTAAATGAGATTAAGTCGTTTTTAGATTGGCAAGTTCTAAGGTACCCGTACGCGAAACAATTTCAAACATTCTAAATCGTTTCATGCACAGGTGCCAATCATTAATCTAGTGTAAATTGAGTTACCAATTCATTTAGTTCTTCTGCTAATTTAGCAAGGTCGTGTGAGCTTGCTGCAACTTCTTCCATTGAAGCACTCGTTTGTTGAGTTGAAGCGGAAGTTTGTTCTACACCCGCTGCAGCTTCCTCTGATATCGCAGCAATCTCTTGAACTGAACCGTTCATTGCAATCGTATTTGTTGAAATCTCATTTAAATTCTCGGAAATTTGACGAATGCGATGCGCCATACCGGTTACAGCAGACGTAATTTCTTTAAACATTTCGCCTGTTGTCATAATTTGCTCTGTCCCTTGTGCTACTTCTTTATAACTATCTTGTAATGATGCAGATACCATTTCAGATTCACTTTGAATTCTAGACACAATATCTGTAATATTTGTGACAGATTGAGAGGATTCCTCAGCTAATGTCCTAACTTCATTCGCCACAACTGCAAATCCTTGTCCGTGTTCTCCTGCACGCGCTGCCTCAATCGCTGCATTCAAAGCTAATAAGTTCGTTTGATCAGCAATGTCTTGGATGACGCCAACTAATTGTGAAATCTCTTGCGCATGTGTATCTAAACCTTCTACTTTCTCTACCGCATCTTGAACAATTCGATCAATTTTCGCCATTTGTTTCGTCGAAGTTTCCATTAATGTAGTCCCTTCGCTTGTCATGTCGATTACTTTTCCAGAAGCTCTTTGAATGTATGCACCATCTTCATTCGCTTCTTGAACTTTTGTCGTAAATGAGCTCATCTCTTCCGAAAGATTTGTTGCATGATTCGCCTGTGTTTCAGCTCCAGTTGCTAATTCCTGCATCGTTTGGGCAACTTGTTCTGTCGCTAATGTCACTTCATTTGAAGATTGTGTCAGAGCATTACTTTGATTGGATAATCCAACAGAACTTTCTGATACTTCACGCATAATATATTGCAGTTGACTTCTCATCTCATTTAAAGCAACTGCCAATTGTCCTGTTTCGTCTTTTGATTGAATTTTGATTTGTTCTTGTGTTAAGTCTCCTTCAGCAAGACTTTTCATATGCTCGGTAACATTTTGAATCGGTTGTGCTATTCGATGAGAAGAAATCCAAACTATAAAAGAACCTATAATTAAAGTGATGACCGTTAGAATAATAATTAAACTCTTTAACTCTTCTGCTGGTTTATTAAAATCTAGCATATATGTACTCGAAACAATTACCCATCCCCAATAAGGATCTTCTTTAGAATAAGAAACTTTCGGTTCGATATCATCTTCAGTCCCCGGTAATGGCCAATCAAAATAAGTAAGCCCACCACCAGATTGAGCTGCTTTAATGACTTCCTGTGTTGTTTTCACACCATCAGGATCTTCAATATCCCAAATATTTTCACCTTCTATATTCGGATGTGCAAGCTGTAAGCCTTCAGTACTTAATATAAACAAATAACCATGTTCACCTAAGTCAATATTTGTATTAATTGGACGTATTCCGTCGACATTTCTTTCTCCAAGAATTGCCCTTTTAACTCTTTCTTGTGCATCTTCTAATAACAAATTTCCTTCTTCAACTTCCTCATTCAGTGCTTCGATCATCTCAAGTGTCATTTCAACACTATTTGTTAAATTGGTAGCTCCGAGTTCATCTAAGTTGTTCGCACTTTTTTGATAACTAAAAATACCTAGTATAATTAATGGAATGGTTAAAATTAAAAAAGAGATTGTTAATAATTTTGATTTTATGGAACTTAACATGTACAAAACCTCCTCTTCATTATGAATGATTTTCTGATGCAATTTCCCACTGTTTTAAAACTAAAGTGTTAGCTCACTTCTCTAAATTTTGGTTGCGATGAATGTTTTATTTTTTCTAATATAAAGATAACTCATTTTATTATAGCACAAATGTTACAATACTTCCTTTTTCAACTATGCCAAGATACCTAGTGCTGTCCGAGTGCTGAATATTTTAAAACATGACATAAAATCGGTACCTGTGTGATAAATATTCATGAATGTTTGAATAAACGTGAATGTTTAAACTTTCACGAATGTTTCATGCACAGGTACTGACTCTATTCCGGTCAGTTAAATAGTGGAATTTTCATTATTGTTCCACCATAATGAAAGTAAGATATTCGAGGAGGATGATTATGAAGAAGATTATAAATGATCCGAAAAACTTATTGCATGAATTACTAGAAGGCTTTGTTTTTACACATCATGATCTTGTTGACCGTCTTGACGGGACGAATGTCATTCATAGGAAGTACCGAAATGAAGGGAAAGTTGCTTTAGTGAGTGGTGGCGGAAGCGGTCACGAACCGGCACATGCTGGTTTTGTAGGAAAAGGAATGCTTGCGGCAGCAGTTCTTGGTGAAGTCTTTACTTCTCCAACTCCTGACCAAATTGTCGAAGCGATTAAAACAGCAGACCAAGGCGCAGGTGTGTTACTCATCGTCAAAAATTATTCTGGAGACATTATGAATTTTGATATGGCGAAAGATCTTGCCGAATTAGAAGGAATTACCGTTGATCATGTTGTCGTTGGAGATGATATTTCAATTGAAGATACGGGATCTGTCGGAAAACGTGGTGTTGCTGGCACAGTGCTCGTTCACAAAATTTTAGGCGCTGCAGCTGAAAACGGTATGAATCTTACTGATTTAAAAAATCTAGGAGAAAAACTTGTCAGTAACATCGCAACAATTGGTGTTTCACTCTCTCCTGCAACTGTTCCTGAAGTTGGAAAACCAGGCTTTACATTAGCTGAAGATGAGCTTGAGTACGGTGTAGGTATTCACGGTGAAGCTGGATACCGACGTGAAAAAATTAAACCGTCTTATGAAATCGCAGAAGAACTCGTCACACAACTTAAAAATCACTTCAACTGGGCGCAAGGCGAACGTTTTGGTATCTTTGTCAATGGTTTAGGGGCAACACCTCCGATGGAGCAGTACATTTTCATGAATGATGTTCAAAAATTATTGGCACAAGACGAAATCCAAGTTGTGTATACAAAAGTTGGTTCGTATATGACTGCCATTGATATGGCTGGGGTGTCTCTCACGCTCATTAAAATGGAAGACGATGAATGGACAAAACTGCTCAATGAACCTGTCGATACACCGACCACATTTTAATTAGATTTTAAAATAAAGAAGGAGGAATACTGTATGTTAACTGTAGAAAATACAAAACAATGGCTTTTTACTTTTGCAGATAAAATTAAAGAAAATGCTTCTTATTTAAGTGAACTCGACCAAGAAATTGGAGACGGAGATCACGGATCCAATATGGTGCGTGGTGTAGAAGCAATGGAAGAAAAACTAAATGAAAGCGATTCTTCCGATGTATCAGAGGTCTTTAAAACAGCAGCGATGTCTTTACTTAGTAAAATCGGCGGCGCTTCAGGACCATTATATGGATCTGCGCTCATTGGCATGGCGAAATCTGCTGGCGAAGACGACCAAGATTTAGCTACTCTTCTCCAAGCTGGACTAGAAGGCATTCAAAAACGTGGACAAGCTGAACAAGGTGAAAAGACATTAGTTGACCTTTGGATTCCTGTCATTGAAGCAGTGCAAAATAACACGCTTACGAAAGAATCGGTTCAAAAAGCGGTTGAACAAACGAAACCATTAAAAGCAACAAAAGGCCGTGCTTCTTATTACGGTGAACGTTCTATCGGTCACATCGATCCCGGCGCAGCATCAAGCGGCTACTTGTTCGAAGCATTACTTGAAAGTGGTGTTGTAAATGGCTAAACACGGAATTGTTCTTGTCTCTCACGTCCCTGAGATTGCGGAAGGCTTAACAGCACTTTTAAAAGAAATCGCAAAAGACGTTTCGATCACTTTTGCAGGCGGTACAGATGAAGGTGAAATCGGCTCAAGTTTCGATAAAATTTCCGAAGCCGTCGCAAATAACGAAGCTGATGAAATTTTAGCTTTTTATGACCTAGGGAGCGCTAAAATGACGCTCGATATGGTCATGGAACTATCCGATAAAAAAATCCATTTACTCGATGCAGCGATGGTAGAAGGTGCTTACACCGCAGCTACGCTTGCACAAGGAAACACAAGTCTTGAAGACATTTTAAACCAGATTGAACTGTTAATTGTTAAATAAAGTCGGTGCCTGTGTGATAAACATTCATGATTGTTTGAATAAACGTGAATGTTTAAACTTTCATGAATGTTTCATGCACAGGCACGATCCTAATCCCGATCCTGAAATGCAGGTACGATCCTACCCCCCTCGTCAAATGGGGCTATTTGCCAAAAACACTCTCTCCCCCGCCATTGCATGCCCAATATAGTATGGATAGGCAACAACTTTTGTGCGATGAAAGTATAAAATATCCATCGTTCCTGTTTCAATGAAATGAAAAATCTGTCCCATTAAATGATTCCCATTCACCCAACGTTTCGGTGTTTCTCTGAACTGATCCTGATGAAGCATATGCACTTCCATTAAATCTTTACCATAGTAAAAAGCAAACACCCCTGGATTTCTAGTTTCAGCAACATATAATTTCACTTCACCAATTGATAACCAGTTTTGTGCAATCATTTCAGCAATTGCCTCCTCGTCGTACTCGACTACGTGGAGAATATCAGAATTCGCTGTCGACTCTACTTTCTGATTCTGAATCGCCCAGAAAGTACGATGAGCTAACTGAGTCATATCTGTCTCAATCGCGAACTGTAATATTTCTTTTACGGTGACCATCTTTCCCTCTCCTTTTTTTAATCTTTGTTATACAAAATCCCCGTTTCCTTCACATAATGAACAACCGCCGTTCCCGTTGGACCATTCCGATTTTTTGCGATATGAATTTCCAACAAATTCGGCTGATCTGTTTCAGGATAATAATAGTCATCCCGATATAAAAAACCGATCACATCAGCATCCTGCTCGATATTTCCTGAATCTCGTAGATCACTCATTACTGGTCTTTTATTGTCACGAATTTCAACACCACGATTCAGTTGAGATAAACAAACAACCGGACAATTAAATTCTTTAGCCATCTGTTTGAGCATATTGCTAATTTCCCCAACAACTTCCGTTCGATTTCGATACTGCGTATCCCCGCGAATAATTTGTAAATAATCTACAAAAATAATTGGTTTTACTTCCGTATCGTCATGGATAATTCTTCTCGCAACTGCCCGCATTTCAGCTACAGTAATCCCCGCACGATCATCGATATGAATATTCGCCCTATCTAAATTTCCAATTACCGTTAACCAACGTTCTTTTTGTTTATCTGTAAAATATTTGTAAGGATTTCTCATACGTAATCGGCTATATCCGCCCGTCGCCGCAACTAATCGATCAACCATCGATTCCCTACTCATCTCCAGCGAGAAAATAATCGGCTGATACCCCGCGATCCCCGCTTGAAGTGCAAAATGATTGAGTATATCTGTTTTCCCCATAGACGGCCTTGCTGCAATAATGATCAGTTCAGCAGGTTGAAATCCATTCAATAACTTATCTAATGCTGCTAATCCCGTCGGAACACTTGGCTCGTACGCTACATCTTCATACGGACGTTCTCCCATGCTCACTAAATCTGATTGGATACTCGTTTCACTTCCAAGATTCCCTTCATTTTCCACAGCATCTAAGGTTTGTTGAATATGCTCAATTGCCCAGTCTTGCTCCTGTGCTTGCACTAATATTTTCGTTTTCTCACGTGCTTTCCATCCTTCACGTATCACTTCAACATGCTGATTAAATCTAGCAGGACGTATAAAGTTCTTTAATTCCATCACGTAATTTGCTCCACCAAGAGATGCTGGATTCATCGTGGTTAATAAAGTCACATCATCAACAGGATCATTTTTCACCATCAATGCTTGCATACTACTAAAAATATTTTGGTGGATATGACTTGTGAAATAATCTTTTCTTACACCACCATCTGCGATTAAGTAATTCTCCGCCAACATCGTTCCTAAAACCGTTTTTTCAATTTGTAAGTGTTTTTCCATCATTTCAAAATTCCCCCTTACTAAAATCTAGTTCAAACGAGTTGACGACTCGATTTCCAGATGTCTGACTGCTTTTTGATTCTTCCAAGTAGTTTTCAAAATTCGTTGCGTTAAATAACGTGGATGGTCGTAAATACTTCTCCCAACGCGGGTTTCTTAGCCACTCTTTTACTTTCGTATCAATCACTTTTTTAAAATCTTCTAGGTAGTACCCTTCACGAAACCGAGCTTGGACTAATCGGATTGTTGCTTTCGAAGAAGTTTTAAATTGCTTCTTTGCTCTTTCATTTAAATAATCAATCACAGATACAACGTCGAGGTTATCCTCGACAATCTCTTTAATAGTATTATTTGTTGTATTCTTTGGGACTTCTTTGGTTATTGGTTTAGGCAAATCGCTGGCTCTAGACTTCTTATTTTGCCTATTCAGAACACCTGAATTTCCTGACTCACTCAGCGCAATTTGCGAAGTCACTTCATGCAAAAAGTCATAATCGATGCGATACCACTTTGTCTTATCAGCATGCATACGGTTATAAGAACTTGTTGAGATTAGATATCCCTGATCTTCTAACTTACGAATTGTTCGAAAAATCGTATCGACAGACCAAAAAGGAAACTCCTGTTTTTTCCAATCCTCATACGTTTTATAAACCCACTTATATCCATCTCGCCAATTTTCCGAAATACATAACCTAAAATGCAGTTGCTGTAAAACAATCGCTTCATTTAACCCTACTTTTTCCGCTAACGATGGAATTAGCTGAATCGTTGGCGCTGAAATTAATACACTCATTTCATTTCCTCCTTTATTTTTCACCAGGCGTATTGCCTGTTCACCCGTTATATAGTCAGTAAAATATAAAAAGGATACATTTTTAAAAAATAAAAAATCCACTCGCTTATTTTGAACGAGTGGATTTTTATTTTGAGATGAAAATGATTACGCGTGCCTGTGCATGATTTAATTCCCAATATTCTGAATTCAATCACACACAGGTACATATCTTCTGAATTTAACTACATACAGGTACGCATCTATGCACAGGTGCGAATCTTCTACAAATCCCCCTACAAAGAAGCGTATTCAGCACATATCAATACACAACCATACATACATATCTAAATACATGACCAATTAAATCTTCTTCGTAGAGTTTCAGCACTATACAGCGTAGAAAGTATCATCTTGTATGCAAAAAGGAGAAGGTACACGATGAAACCGATTCATTTACAATCATTATTAAACGCTCATGAAGACCTTTCAACCATCTCTTTTGAACGATATCTCCAACAGTTCTCAATGGATAAAATACGCGACAGTGAACTAAATGATTTAAAACAACTACTCAAACAATTTAACCACCTATCCTATGTACCGCTACACCAATTCTTCGTTGGCTATCGCATTAAACAAATTAGTAAAGAATTCGATTTATTACGCATCGGTCGAAACTATATCATTAACATTGAACTCAAAAGAGAAAGTTCTTTAAAAAGAATTAAAAGACAACTACTTCAAAATATTTATTACTTAAAATTTCTGGAATTGGACATTTATAGTTTTACATACATTTCATCAACAAATACACTTTACCGACTCGACGGGGAAAACTTACTTCCCGTCTCCCCTACAAAGTTAATTGAAACATTAAATAAGCAAATCGTGCGGCAGTTATCGAATATTGATGATTTATTCGATCCGATTAATTATCTGCTTTCACCACTAGAGGAACCACATGCTTTTATGAAAGGTGAATATTTTTTAACAGCACCCCAAACAACATTTAAAAAAGAAATTGTTGACTTAGTTGAAAATAATTATAGCATCGTCATTGACGGCGCACCTGGTACGGGGAAAACGTTATTAACGTACGATTTAGTGAAACATTGGCTCCGAGAAGGAAGGAAAGTAATACTCATTCATGGGAATACTTTAAGCAAAGCCCAATGCATCTTGTCAGAACAGTACGGTTGGAACATTCAAACGAGTGAGCGCATTGCGATTAAAAATAGTGATATTGTTGTGATTGACGAAGCACAAAGGCTGAGCTATAAGCATTTGCAGCACATACGACAGCAATTAGAGGCGCAAAAAATACCGGCTGTTTTTTCACTTGATGCGGGGTTTTATTTGTTCGAGAAGGATCATAAAATCGATGTGCTTGGTTATCTTGTGAAGCATTTTAGTCCCAAAGTATATGAGTTGAAAATGGTCATGCGCTATAATAAGGAAATGTACACATTCGCTCAACAATTAATCGACCAAAAAAGTCAATTTCAGTATGAATATTTCCCCAACGTTTCTGTAAAATACTTTTCAACTCGGAAAGACGCACAGTCTTTTTTCGCTGAATCCCAACGTTCAAAATGGCTCGTTGTGAATTGTTTTGAATATGAGCGTTTCATAAAGCGAGATATTTTAGGCAAAGAGTTCAACCATGTTTGTGTCATCATTGATGAAAATTTTATATATAAAGCTAACGGCAGGCTTTCGGCCCCTGGAAAAGGTACGGTGATTGACCCGATGAAAATCCTATACCATACGATTGTCCGCACACGTAAAAAACTGCAACTTGTTGTCATCGGTAATATTCCTGTATTGCAATATGCCTTGCATACTTTGAACAATTAGTACACGCAAAAATACACGTACCTGTGCATGGTTTAATTCGCAATATTCTGAATTAAACCATGCACAGGTACGAATCTATTAAAAATATTTTATTTTTTAAATCTATTCTTTGTATTGACATACACAAGCATAAATACAACTATAGCAATAAATAAAACGAGCCCAACATAGAATAACCAATCAATTTCATATGCTTCACTAATTACCCAAAAAACCATACTAAACGACAATGCAAACATCATTTTTCCCATAAATTTACATAGGGCTACTGTGTTATATTTCTCCTTTTCTTCTGGAGGCATCGTATTATAACCAGCAATTAAAAAAGAGCCTTTTCCATTTATAAAAAAAATTCCTAACACAATAAATAATCCAATGACAAGCAACATCCCAATCATTTTCACCCCTCCAAATTAGTACGCACAGGCATGAATCTTAACGCTGAAGAATTTAAACCAGGTTATTTTTTGTCATATACTCCTCACGCATATCAGATAATGTTTTGCCTGTTTGTTTATGGACAGTCATTGCGTACGTCTGAACAGAAGACCAATTCGTTACCTCTCTCAACCACTGCTGCAAACTTTTTTCGATATTATCTACTTCAATATTCCCATTTTTCAAAAGCTTAGCGACAGCGTCATGATCTTTTACCTTTAGTAAATCGCCTTCCTTAACAACTCCCCACTCTAGCAGGGCATCAATGCGCGGTAAATAACGGCGAGTGATTTGACGTTTACGCTTAATCTTAGTTCGCGATGATGGCGTTAATAAATCAATAAAATAATCTTCATAGCTTTCTAAAGGTAATACTTTTTCACTTGAAATATACAGTTCATCGCCAATTTGATAAGGTACTAATTTATAACAATGGAGATCCACACCGTTCTGGTTAAGCCAAGCAACAGCAGATTTCGTTTGTTCGTCAAAATCAGAAGCGACTAATATAATCTGTTGTCTTTCATTAAAGTCATCAAGCGCAATTTCATTATTATCGAAGAACTTGGCTATATTGCGGTTTGCCTGTTCTGTAATTGTTAAGCCCTGTTCTGATTGAGTAGATTTTCTCTCTAAGAAAGGAACATAAACTTTATTAATTAGCTCTTCAATATCTTTTATTTTTGCAAATGCAGCCGCATAACGAATCGCTTGGAATTCAAATGCTTCTCTTCTTGTTTCAATATCTTTGCGGTCTCTTTTAATCTCTATTAAAACCAAATCTCCATTTTGATTAATCGCTATTAAATCCGAAATTGCATTACTCGCATTTCTTACTTGCTGGCCTACGATTAATAGCGAATCATCTTCTGTGATTAAATTTGCATTTTCTTTAATTAACTCTTCGATATCTTTTTCAGTCATATTTAATTCCGAAAACGTTGTAGATTTTATCGGCGTCGCATCTTTTCCTGTAATATGGAACATGTAGATTCTCCTTTTAATAAAAGTACTATATGTATTAAATCGGTGCCTGTGTGATAATTTTAGTGCCTGTGCATGAAACAATTCAGAATTGTTTCATGCACAGGTACTTACCTTATTTTACTTCCGGTTTCTGTAACCCATCTTGATTCAATGCTCTATTTAAAAATACTGCATAATGTGCTCGTGACACATAATCGTTCGGTAAATACCTCCCGTTACTCCCTACAGTAATCCCGCTCTTATATAGCGTTGAAACATAATCTTTCGCCCAATGACTTTCACCAACATCCGAGAAAACATTTCCCTTGTATAACTCTAAGTCAAAAGCATTTGTTAACACTTTCGCCATTTGCGCTCTTGTTAAATTATCTTCTACTCCAAAATCTCCATTTCCTTTTCCATCAAAGATACCCGCCCGGTATACTTTCTGAATATCTGCATACGCTCTATGCGATTTAGATACATCCCTAAACTCTTTCCCCTCACGAATCGGCTTTAACTCCAATGAACGTGCAAACAACATCGCTACATGAGTTCGGCTAATTGATTGATGTGGTTTAAATGTCCCATCCGTATATCCATAAATAACCCCTTCATCATGCATCTTCATAATATCTTTATATGCCCAGTAACTCTTCGGAACATCGCTAAACACTATTCCTGCATCTGGTTTTGGTTCTGGCTTAGGCTCTGGCTTAGGCTTCTCCCCCGGCTTAACAGTATATACCGTTAACTCGTATGTCTCAAACGGTGGAATCCTTATCAACTCCACTTGTCCATTTTTAACATGTTTAAATTCCGCCCCGTAAATCACATAATTCCCATTAGCATATTCTCCAAATACATGGTCTTTACACTTCCCAGTTCCATATGCTAAATTATTGCTTCCTTGATTAATATTTGCATCAATAGTGATACTACACTTTCCGTCTACCCCACTCGCTTCCACTGTGCCTGCATTCCCACCGTATGGCACTAATAATGATGCCCCCAACATTGTCCCCATTAACAACGCTCTAGTCTTCTTAAAATTTTTCCCCTTCATATCTAATCTCTCCTTTTGTTTTATGTGATACTATTCTCCCTTTTATTTTAGTGCCTGTGCATAAAACAATTCAGAATTGTTTCATGCACAGGCACTCACCTTTTTTTAAGTTCCCACTACATCCCCGCCGCCTGCAATTTAGCCTGCTCTAACACATCTTCTACAGCTTGTAGCTCTTTGTTAGGCGGATAGCCGAATCGACGCAGCACCCTTTTAATGTGAAGGCGCATTCTTGCTTGGGCTTGTTCTTTTTTGTCCCAATCATGCGTGCGTTTTTGTCTAACAGTCTCGGTTAACTCTTTTGCAATTTCTATTAATATATTGTCTTCCATTAACTTTTTAATGTCCGAATCAGCACCTAATACGTCAAAGAACGCTTTTTCTTCATAAGATAATCCAAGCTGCTTTCCTTCTTCAATTGCTTTCTCTAATTCTTCCTTGAACTGAATTAACTCTTCAAATACTCTATACACATCTTCTAAATCATTCCGATTATGATACCTATCAAGGATGACTTCAAACTTCTCAGAGAAACTTTTACTTACCGTGATATTTGTCTTTTTAACATCTTGTAGCTTCTCTTTCATCACACGCATTAAAATATTCGTTGCAATATTTTTCTGTGGCATTGCTTGTAACTTTGCAATGTTCTCCTCATTCAGTAGGTCAAATGATTCCGAACTTGTTGCTTCTGTTAAGACCATTACTTCATCATCTAAAATGGCATCTTCTAACATTTTTGAAATACGCTCATTCACTTCTTTTAAATCTGGCGTACCTGTTCTCGTTGATTTCATAATAAATGAACGTACTGCAATGAAATACGAGATTTCTTGCTTCTGCTGATCATCTAATAACCCTGTAGAAATTTTATAGACGTCTTTTAACTTTTTGGTTTCTGTCATAAATAGGTTTTTACGCTTTTCCGTTTCCTGGACAAACTCAGCGCCGTCTCGTATCGTTTCATAGCGCTTCCGATTACTGTCGGTGAAGAAACTTGTATAATTGAAAGTATGAAAGATGTTACGTAACACTTCTAAAATGTTTAGCGCAATCACTTTCGCTTCATCATTCTCTTGTACTTTGTCTTGATCGCGCTGTGTATACGTCTTTAGCGCTTCCATCAAATCTCTTTTCAAGCCAATATAGTCAACGATAAGCCCGCCTGTTTTACCAGTATAGACACGGTTTACACGCGCAATTGCTTGCATTAAATTATGTGCTTTCATTGGCTTATCGATATACATCGTATCAAGTGATGGCACGTCAAACCCTGTCAACCACATATCTACGACGATTGCGATTTTAAATGGATCGTTCGTGTCTTTAAATTCATTCTCACGTTGTTTACGTAGTTTTTTATTGCCAATTAACTTTGCCATTTCTTCTGGGTCTTGGTTATTTAACGTCATCACCATTTGAACTTTATCTTCCCAATTAGGACGTTGCTTGATGATTTCTTGATACATCGCATAAGCCGTCTTACGCGAATAAACCACAATCATCGCCTTACCTTCTACAAGCGTTTTTCGGTCCTCATAATGTTCGAGAATGTCTGCCACGACTTGGCGTATTCGGTCTTTATCGCCAATGATTTGCTCCATACGGCCTAATCTCTTTTGACTTTCTTCGACCGTATATGTTTCAACGCCTTCATTGACCTGCATATGCCAATATTCTCGGTCAATTTCTTTCATCTTCTCTTCATTCAACTTTACTTTCGCGAGTCTTGATTCATAATATATCTTTACAGTTGATCCATCTTGAACGGCTTGTGTCATATCATAGACATCGATAACATCACCGAAAAGTCCTGTTGTTGATTTATCAGTTGTTTCAATAGGCGTTCCTGTAAATGCAATGTACGCTGCATTTGGGAGCGCTTCACGTAAATACTTAGCATAACCAAACTTCTGCTCACCTGTTTCAACGTCATACGTCGCATCTAGCCCGTACTGCGTTCGATGCGCTTCATCTACCATTACAATGATATTCTCACGGTCAGATAATAAGCCTGTTGCTTCTTCAAACTTTTGAATCGTAGAGAAGATAATGCCACCAGTTTGACGATTATTGAGTAAAGTTTTAATGTCTTCTCGTGTTTCTGCTTGAGAAGGAACTTGTCTTAAAAATTCATTTGCGCTAGAAAACGTACCGAATAATTGACCATCTAAATCGGTTCGATCCGTAATCACAACAATCGTTGGGTTTTTCAAGTGAGGGTGTTTGATTAAATTCCCAGCTAAAAACACCATCGAAAGACTTTTACCACTACCTTGTGTATGCCATATGACTCCAGCTCGTCCATCTGTATCAACTGCTTGAACTGTAGAGCTAATCGCTTTATTCATCCCGTAATATTGGTGATAAGCAGCTTTAATTTTTGCATCGTTCGTAAAGATTGTGAAGTTTTTTATAACATCCAGTAGCCTTTCTTTATCAAAAAGGCCATACATGAGCGTATCTAATTGACGATCATCTAAAATTTCGTCTGTCGTATTGATTTTTTTCCATGCCGAAAATCGGTCAATCGGCGCTGTGATCGTTCCAGCAAGCGCCTGGACACCGTCTGAAATCATCAGGAAGGCATTATAATAAAACAAAGAAGGGATATGGACATTCATATAGTTTTTTAACTGTCTATAAGCATCTTCAATCTCCACTTCTTCCCGTGACGTGCTTTTTAGTTCCATCACAATAAGCGGCATCCCATTAATATAAATTACAATATCTGGGATTTTCTCTGAATGTTCATTAATTGCAAGCTGATTTACTGCAAGAAACTCATTATTTTTTGGATGATGCCAATCAATCAACTGCACGCGGTGATAAACTGTTTCCCCATCTACAAATTCAGCGATATCAATGGATTCAGTTAACTTCCGATGGAATACTCTGTTGTTGGTAAAAACATCATTCGTATCAAAACTTTGAATTTCTCGAATCGCTTGTTGAATCACCTCTAGAGAGAGACCTTGGTTTAATTTCACCAAGGCACTTTCTAGTCGGTCCAATAGCAATACTTCTCTTTCATCACGTTGTAATTGCCCCGCGTGGACATATTCATAATCAAGTTCTTCAAGATATTCGATCACAACTTTTTCTAACTGTTCTTCTGTAAACATGCCTCAACCTCCTTTTCGGCATCAGGAATGCGAATTTCGCCAGACATTAGTTTTGGGAGAAGCGTGTCGCGTGTTTGAGATAATATAACATTCTCAAGATTGTTCTGTTCAACGTATTTAAATAGAGCTTGAACAACATCTTCGTAAAGTTTTAAACTCTTTTTATCAGGTAATATAATTTTATAGTTTTTTATATCTTTTTGAGTAATTAAGGGTTGTGTCGAACCACGATTTAATATTGAATAGTCGATATTACAAAGATTTTGATATACAAAATTATAAAAATCACTCTTCATTACTAAAGTGTTGTCTGATGGCCAACATTTTTCTGAAATTCGTTGAACAATACCATGAGTACCAACGCGTCCGATAATCAAGATATCTTCGTTATATAAAAATTCATTGACATATCCCATTGTTGAACTTGCTCCTATTAAAGGATAGCAGTATTCAGGAGACTGATTATTCTCACGCTTTTTTGGTCTTTTACCACTGGATATAGTTATAATTTCATCCAAAGTTGTAACTTTAAATCCCTCAGGAATCATTCCTAACTCACTTTCAACAAACTTTCCACCACTCGTTTTATACAGCTCGCCATTTTCATTCGGAAATTCAAAATCAACAAACCAATGCTTAAATATCGCTTGCGCCATTTCTTCTAGGGTTTCATTCATTTTGCTATTTACTTCAATTTTTTCATCGAGGCTCTTAAAAAAATTAGCGATACTTATCTGCTCTCTATAAGGAGGAAGGGCTAAAGGATATCTTATTATCGCATCTTTATCCCCCCTTGGCATTTTTGTACCTCTTGATGTGCTTACCATGAAATCAAAAAAACGATCCTGGGATAAAAAGTAATATAAATATTTGCTATAAACTTTTTTCTTATTTGGTCTTATTATTAGCACGTCGCTAGAGACACCGTAACTATAATCGCTATACCATATTTTCTTAAAATATGGTCGAATATTAGAAATTAGAGTGTCTCCTCTTTCACTTTTATTTACTCGCTTTGTACTTGGTAGTGAGTCAGAACTCTCAATTCCACCTTTATTCGGGACCATATTAGTAGTCGAGATATAGTTTTTTATAGTTATTTCAGAGACTTCTATTTTATCAGTGCTATACGCTGCTATATCTTCAAGTAGGACTTCTCTCCACCCATTACAACTCATACCCAATCCCTCCAAGCTGTTTCCGTATTTCTTCTTCCAGCTCTCTGGATTGTTTAAATTGCTCTGATAATGTCGTTGTCAAACGTTCCATTTTCTCTTCAAATGGCTCTCCGTCGTCTTCCTCTTCTTCAACACCTACATAACGACCAGGCGTTAAGATGTAGTCATGCTTTTGAATTTTCTCTAGATCAGCTGCTTTACAAAATCCTTGCACATCTTCATAGTTCTCATCGTTTTGCCAGTTAATATACGTATCTGCAACTTTACGAATATCTTCGTCTGTTAATTCACGTAAACGACGATTCACCATCGTGCCGAGATTTCTTGCATCTATAAATAACGTTTTTCCTTTATGTTTTTTATTACGGTTTAAAATCCAAATCGTTACTGGAATGCCTGTTGTGTAAAACAATTTATCTGGTAAAGCAACGATGGCTTCTACTAGATCTGCATCTACAATATTCTTTCTAATTTCGCCTTCATTTGAAGTGTTTGTAGATAATGAACCGTTCGCTAAAACAATTCCTGCCTTTCCATTTTGACCAAGTTTATCAAGCATATGTGAAATCCATGCGTAGTTCGCATTCCCCGCAGGCGGTAAACCGTAGTTCCAACGAGAATCTTCTACTAAACTCGGTTGTCCCCAATCACTGTCGTTAAACGGTGGATTCGCTAGTATGTAGTCTGCTTTTAAAGATGGATGCAAATCATCATGGAAAGTGTCCGCGTTTTTTCCACCTAAGTTTCCTTCAATGCCGCGGATGGCTAAGTTCATTTTCGCTAGTTTCCAAGTCGTTGGGTTCGACTCTTGCCCATAAATAGAAATATCAAATGTGTTTCCCGCGTGTTCTTCAACGAATTTTAAAGACTGAACGAACATCCCGCCACTTCCACAAGCTGGGTCATAGACATACCCTTTATACGGTTGCAGCATCTCAACCATTAAACTAACAACGCTTTTCGGTGTATAAAATTCTCCGCCGCCTTTTCCTTCATTTTCAGCAAACTTTCCAAGAAAATACTCATAAACACGTCCAAGTACATCCTTTTCCCTTGCGATACTTCCGCCAACGTCAATATTAGAAAATAGATCAATAATTTCTCCTAGCCTGCGTTTATCAAGCTCAGGTCTTGCATAATTTTTAGGTAAGACGCCTTTTAAGCTTGGGTTTTCTTTTTCAATCGCGTCTAACGCACTGTCTACCACTTGTCCAATTTCAGGTAGCTTCGCGCGTTCAGCAATATAAATCCATCTCGCTGTCTCTGGTACCCAGAAAACACCTTCTGCCATATACGCATCGCGGTCTTCTGCAAAATCAGGTTCTACTTCGATTAACTCTTGCCATTTCTCTAAAAAAGTATCAGATACATACTTTAAAAAGATTAACCCTAATACAACATGTTTATATTCAGAGGCATCCATATTGTTACGCATTTTATCAGCAGATGCCCACAGCTTTTCTTCAAAACCTATTTTCGCCATTTTAATAGCTCCTTTAAAAAATCATTGATAGTACTTATACACTATTATAACAAACCCACGGCACTAACACTAAAATATCTCGTATCTGTCATTAGTTTCCATTGGATTTACCATGCACAGGTATGAATCTTTCAGGTACGAATCTTTTGAATGTATTGAGTCACGCACCGGTGCGAATCTTAATGAAAACCCATCTCCCCCCCAAAAAAACGAGACGACTATAAAAAGATATCTTTTTATAGTCGTCTCGTGAGCTTTCATTTATTCTTTTCCTTATCATCGATTAAAAGTTGTCTGAATGAACGGTATTATTCCATAGTCATTACAATTCGACCGTCTATTTTCCCTTTTTCCATTCGTTCAAAAATATCATTTACATTATCTAGAGGTTCTATACTAATATTAGCCTTTACTTTTCCTTCTGCTGCAAATTGAAGAGCCACTGCCAAATCTTTTCTAGTACCCACGATAGACCCCATTACAGTTTTTCCGTCTAAGACCGTCTCAAAAATTGGTAAAGGCATGTCTTCGTTTGGAAGTGCAACTGCAACAAGTGTTCCTCCACGCTTTACAGATTCATAAGCTTGCTCAAAAGGCTTCTTCGCGACTGCAACACTAATTGCTGCTTGCACGCCACCAACTTCATCATTAATGAATGTCACAGGATCACCTTTAGATGAATTGACTACTTTGTCAGCTCCTAATTTTTTAGCAAGTTCAAGCTTCTCATCAAAAACATCAACTGCAACTACATTGAACCCCATTGCTTTAGCATATTGAACAGCGAGATGTCCAAGTCCTCCGATACCAAATACGGACACCCAATCCCCAGGTTGTGCTCCTGAGACTTTTAATGCTTTATAAGTCGTTACACCAGCACAAAGAATTGGTGCAGCATCCTCAGAACTTAAACCATCAGGGATTTTCCCTACATAGTCTGCGGGTACTTTAAAGTATTCTGCAAAACCACCGTCCACTGAATACCCTGAGTTTTCCTGGTGGTGGCAAAGAGTTTCTCTTCCGGTAAGACAGAATTCACATTCCCCACAAGCGTAATGTAACCAAGCATTTCCTACTCGGTCTCCCACTTTAACTGATTTAACCCCGTCGGCTACTTTTACAACTTTCCCCACTGCTTCGTGACCAGGAATGAGGGGAAGCTTTGGTTTAACAGGCCAATCACCAATTTTAGCGTGTAAATCTGTATGGCACACACCTGATACTTCTGTTTTTACCAGTACTTCACCATAAGCTAGCTCAGGAATGGGTACCTCTTTAATCTCCAAATCTTGTGAATGTTCGTTAACGACAGCTGCTTTCATCATTGACATGAATTTTTCCTCCTTGAAATTTTAATATCTTCTTCGTTAGTTCACCATAAGGATTTAGACTTTTCTCACCTTAAAAAATTCGGCTACAGAAGTTTTATCTACTTCACAGTATTTACTGTATGCTTAATAAGACGGGAGATATGATAAGGTATTTGGAATATGCGTACATGTGCATTTATACGCGTACCTATACGCGTGCCTGTGCATAACACAATTCTGGATGTTCTGAATTGTGTTATGCACAGGAACCAATCTTGTGTTGTGCACAGGCACCAATCATAATTCTCCTCCATTTGGGTACAATAACCCCATCACTAAATGGAGGTAAAGATATGCCTGAAAATTTCCCAAGACCAAATGACACAGATGCGAATCATGAAGAGAGAGTGGAAAAAACAATTCGTAATATGGAATCAGCAGAGTTTGCTGCGGAGTTTGCGGAAGGTAAAGAACTTGAAGCCATTAAAGCTAAAAACAGACGACGTGAAAACAGCCTTCGCGGCACACATCCTGAGACTGACAGGAAATAAAACAACGAGCAGTTTTGATTCCATCGCTAATCGAATATGGAAATCAAACTGCTCGTTTTTTTCTTGGAAATCCTTGTAAACTTTTTGGTAAAGTGTCGGCTTCTTTCCTCATAACATTGCGAACTTTCCCGAAAGCTTCTGGAACTTAAAAATAATACGTAAACTTCCAACTCTCATTCCATTTAAAGCAATCCCACGAAAAATACATGCACAGGTACGGATCTTTATTCACCTTTGTCAGAATAGTGTCTGAGTTGTGTGATGCACAGGCACGCATTTAACGAAAAACACATGCACAGGTACGGATCTTCATCCGCCATTGTCGGAATAGTGTCCGAATTGTGTGATGCACAGGCACGCATTTGATGCACAGGCACGCATTTAATAAAAATTATTTCGTCAGTGATTCAATCACATCATCTATAATTTGGCTATTTGCAATCGGACCTGAATAAAGCCAAGCTGTTTCCGCTTCAAACTCATAAATATTGCCATTTTTGACGGCAGGAATATCTTTCCACACAGGATCTTTTAACATTTCTGCGCCATTTCCTTTATCACTGTTAATTAAAAAGAGATGGTCTGCATCTAGTTCAGCTAACTTTTCTAATGAAATTGATGACCAGTTTCCTGTTGCTGTACTTGATATTTCTTTGACAACATTCGGCATCGTAAGGCCTAAATCTTCGTATAACACTGCACCACTTGAAACATTATCCCCGACAATGAAGAAGTTATTATTGACGAGCCAAATTGCTGCCGCCGATTCTTCCCCAATCGATTCTTGAATGAATGTCTTCGTTTCTTTCGCTTTTTCATCATACGCCGCTAACACTTTCTCAGCTTCTTCCGTTTTGTCAAACACTTCGCCGACTTTTAGTAATTTACCGCGCCAATCACTATTATTTTCCACTTCTAAAACATACGTAGGTGCTATTTTAGAATACTGTTCGTATGTTGATCCTTCAACTGCTTCTGCACCGCTCATAATCAATAAGTCTGGTGCGAAGCTAGTCACAACTTCAAACGGTAGATCATATGGAATTGTCGGAATATCTTTTAATTCTTCTTGCAAATACGCTTGAATCGAAGCCCCGTTATTCACCGTCCACTGTGCAACAGGCGTAATGCCAAGCGCAACTAAATTATCTTCCAAATACGATGCAATGACACGCTCAGGGTTTGCAGGAATCGTCACTTCATGCCCCATTGCATCTGTTAATGTTCGTTCTTCTGTTGCAACATCTATTTCTACCTCTTTGCTAGTCTCTTTTTTCGCACTACAACCAGCTAATAGGATGAATAACGCCAGAAAACTGGCTAGTACTTTTTTCGAATTAAACAAAATTCCACTCTCCATTTTAAGTTAATCTTGCAAACGGGATAATAAATATAAGAAATAAGGTGCACCAATAATCGCAACGACAATGCCCGCTGGAATTTCCGATGGCTGTAAAATCCACCGTCCAATCGTATCCGCTACCAGAACCAATAAAGCACCCGTCAAAGCAGCCGTTGGAATTAACACTTGATGTCTCGCTCCGACAAGTTGCCTTGCCAAATGAGGACCAACTAATCCAACAAAGCCAATGCCACCACTTACCGAAACACTGGCACCCGCTAAACCAACAGCCGCTGCAAGTAAAATGCGCCGTTCTTTTTCAATGGAAGCCCCTAGCCCAATCGCCGTTAAATCACCCAAATTAAGGACATTTAATACATTTGCTTTCAAATATACAAATAACAGCAAAACAATAAGCCATGGGAGTAACGACAAGACAAACTTCCAATTCGAACCCCAAATACTTCCCGCTAACCAAGTCGCTACAAATTGGTAATTTTCTGGACTTAAGCGCAATGTCAAAATAATCGTTGCCGAACTAATCCCGGCCGCAACCGCTATGCCCGTTAAGAGCAGTCGTATCGGCGATATCCCTTCATGTCTTTTATAAGACAAAACGTAAATGATAGCGGCTGTCGCTCCCGCACCCGTAAACGCTAAAATAGGCAACATAAATACAGGTGTATCTGTAGTAGACGGGAAAAATGAAATAAACAGCATGACAACTAATCCCGCACCGGCATTAATGCCTAAAATGCCTGGATCGGCCAAGGCATTCCGCGTAACCCCTTGAAGCACGCAACCAGAAACCGCCAGCCCCATCCCAACAAGGATTGACAGAACAATTCTTGGTAAACGAAAGTCAAATAAAACCAATGCTTGCTGTGCCGTGCCAAGTCCGAATAATGTACGAACAACTTCAAGCGGCGATAACTTTATGTATCCAGTATTCATACTAATCATAAAAACAATCACAATTAGGATAACGAGGCTTGTCAGTACCCATAAATTTTTTGTCCTCACTTTTCTTTGAGCTTGCGTCATACTCAGCTTCATATTTCTTTTCCTCCTTTTCTTGCAAGATAAAGGAAGAAAGGAACCCCAATTAACGCAATGAGTGCACCAATCGGCGTCTCATACGGCGGATTAATCATTCTTGCACCTAGATCAGCTAAGACAACTAACAAACTGCCGAGCACAATCGAACAAGGAATAATCCAGCGATAGTCATGTCCGACTAAAAAGCGAGTTAAATGCGGAACAACCAAACCAACAAAACCAACCGCACCAACGACAGATACTGCGGCACCCGCTAAAATAAGGACAATCACCATGCCAACAACTTTAATTGTCTTCGTTCGTTGCCCAAGTCCAATCGACACTTCTTCCCCAAGACTCAGTAGCGTAATGGAACGCGATAAAATCACCGCGCCAATCATTGCAGCAAGCAACCACGGCGACATCACTTGAAGATGAATCCACTTCGTTCCTGATACACCACCCGCATACCAAAAAGCTAAATCTTGTCCAATTCGGAAATATAACGCAACGCCTTCACTGAGTGCGCCTAACAAAGCACTCACTGCCGCACCCGCAAGCACAAGACGCATCGGTGTTAATCCGCCTCTCGACATTGAGCCAACACCGTAAACAATTCCGGCGCCTAAACCAGCACCTAAAAAGGAAAATAGGATTACATATAAATAAGGCAGGCTTGGCCATAACGCAAAACATATCGCTAGCATAAACGCAGCACCCGCGTTAATTCCTAACAGTCCTGAATCAGCTAATGGATTGCGTGTCATGCCTTGCATCAATGCCCCAGCAACCGCAAAACAAGCACCAACCATTGCCGCACCAAGCACACGCGGCAACCGGATTTCTCGAATAATTTGGTGTGCAGTTACGTCAGGATTAAAACTAAACACTGCTGTCCAAACAGTAGCTAACTGTATATCCGCCGCTCCAAATGAAATGGATAACCCGATGGCAAGCAGTAATGCCAGCATACCACCGAATAAAACGATGATTGCTCGAATAGGTCGAGAACGTTTTGGAGCGGATAATTCTGATGAAGCAACCATCAACTTCCCCCTCGTATTTTATTGACACAATTGATAAGACAAGCAAATTGGATTCGCACTAAATGGACATGTCATTAAATTTGCATCGATCTGGAAAACACGTTGTAAATTAGAACAAGTCATAACCTTTTCCGGCTTTCCTTCTGTAATCAATGCCCCCTCTTTCATCGCAATTAAATAATCAGAAAACCGTGAGGCATGGTTCAAATCGTGAAGCACCATCACAATCGTCCTTCCTTCTTCACGATTTAGCTTTTGTAAAAGAAGTAAAATATCTAACTGATGGGCCATATCTAAATAAGTAGTCGGTTCATCAAGAATTAAAATTTCTGTGTCCTGTGCTAATGCCATCGCAATCCAAACTCGCTGCCTTTGACCGCCTGACAAAGCTTCGATAGGACGATCTTTAAATGCCATTAGCCCCGTTACATCTAGTGCCCAATGAATATACGTATAATCTTCCTTTTTCAACGACACAAAACCTTTCTGATGGGGAAAACGCCCGTAAGAAACGAGTTCAAAAACCGTTAATCCCCCGGGTGCTTCCGCGGTTTGGGGCAATATCGCCATCTTCTTCGCAACTTCTTTCGTCCCTAATCGATGAATATCATGTCCATCTAAGATAACTGAACCGTTTTTCGCTCTTAGAATCCGCGAAATCGTTTTCAACAAAGTCGATTTTCCACAACCATTCGGACCAATAATCGTCGTAATCTCACCCTTCGGAATCGACACACTCAACTCATCGATAATGAGCGAATTCGAATAACCAACCGCCACCCGGTCTACGTTAAAAGCCGTCATAACCTACCTCCTTTCATCTGGTAATCAAAACAATTCCCAGAACGCTTACCATGCTTTTATTATCTAACTAATAAAAAACAAATGATAATGATTCTCAATCTCAATGATAAGCATAAATTTATCGCTTCCGAATGTCAATTAAAAATAAATCCGCACCTGTGCATAAATACATGCACAGGTGCGGATTTTTTATTCCTCCATTGTCAGAATAGCGTCCAAATTGTGTGATGCACAGGCACGCATTTTAACACGGTCCCTAAAGAAGTCAAAGAAGGAATCTTCAAGTTAGACACGATTACTTTAGAGCTTTTGATTGATGATATTTGGGATGCTCAAACGATTGAGGATGTAAAGAAGTATCTTTAACGTTTAAGGTACCAGGTTCTGAAACAATTCTGAATTTATTCCGAATTGCGTTGGACCCTGGCGCCTTTTATTCCTGGATTGTCAGAATAGTGTCTGAATTGTGTGATGCACAGGCACGCATTTGATTGTCAGAATAATTGTGTGGTGCACAGGCACGCATTTTTCCCAGGTACGAATCTGATACACAAGCACGCATTTCAAGTACGCATTTTTTTCGCTCCACTTAAACGCCCTTGAATACGAGCAAAAGCATTTGCTTCTTCTTTTGCAAACTGTAACCGGTTTTCAATCATTCGCTTTACCTCACTCGGACTTGGGCCGCCGCGTACATTTCGGCGTTTTACAAAAACTCTTGGACTTATGATATCCGCCCATTCTTTCTTTGAAAACTTCACTTCTCCGATGAGTTGATTGATTTCCTCAACTGTCCAGTCGAATAATTCCTTTTTCTCTGCAACGGATTTTTGTGCAATTTTCGTTGCAATCCTGTGAGATTTTCTAAAGCTTATGCCGTGGTCCCGCGTCAGTACGTCGGCTAATTCCGTAATAACAATTAAATTTTCAGCCGCTTGCTTTTCTGCCCTCGTCACATTAAAATCCATCGTTCGAATGACGGCATTCATTAGCTTCATCACCCGTTCTGCCGTATGCAAGCTATCATATAATGTCGGTTGAAGGTCATCTTCCGAATCATTAATGTCTCCGTAAGGCGTGTTGTGCAGCATTTGGATGACGGTTTGTGCTTTTCCGACTGCATTGCTTGCCAAAGAACGCGAATGCTCGATAGATACAGGATTTCTTTTTTGCGGCATAATACTAGATGTTTGAACGTAAGCGTCAGCCACTCTTACTAGTCCTACTTCATGCGATGCAAATCTTAAGAACTCTTGCACCCAGCGTCCCGTATTCACCATTAAACTAATGACAGATTGCGCTGCATCTATTAAATAATCACCCGTACCAATCGCATCATAAGAGTTTTCGAGTACCTCTTCAAAACCTAATAACTCCGCCAATCTTTCTCTACTAATATCAAAGCCTGTCGTCGTTATAGCTGCTGCACCTAACGGAGATACATTTACAGTTTTGTACGCTTGCATGAGACGTGCCCGGTCTCTTCGCAAATTATCATAAATCGCGAGTAAATAATGACCGAATGTTGTTGGTTGAGCAGGTTGTGTATGGGTATGTGCCGGCATAATTGAATGGATATGTAACTTCGCTTGCTCAATTAACGCTTCACTTAAACTATCAACGTCTTGAACCAAACTGAGAATCTTTTCGCGAAGTACATAGCGATACATTCCCTCTCCCATATCATTACGGCTTCTTGCTAAGTGAACTTTTCCAGCTAATTCATCGCCAATGACTTCTCCTAATTTAGCTTCCATTAAAAAAAACAAATCTTCAAACCTAGGATTATACCTAATATCCGTCCGCTCCACCTTTTCTAATTCTTCCAAACCACTTAGGATTTTGCGGGCTTCTTCTTTTGGTAACAATGCTTGTTCCGCTAACATGATGACATGTGCTCGGTGCAAAGCAAACATTGCATCCAATAAAAAATCTCTTTGATCATTAAAAACAGGCTTTAACAATGCCTCCACATAAACCTTCCCGGGAAACGACCGACCATCCTTTTTTATAAAGTCTTCTTTTAGACTCATCCAACTCCCCTTTCGCATATTATCCTTTCGTTCCGCTAAGGGCGATTCCTTCAACAATTTGTCTTTGGAAAATTAAAAAGACAATAATCATCGGAATGACCGTTAACGAACTCATCGCCATAATCGTATTCCACTGGATTCCTCCAGCATCTGAAGTTCCATACATCGCGATACCAACAGGTAAAGTCCTCATTTTAGCCGTATTTGTTACAATAACTGGCCATAAATAGGCATTCCAATTTCCTAAAAATGTAATGATTGCAAGTGCGGAAATGGCGGGCTTCACTTGTGGCATCGCAATTCTTAGCCAAATTTTAAATTCGCCCATGCCGTCTATTCTCGCTGCATCTAAAATATCATCCGGTACCGAAGCCATAAACTGTCTCATTAAAAAGATTCCAAACGCTTCCATCAGTCCCGGGAATATAAGCCCCCAATAAGAGTCGACCCATTGGAAATCACTACTAAATACATACCACGGAATAATTAACATTTCAGTTGGGATCATCATTGTACTTAAAATGATTAAGAAAATTAACTTCATACCTGTAACGCGAAACTTTGCTAATGTATACCCGATTAAAGAACAAAAAATAATATTACTAAATGTCACCACAATTGCGACGATAAAACTATTTAAATACCATCGGGTAAAATCAGTTTTTTCGAAAACAAACTTATACCCTGAAAAGTCGAGTGACTGGGGCCAAAATGAAAAGGAGTAAAAATCTGCCGTACTTTTTACTGACGACAAAATCATCCAGACAAAAGGAAAGGATACCGCTACAATTCCTATGAGCAGAAAAATATTAATGATTATTTTAGCAACACTAAAGTTTTTCGCTTTCATGATTTCCCCCCTCACAATTTATAACTCTTGTTAAATGTTCGGAATTGAATTAACGTAACGATTAAAATTAAAATAAAAAGAAATACCGTACTAGCTGCGGCATAATGTAAATTATATTCTCGGAATCCTTCGTTATACATGTAAACGACGACACTCATCGTACTGTTTAAAGGACCGCCTAATCCGCCCCCAGAACTTCCTCCCGTTAAGTTAGCAATCTGTGTGAAGGTTTGTAGCGTTTGGATCACACCAATAATCGCTAAAAAAACAATCGTTGGATTCAACAAAGGAAAAGTGATATTCCAAAAAGTCTGCCACTTAGTTGCCCCGTCAATCTTAGCTGCTTCATAATACTGTCTTGGGATGACCTGTAAACCCGCCGTAAATAACAGCATACAAAAACCCATCATCTGCCAAATAATGACCACGCTAATTGAGATAAGTGCGGTGGAAGGACTTCCCAACCATTCCTGAGTTGGTAAATTTAATTTCACTAAAATCTCATTCAAGACTCCCGAGTTAGGATCGTATAATAATCGCCAAACCCAACTAATAGCAACGATTGACGTCATATATGGTAAAAAGAAAACAACCCGATAAAACCACTTTAACTTCCCGCCCACTCTTTCAATAGCCAACGCTAAAAGTAACCCAAATAACATTTGTAACGGAACGATAATGACAACATACAATAATGTATTTTTAACTGACTTCCAAAACACTTCATCGTGGATTAATTTTTGATAGTTTTCAAGTGTAAATGCAGACGAACTACTCGTTGTAAAAGACATCAAAAAGGCTTGTAATGCGGGAACGATTCTAATTGCTAAGTAAAACAAAACTGGAATGATTAAAAACGAATACGCAATGAGTGCCTTCCTTTTCTGTAAACTTAATGTTCTTTTTTTGATCATTTCCTTTCCTTTCAACTTAGCCATCTTCCCCCTCCTTAGCTGGTGCAGTCCAGAAAGTCTGAAAACCGACCTTCTGGATGCCCCGTTTTAGTTTCGTTCTAATAGTCCTGCGCTTTACATTTTGTAAGAAAAATCACTTTCCCTAACTAAATTTCGCACTCTTCAGATAACTCGATTTGTTTTTCTACTGCTTATCGAAAAATTCATCTCTTACTTCTTGAATCTTTTTCACAATATCATCGAATGTTTCATCGTAATCCGCATTCTCTAGACGAATTTTATCAACACCATCAATGATGATTTGTCGCTCTTTATCTTCATTGACAAAGAATGTTGCATGCGCGTGTTCCAATCCTTCAATGAACGGTCCATAAGTTGGATTATTCACAAGTTCTTCATCCGCGATTAAAGCTTTTGATGCAGGTAGTTCACCAATATTCTCTAACCACTCTCTTTGAACATCTTCTTGGATTAAATACGCTAGGAACTTTTCACTTGCCTCTAATTTTTTTCCTTCCACACCTTTTGCAATTGCATTTGTCCAATAAGAAGCATAGTTTGACTCTAAACCGCCTTCTTCAAGTACAGGTAATGTTGTAACACCCCAGTCAAAACTTGCATCTTGAATATCACCAACTGCAAACGAGCCATCGACAATCATACCCGCAATGCCTGCAAGGAAAGCTTCTCGGTAAGTATTCCCGACATCAGGGTCACCAATTTTATGAACCATTGTCATATCCAACCAATATTTAAATGCGTCATAGCCTTCTTGCTTTTCATTCCACAATACTTTTGACGTATCCTCACTGTAAGGCTCTACGCCGTATTGACGTAACAGGACTTGTTGGAATTCATGTAATCCTTGCCCTGCCGCATTCCATCCAAACCCTTCTTTTTTGTACCGGCCATCGTCAGTCATTTCAGTCATTGCTTTTGCATTTTCAATTAACTCATCCCATGTTTTTGGTGGGCTTTCTGGATCTAATCCAGCCTCTTTGTACATATCTTTATTCCAAAATAGAGCTAATGAACGAACAGCTACAGGTAATGTGTAGTATTTGCCATCTAGTTCATACGGTTGAATCATATCAACATAGTAATCTGAAATTTCATCTTGACTCATAAACTCTTCGCGGATTGGTTGAATATAGTCCATATCCACATATTTTGAAATCCATCCATTATAAATATTCATAATATCTGGACCGTTCTCAGCTTCAACTGCAGCAAATATTTTATTTTGGTATTGATCATATGGAAAGTCTTGCGCTACAACTTTAATATCTGGATTTTCTTCTTCAAAATCAGCAATAATTTTATCGATTTCCTCAACTTTTGTTGGGAATGTGTATTGCCAATACGTAATCTCAGTTACATCCGAATCGCTTTTACCTTCTTTAGAATCTCCACTTGAACAGGCTGCGAGTAAAACGGAACCAATTACTAAAGTAAACATCATTACAAATATCCTTTTCATTATCGTCATCCTTTCTGTACTTAAATATTTTTATGCCGATAAATCCAAAATTGCTCTTGACTCTGCTTTTCTAGTAACTCTTTTCTTTCTTGAACACTAATTGAGGGATCAGTTACAGCTACTAACCAATGTTCCGTCTGTGACCGATGTGCTTGTAATGCCTTAATTTTTTCGTGCACCACATGAGATACATCATTGATAATATCCGGAGCGCCTAATTCATCTTGACCTTCTCTTGAAATGACTGAACCTAGAAATACAGGTCTTTCTTTTCTCGGAAGCCTGTTAATCGCCAAAATTGTTGCGTCTGACAAAGCATCATGATCTGGATGTACGCCGTATTCTGGATAATAAGAATACACGAGCGTCGGTTTTACTTCATCCATAACAGCTTGAACTTTGTCTGCCAAAAATGATTTTTCACGAAATTGAAGTGTTTTGTCTTGCATCATCCACATTCTCACGTCTCGAATTCCAATTGCTTCGCAAGCATCCAACAACTCTTTCTTTCGAATAGCAGTTAAAGTTTCTCGATTGGCGAAAAAAGGTTTTCCCATTTTTCTCCCCATTTGGCCCATCGTCGCACAAATTAAGGTCACTTCATCCCCATTTTTCACATGATTGATGAGCGTACCAGCTTTACCGATTGTTTCATCATCTGGATGTGGATAAATCGCCAATACCCTTTCATTCATGTAAGCTCCCCCCTTTATTATTCACCGCATACAAATGGACGGTGGCTTAGCTGAAGTCCAATCTTCAAATTCCCTTCTGTATCATGTCCCCCTAATAATAATGTATCTTTGTCATACATTTCCCAATCGGTAAGCCCTTCCACGTAAATCCAGCCATTTTTAATTTTTAATCCGACCGAATACCATGCCTCGTTTTCTACAATTTTCCCCTCAGTGAATTGTATTATTTCATTCCTAATGTATGCACATGCTGGAATGTTATCAGGATTTTGTACACCAATATAAGAGCCTGTCGATGTTTCCATATGGATAAATACTTCTTTCTTAGCAAAACTATCTATTTTCTCTTGAATTTTTTCTTTTTCGATCGGTCGCAATCTGCCATCCCCTTTCTAAATATCCGCGCCTGATATCCGTGCCTGTGCATGGTTCAATTCAGAATATTCGGAATTACGTTACATACAGGTACGAATCTTTTAAAAGCCATCGATTCTTGTAAGTTAGTAAAGTATATTCACTCACTCCCCTTACATTATATTGTTCATACTTCTTTTTCAGTACGTCTTTAAATAATTTAAGGTAATTATAATAAATACATCTGCATCTATTCATAAATCAACTTAGAATTTTCCGAACTATGTTATGCACGGGTACGAATCTTGAAGTCTGATGAAACTTAATGACATTGAAAAACAATCGTATGCGTTAATCTATTTTAGACAACAAAAAACCCCCGTCTAATCGTTTATCATTAGACGAGAGGGTCCTCGTGTGTTGCTATTAAATATAAAACGTTAATATTCTCTGATAAGCTATGACGTTAACTGTCCGTAAGGTTTGTCGCTCATGTTTTACGGGGATGGCGGGAGTCGAACCCAATACCTATAACCACTGTAATATCAAGGATTACAGAGGGTTTAGATAATTTAATTGCGATATTGAATGCGACAACTCAAAGCCAAATAGTCCACCTTTAATAATGCAATTGTCATTCCCTCTTTATCCACAGTCTTGAAACCTGCATATGTTTCGTTTAGAATGGGTATAGATAGTAAAGAGAGGAGAGCGTCAACTCTCCTCTCCAGCAGCCTCAGCCGTATAGGCGGTGGTTGTCAAATAATAGTTACTTTCGTAAACCACCCTTTTGCTTGCTACGGCTTCGGGTGGTTTTCTCTTTGTCTAAAAAATTTTTCTGGAATAAATGCGCACTTACCGCTCGCATAATTCCTTTCAATGCCTCTTTTAGATATTCAAGAAATAGTTCCATGGTTAATCACCTCCTTTCCCATAAAGGAAAAGGAAAAACATTGTGACAACCATCCACCCATAAGTGTATTCAGCTGCTCTTTTATTTTACCATATTAGTTGTCTGAGCGACTCGGCGATTAAAACTTCACGCTAAAAGTTTGAGTGACTCACCGGAACGATACCATCTCATCCAAGTTTCCACCTGCGATTTATTTTTAATTCCGTACCTCTCCGTAATTTCTTTCGTTGTTAATTCACCCATCATTTTATCCTTCACAACTGCCCATTTTACTTCGCTTGAATATACGTTTTTGCCCGTGCAAAAACACCTCCGATTATAGTACTTTTTACAAGAGTGCCATGTCGAAGGTGTTTTATAATGTCTCATGTTTTTAGGTTTGCCCAAAGTTGATTCTACAACTAGCCCCTTTTTTATTGTTATACCCTATTACATATACTTTGTCTAAATCAGTAAGTCCAATTACAATTATTTTTACGAGAATATTCTCAAGTTTTTATGCTATTACCAACATCTTACCTCTACACTCATCTTATTATGTTAATCCTAAATGTTCGCGAAAGGTATGACCTTCATATTTATTTCTGAAAATACCTCTTTTTTGCATTTCAGGAACAATTAGTTCAACAAAGTCTTCTAAACTACCGGGTAATGTAGGAGGCATAAGATTAAATCCGTCAGCCACACCAGCTTCAAACCAGACTTCCATCTGATCCACAATTTCGTCTGGTGTACCTATCAGCGTGTGATGTCCACCGCCTGCATTAAGATATCCTAATAATTCTCTTACTGTAGGTTGTGTATCATTAATAATTTCTAGTATTGTTTCATAACGTCCAACTGGACCAGTAAATTCTTCTACTGGGGGTAATTGAGGTACTTCTTTATCCATTTCCCAATTAGAACAGTCTTGTTGAATAAAGAAACTCAACTGTTTTAAAGCTGTTTCAAGAGGTAATTGCTCATCTAATGCTGCTTTTTTGGCTAAAGCTTCTTCATGAGTATGACCTACATAAGTTACTAAGCCTGGAAATACTTTAATATGTCTATTGCTGTCCTCGCTTTGTTTAACTTGTTCGTCTAATTTTTCACGAAATTTTCTTGCTTGTTTTAAGTTCCACGACACTGAATAGACTGCATCGGCATATTTCGCGGCTAATGCAATGCCTTGTTTAGATGCCCCTGCTTGCATTGCTACTGGTTTGCCTTGCGGACTTTTTGGCGTAGTGGATGGACCATACACTTTAAAATAGGTTCCTTCGTGATTAAAAGGCTGAATTTTTGAAGGATCTATCAATTCTATCTCTTCCCGGTTATGTAAGAATTCATTACTGTCCCATGAAAGAAATAACTTATTCATTAAAGCAGCGAATTCATCTGCCTTCTCATAGCGTTTGTCATGAGAAGGCAGTTCTTCCATACTATGATTTAATGCCTCTAAATCAGTCATTGACGTAACGAGATTCCAACCAACACGTCCTTTTGTAACATGGTCTAAACTTAATAATTGTCGCGAAGCTGTGAAAGGATTAGAAAAAGTACTAGAAATGGTTGAAACTAATCCCACATGATTTGTCACTTGAGAAATAGCTGTTAAATTGACGATTGGGTCAAACCAAAATGCTGGCATATCACTAGGATCTTTACCTTGAAATGATTGATTATCAGCAAAGAATACTGCGTCAAAGTAACCTTTTTCCGCCAACTGTGCTAAAGACTGGTAATAAGAAATGTCTCCAATTCGTTCAACGCTTGAGTCAGGCATTAACCAAGCAGCTTGATGATGTCCACATCCATACAGCAAAACACCTAAGTGTAGTTGTTCTTTAGTTTTTGTCATTTGTTTATCCCTCAGATCACATGATTATTAACTGTCTTGTATACTCCTTTTTTGAAGAATTATCTATGGTAATTTAAACGATTAGTTCATTGTCAAACCGCCATCTACTGTGAAATTTTGACCTGTAATACCGTTCGCATTTTCCGAAGATAAATAAACGACCATATTGGCCACATCCTGAGGTGTCGTCACCTTCTTCAATGGCGTTGATTGCGCAATTAAATCGAATACTTCTGGTGTTGTAACAGCACTAGCATTAGTTGTTTTTAATAATCCACCTGAAACTACATTCGCTTTTATGCCATGTATTCCTAACTCGGAAGCGATATTACGCGTAAACCCTATTAATCCAGCTTTAGCCGTTGTATATTCGTGGTAGGGTACAACAGGATTTTGATATAAATTAGTACCTATACTTATAATTTTTCCATTTTGTCGTTCAATAAACTGAGGTATGACACTTTGAACTACATTAAATGCCGCTTTTAAAGTACCGTCTATTTGTTTTTGATAATCATCCCAAGTGAGTTCTGTGAAAGGTTTCTGTTCGTTTGGATCGAATTTGAAGCCTACTAATGCATTGTTGACGACAACATCTATTTGACCAAAATATTCTGTTGCTTTTTTTACCAATTCGTCTACTTCTTTGCGATTTGTTACATCAGCCTGAATGGCAATAGCTTTCTCTTCACCAATCTCGGAAACGAGCTTCTCTGCAGCATCTTTGCTCTTGTAGTAATTAATCACCACTTGAAACCCTTGCTGCGCTAAAGTCTTTACAATCGTTGCACCCAATCCTCTACTACTACCTGTTACTAATACTGTTCTAGTCATCATAACAACTCCTATAGTTTCTTTTTTGAAAAATAAAATAAAAATACGCAACCTTCTCATAGGAAAGTTGCGTAAAAACAATAACTACATGTTAGAAAAGACATAGTCATTCTTCAAGTATGTATTAGAGTTTACACTTTCCTACGCTAGTTTCAGCTAGATCAGGTTCAAAGGGTTTGAGTTAGTACTCATCTCAGTTAAATAACGCCCCTAGTGCATAAATATTTTATTGTTAGAGCTTTTAGAAACTTCTTTTAAAGTCATGGCTAATTAAAGCCTCTCTATCACTCTATTATCAGACTAGCACATTATATCTTCTTGCACAATTAATTTTCAATATTCCCTCCAATCAATTACTGAATTCTTAAACATTCTGGCACAAACTTTTTCAACAACTACACCCGGTAGTTTGATAATCAATTTTTTTATTAAGTAGTCTGAGTTAATTTAATGAATGTGTTGGTTTAAGCAACTAGTACCTTGCAGCAATGGCTTACATTGCTATACAACAATGTCTTATATTACAATGAGTAAAGGAGTGATGAATATTATGAAAAAATTTATCAATGCGAATATATATGGGGATCCAGAATCCCATGAAATTTTAGTAGAAAACGGGCAATTTAAAGCAATAGGTAATGATTTAGACAGCGCAGATGATATAATTGATTTAAAAGGCCGTTTGGTGCTGCCACCTTATGTCGATCCTCATTTACACTTAGATTATATCTTTTCAGGGCTCGGAGAAGGAAATGCGAATGTTTCGGGTACGTTATTTGAAGGGATACAGCGTTGGAGTGATAATAAGAAGTCTTTGACTGAAGAAATGGTTCGTGAGCGTGCGATAAAAGGAATTCAAAAAGAATTGAGTCATGGGGTTCAATTTATTCGTACACATGTAGATATTACTGATCCTAATTTAACAGGGATGAAAGCTTTACTTAAACTACGTGAAGAATTGAAAGATATCGTTACTTTACAACTTGTAGCGTTTCCTCAAGAAGGATTCTTTAGATATAAAGGTGCAGAAGGTTTAATGGAAGAGGCGCTTAAAATGGGTGCTGACGTAGCAGGTGGGATTCCTCACTTTGAAATTTCTTATGAACATGGTGTTGAATCCTTGAAACGTATTGTCGACTTAGCAATAAAATACAATGTGATGATCGATATTCACTGTGATGAAAACGATGATCCAAATAGTCGATTTTTAGAAGTGTTAAATGCGCTTGCTATGGAAAATAATTATGGTAAATATACAACAGCGAGTCATACATGTAGCTTCGGTTCAGTAGATAATAGCTATGCAAATAAAATGTTAGGGCTATTTAAAGAATCGCAAATTAACTTTATTTCTTGTCCAACTGAAAATGCACATTTACAAGGACGTGGTGATAGTTATCCTAAACGCCGTGGTTTAACACGAGTAAAAGAGTTATTAAATAATGGAAACAATGTTGCGTTTGCTCAGGATTCCATTGCAGATTACTGGTATCCACTAGGCAATGGAAATATGATGAACATTTTAGACAATGGTATCCATTTAGCACATTACACGCATATTGATGAAATCAATAAAGCGTTCGACCTGATTACATACCACGGTGCAAACATTATGAGGGTTAACGATGAGTATGGCATTGAAGCGGGAAAACCAGCTAACTTCATCGTTTTAGATGCACAAGATGCTTATGGAGCAATTCGGGAGCGTGCAGAAGTACTTGCATCAATTAGGAATGGTAAATACTTGTTTAAACGTGAACCAAGAAAAAATGAAATAGAAATAGACTTCTTAAAACAATCATAAGTTTCCTTAATCATTTCTAAAAAGTTTATCCTCTTCAACATATGTGTTGAGGGGGATTTTTTCTTTGGTATCCTATCTTTACACTCGTCGTGAAAGGTGCCAGTCACCGAATCGATCATGCCCGAACAGAATCACCTGTTTAAGGGATCCTATAACAAAGTGAAAATTGAATTCAAAAGATATCCACTGTTTTGATTTCCTGTCATTCTTCAAACTTTAAAGATATTCGTCAAATTGATTTGCAACTTAAAAGTGCTGACAATTAATGAATAATTGTTTAGATCTATCGAACTCACCCTTCCCTATATAAATCTTGGAAATCAATAAATACCTTACTTTACTATCCCTACTAGAATACAAAAAACTTCAATTTTCCCTTATGAGAATGAATTTCACACATAAAAAAGAAGAGAAAAGAATCCGATGCATTCTCTCCTCTCCAATAAGCTTTAAATAAACAAACTCAGTAATAACACAACGCCAAGTCCAACTACTGATGTTGTCAGAAGGAGCAAGCCCCAAGTTTTAAATGTATCTTTAATTGATAGGTTGAAATACTCTTTAAATAACCAAAACGATGCGTCGTTAACATGAGTAATCGTGTTACTACCTGCCGCAGTCGCTAAAACCATTAATACCGGATTGACATCGAAAGTATGAATGAGTGGTCCGACAATTCCAGCGGCAGTAATCGCAGACACAACTCCTGTTCCTGTCGCGATTCGAATTAACGCCGTAATAAACCACGCCATAATTAATGGTGAAATCGTCGTATTTTCCATCATAGAAGCGATGTAATCCCCTACACCAGAATCTAAAATAACTTCTTTAAATGCACCACCTGCACCGACAACGAAGATGATCATAGCAATCCCTTCAATTGCCTTTGAAAAAGAGCCCATAATTTCTGGCATTGTCCGACCAACTCGAAGACCAAATGTGTAAATCGCAACTAAAACTGCAAGCAATAAGCTAATTTCAGCACTGCCCAGGAAGTTAATGACTTCATAAAACATTGTATCTTCCGCGATAAACATATTTAAAATCGTTGCAGCAGTAATCATAATCGCTGGAATTAACGGTACAATTAAACTGATTGCAAAACCAGGCATTTCATCCTCTTTAAATTCCTTTGGCTTTTCCAATAACGGCGGTACCGACTGATTTAAATTGGGTAAAATCCTCGGTAAAATAATACCTGCCGCAATCACAGCCGGAATAAAAACAACAATTCCTAACATATAAACCATACCCATATCTGCACCGTATGCTTCAACGAGCGCAGTTGGCCCTGGTTGTGGCGGGAATAAGCTATGGGCCAATGTTGTAGCCGCTACCATTGTAATTCCCAAGCGCATATAAGGAACTTTCGCTTCGATGGCAATACTAATGACCAGCGGCGCTAAAATAATAAAAGCAACTTCATAGAAAACAGAAATTCCAAATACAGCACCTACAATAATAAGTGCCCATTCCACATTTTTAACTCCGAACTTTTCCAACAATGTTGAAGCAATCCGCTGGGCAGCACCTGAGTCAACCATTAACTTCCCTAATACTGCACCAAAACCAATAATTAGCGCTAAACTTCCAAGCGTACTGCCTAAGCCTGCTTTAATCGTATTGACGATATCAGTTGGTTGCATACCATTCAAGAAACCAACGAATATTGCCGAAGCGATAAGGGCAACGACACTATTTAACTTCAATTTCATATTCAGAAATAAAAGTAACGCTACCCCCAACGCAACTGACAAAATCGGCATATTATCTACAAACCAATCCATCCTGCTTACATCCTCTCTATACTTCCCGGTCTACTTATTGAAAACGCTTTCTTTCGTTTGACTACTAAACAAACTAATTAAACCTATAAAAAACGTCTTACTCTACCACTCGAATAAAACGCTTTCATAATCGAATGATTTTCCCTTTAAGACTTTATCAAAACTCCATTACACTTAAATATTAAATTATAATTTTTCAGATGTAAACTGATTGTTTAATGAGATTGTTAAGAAATATCTTTTAACTTTCAGCACTCGCTTATGTCCTCCCATATACCATCCTTGTATTTGTGGATGAAGAGAAGGCACTCGAAACATTTGTTATTAAATTGACTCGATTAAACTGCTAATAACTGACTTTCCCCAATGAATGCAATGAATGATGACAAACAACTTTGGAACCGAGTTAGTTACATTTCATTGATCCATAGAAAAATACACAAAGCGCCTGTCTTGCTCCGACCAGCATAAAAAAACCTCCGTTTCAGCACATTTAAAACCGTGCTAAAGCGGAGATTTTTCTTATTGCTTGCGCCTGAGCAATAGTTAATGAATAATATTTTAAACCATCCATCACCAATTTACCATCATCCGCACCTGTGTATGAATTAATTCTGAATCTCCCGAATTATGTTATGCACAGGTATGAATCACTATAGTTATCCTAAACGCCGTGGCTTAACACGAGTAAAAGAGTTATTAAATAATGGAAACAATGTTGCGTTTGCTCAGGATTCCATTGCAGATTACTGGTATCCACTAGACAATGGAAATATGATGAACATTTTAGACAATGGTATCCATTTAGCACATTACACGCATATTGATGAAATCAATAAAGCATTGTGATCTAACTATTAAAATGACAAAGGATTGTAGATAGCCTACAACCCTTTGTCATTTTTAGTTTTTCAAAATAAATTAACGCACTGATTTTAATGCAGTCGACCACGAAACAACTTGCTCTAACATTCCATTTACATTTTCATGGTGTAATTCTGCTGGTTTAAATTCACTGAAATTCTCAAAGTCTGTAAATAAAGATAATGTTGGATGAGTACGAACATCCGCAACTTGGAGTTCTCCTAAAATTCCACGTAAATGTTCAGCCGCACGTGCCCCGCCTGTCGACCCATAGCTTACGATACCTGCCGCTTTGTTATTCCATTCTTTGTATGCAGAATCAACTGCATTTTTTAATGCACCCGTAATACTATGGTTGTATTCTTGAACAATAAATACATATCCATCTAAACTAGAAATTTTTTCTGACCAAGCTTTTAATCCAGGTTCGTCACCAGTCCCCTCTCCTAAAAACGGTAATTTGAAGTCTGCGATATCGACGATTTCATATGCTGCATCCCCGCGCGTATCAGCAATTTCTTTTACCCATTCTCCTACTTGTGGACTTACGCGTCCCTGCCTTGTACTACCTAAGATAATTCCGATTGTCAATTTTTCGTTTGTCATTAATGTTTTCTTCCTCTCTAATATAAAGCCTACTTCATATTCAAAGTTGTTTTTATTCTACCCAAGTCGTCTTTTTATATAGCACAAGAGCAATCTAATGATTCCCTCTTTCAAAATTCATCTTCTCACCGCTTTTCCACTCTTTTTTATGCTCTTAAAAATCGTATGCTGCTTCTTTAGCTTCGCGAATGCTCGTATACGTTTCTGTTAGGACGACTGTATCTTCAACCAAACGCTCGATTCGGAATAACACATCGTCATTTGTAATTTCTTTGCGATAAAAATCCTTTTCTTCGACAAATACATACGTTTGGACAATTTGTGCTTTCATATATGCCAAAATCGGTTTTAATTGTTGCTCAACCATTAAATAATGTTTCGCTGTGCCTGCCGTGACAAGCATACTTACGATTTTGTCGCGAAATGCGTCAACTGGAAGCAAATCAAATATGTTCTTCAAAGTAGCTGGAATAGAAGCTTGGAACACTGGCGTACCAATGACAATGGCATCTGCCGCCATAATGGTTTCTGTCACATACTTTGTATCGCCTTCGTATTCCCAATAATTACGCCCGTCACTAAAGACCATTTCATATTCCGTTAGATCCAGTAATGTAATCTCTGCGTCGGGATATTTTTCAGTTGCGATTTTCAGTGTATAATCCATTGCTGTTCTTGTTTTAGACCCTACATTCGAACCTGATAGCAATACAATTTTCATTTGAATCTCTCCTTATTTCCCAGCGGTATATTTCTTCACAGCCGGGATGATTTCAGTTGCAATTAACTCGATATTTTTCATGATTTTATCGAATGGAACGCCACCAAAGTCAATTTGCGCCAGGAATCTTTGTTGACCGAAAAGTTCATACTGATAGAGCATTTTTTCAATAATTTGCTGTGGACTTCCGATCATTAACGCATCTCGATGGTCAGTCGCTTGTGCAAATTGTTGTTTTGGATAACCGCCGCCTCTTAAAGCAAGCATACCCATGTGGATATGAGGATAAAATTCACGAAGCGCATCTTGTGTATTCTCAGCGGTGTAAAACAAGCTCGTTGTTGCAATTGGTAAAGCAGCTGGATCAAAACCGCTGCGCTCTGCCGCCTCACGGTATGCATCAACCGCAACTTTAAAGTTGACAGCTGGACCTCCAAGCGTTGTCAGCGTCATCGGTACACCTGCATATCCTGCTTTAATCGCACTAGCAGGTGGTCCGCCTACCGCTCTCCAAATTGGCAAGTGGCCATTTTGCGGTTGCGGTAAAATCATTGCATTTTCTAAAGGCGCACGGTACTGGCCTTCCCACGTCACTTTTTCTTCCTCATTTAGCTTTAATAGAAGTTCCAATTTTTCTTCAAATAATTCCTCATAATCGCGTACATCATAGCCAAGTAAACTATATGCCCCTACACGGGAGCCACGGCCCGCAATGATTTCCGCACGCCCATTAGAAATTAAATCAATCGTCGCAAAATCTTCATAGACACGAACCGGGTCATTGACACTTAACACAGTTGCCGAACTAGCAATTTTAATATTTTTTGTTGCTTGTGCAATTGCCCCTAAAACAACCGTGTGCGCTTGCGTCGCAAAATGTGCTTGATGACTTTCGCCGACTCCGAAGACATCCAATCCTGCTTCATCAGCCAACTTACTTGCTTCAATGAGTTCCTGAATACGCTGCTCGGCACTAATCATTTCGCCGGTATGCGGATTACGCATATGATCACCAAGCGAATATAATCCAAATTCAAGTCCTTTAGTTGGTTCAATACGATATTTTTCCATCGTCATTATCTCCTTTAACGGTTTCTATATGATCGGCGCCAAATACTCGGTTCACGTCTAAACAGGCGCCCCTGCTCTTTTTTAATCAATCGGTTTTAATTTTGCTTCAATTTCCGCACGTCTTTCTTCCAAAAATGCTGGCAAGTCTAATGCTTTTCCTAAATCTTCAACGGATGAATCTCTTGTAAACCCAGGACCGTCTGTCGCGATTTCAAATAAAATACCGTTTGAATCACGGAAATATAAGCTGTGGAAATAATAACGGTCGATAATTCCTGATGTCGCAAAACCTCTTTCTTTCACGGCATTATCCCAGTAGCGGAGCTCTTCTTCATTTTTCACACGAATCGCTAAATGATGGATGCTTCCTCGACCTGGTTTTTCACTCGGCCCTTCTTGCTGGTGCACGAGAATTTCACCAAATGCCTGCTCCTCAACCGATTGGAAAATAGCTTCCTTTTCTGAACCGGATACTTCTACATATCCAAATAGTTCTTTTAATGTTTTAGCTGTTCTTTCTAAATAACGCACCGTGATCTCGGTAGTCCCCATCCCTAAAATACGATGTGCTGAATCTACCGTAGAATCTTCCCATGGCTCCCAAAAGTCTGGTGTTTCTTCACCGTTATTATTTAATAAAACGAGACGCAATCCTTCTGAATCTTCGAAAGGTAGCGCTGCTCGGCCTGCATAGGTTGTTATCTCATCATGTAACACATCAAATTCTTCAAATCGTTTTTTCCAATACGTTAAACTTTCAAGTGAAGGGACAAGTAAGCCAATTTTTGTAATCGCATTTGTTCCGCGAACTGTTCTTCCAGCCATTGGCATTTCAAAAAAGGATAATTCTGTTCCTGCACTTCCGGTCAAGTCTCCATAAAACAAGTGATACATTGATGGGTCATCCTGGTTCACTGTCTTTTTCACACGACGTAAGCCTAGTATCTTTTCATAAAAGTGATTATTGATTTTTGCGTCTTTCGTAAGCATTGAAATATGGTGATGTCCTGGAATTTTATACATGTTAGTTCCTCCTATTTTTACTTTACTAGTCAAGTGATAGTGTAAAAAAATTACTCAGATGGTAATTTTCTTTTTTGACTGTATTTATGCACACGGGTTATTAATTTATATAATGTTTTTTCTTCTTCTTTCGTTAGTACATCTTCAAAAAAAGATGTTTGAAACGCTAGTTGGGCTGGTATCGCCTCTTCTAATACCGCTTCAGCTTTCTCAGTAAGACTTATCGTTTTTGTTTTCCAATCTTGTTTACGTATAATATAGCCTTCTTTTTCAAGCCGAGTGAGCATCCGGGAAATACCACCTTGCGTGACTGTTACTTTTTCAGCTAAGTCACTTTGTGTGAGCGGTTGGTAAGTTTGTATTTGTACAAGTACATCAAATTGCGCTGTCGTTAAATCAAAGCGTTTTAAAAATTCATTCGATAGTTGGTTACTTTGGTTTGTAAAACGCATTAAACGTAACCAAATCAGTGAACCAATGGTATTACTTCGCATTTTACTTTTCCCCTCTTTATTAATCTTACCATCACTTTACCATGCAAGTGATGAGGAGTCAAGAATCAAACCTTGAATTCGAGATAATTTCATATATTTTTATTCAAATTTGAATTAGGTTATTAACAATCACATTCAAACAGCGCCGGCGCAGTAGCGTTAGTCATATTTATTATGAGACAGTTGAAACTTGAACAGCCTATGTTGGAGTTCCGTGTATTTAACTCACCTATGTTTGCCGTGACAACTATTTTGTCTGTACTCGTGTTTGCGATTATGGTTGGAACCCAAACACTCTTACCAATTTATGCACAAGATGTCACAAGTTATACTGCTCTTGAATCGGGTTTAATGCTTCTTCCTGGGGCACTTATCATGGGCTTCATGTCACCGATTACCGGGAGAGTATTTGATAGATTTGGTGGTAAATGGCTTTCCATTAGTGGATTTTCCTTAATTACGATGGCATTAATTTTGTATGCAAACTTGTCACTTGATACATCGATTGTATGGATTGCAACAATATTTGCCATTTTAATGATTGGTACATCAATGATGATGATGCCGTTAATGACAGCTGGAATTAACGCCTTGCCTGCGCAACTTATCGCTCATGGCACAGCAATGAATAATACAATCCGAATGGTTGGCGGGTCAATTGGAACTGCAATCCTTGTTTCAGTTATGAGTCACGCAACCTTAAACTCCTCACTTCAACAACCTAAACAGGCGGCAATGGATGGCATTCAAAATGCCTTTATGATTGCGTCGATATTAGGGGTCTTGGGAATAATTTTGTCGTTCCGTATAAAAAGTAAAAATACAAAAAGTGAATTGGCCAGTGAAGATCAGTAATTAGAAAATATACAGCGAAAAAGTAAAAGTTGCAAAACCGAACCTTGAGTTAAGTCAATATACTTGCAATTGAAATAAATTACCACTTACAATAAAAGTTAGCTTCTTAAAATAAAAGCGAAAAGGATGAGATACTATGGTGAAAGTCGGTATTCTGGTTGGAAGTTTACGGAAAGAATCACTCTCAAAAAAGATTGCCATTCATGTAGCTTCATTATTCCCGAAAGGATATGCAACAGAATTTATCGACATTGGCAATCTGCCTTTCTATAATCAGGATGATGATCTTGAAAACAATGTCCTAGAGGAATACACTACTCTTCGAAACACGATTAAAGAAATTGACGCAGTCTTATTTGTAACACCTGAATATAATCGTTCTATCCCAGCTGTTTTAAAAAATGCATTAGATATTGGTTCCCGTCCTCCTGCGGATAACGCATGGAACGGCAAACCAGCAGCTATTATTAGTCAGTCGCCCGGAACTATAAGCGGTTTCGGTGCAAATCACCATTTACGTCAAATCTTAACTCCTTTAAATATGCCCGTCGTTCAACAACCTGAAGTCTACATTGCTCACTCAGCAAAATTATTGGATGACACCGGCAAAATAAACAATGAAGGAACAGTTCAATTTTTACAATCTTTTATTGATACTTTTGTTAAATTGATTGAGACACATCGAGTATGAAAATATTATTTATCCTTTCATAGAAGAAAAAATCAATGCCTATATATTTCTTTCCTAAGGCATTAGAAAAGCCAATCGAATCTTATCGATTGGCTTCGTTTTTTATTTATTTAAGTTATTGATTTCCTGCTTTAACCCATCCTGCAACTGTTACCGTACGTTTCGCTTGGTATTTCACCGCAGCTTCAACGTCTTCAACCATCTTACCGTCTTGGTCAACTGTAACACTTGTTCCATATGGGTTACCGCCTGCGCCGAAGACAACTGGGTCACTATAGCCAGGTGTTGCAATAATCGCACCCCAATGCATCATAGCTGTATATAATGATTGTAATGTCGCTTCTTGACCGCCGTGTGGATTTTGTGCAGAACTCATCGCACTAACAACTTTATTGATTGTCTTACCGTTCGCCCAAAGTCCACCTTGAAGGTCGATGAATTGCTTCATTTGTGATGCCATTACACCAAATCGAGTTGGTGTACTGAAAATAATTGCATCCGCCCATTCAAGATCTTCTGAAGCTGCGACTGGAACGTCTTTTGTTGCGTTGACAGTTGCTTTCCAACCTTCGTTCCCTTCAATCACTGATTCTGGCGCTAATTCTTGTACTTTAAGAACTCTAACTTCTGCGCCAGCTTCTTTTGCCCCTTCAGCTGCCCACTTTGCTAATTGATAATTTGTTCCACCCATACTGTAGAATACAACTGCTAACTTTACATTTGACATATTGTCCATCTCCTTTGATTTTCCAAATAGTTTGTTAAAAAAACCCATGCTTCCACCTGCTTTTTAGTATTTTTAATTTTTAATTAAATAATTAAAAATACAAGTTTCATTCTGTGCTGTTTTATTTTTCCCATACTGAAAGAACTTTAATCTTTTAACAAAAATTCTTAATCAATATGAGGATAAAATAACACCAATTCATTCATTTTAGATATGATGTGTTTCCACGGAATGATTTTCTAACTAAACTAAATGTTATCATTTAATTTATCTTGAATTCAATATATATGCTTATAATTCTACAGCAAATTTTCTAACCCCTGAAATATTCTTGAGCTTTTAGAATCGATGCGAATTCCTCTTCCGGTACCTCTTCTTCAAAAATCCCGTTTTAACACGGCAACTAGCGTGCTAAAACGGGATTTTTTTACTGAATTACACTTTTAAAACTCTTTAAACCATCGGGAAGTGTATTATTTTAATCCTTCAAACAATAAAACTCTCGCAGGTGATGCATCCGTACCTTCGATTTTTAAAGGCGCAGCAACCATGAAGTACTCTCCTTGCTCAATTTCTTTAAAGCGAAGTCCTTCTATAATAATAATGTTATTTCCAAATAGTGTTTTATGTGTCGGATGGCCTTCCTGACTTCTTTCAATGCCAAGTGTGTCAATGCCAACACCACGCACACCAATCTCCGCAAGATACTCTGCGCCGTCTTTTGTTAAATAAATAAAATCGAAGTTAAATTCTTCTTCGAATGAGTTCTTCGTTTTTAATAAAATAAAATCGTCTTTTTCAATGTCAAACTTCTCTAAATCAGCTTTTGTAATCCCATCTTCTACGCCCGTTAAATCGAATAATTTTGACTGTCCAACAAGGCTTTCAAGTGAAACTGACTCAAACGTATCACCATCCACCACCATATGTAACGGTGCATCGACATGTGTACCTGTATGTACATCTAATTCCATTCGAGTTTCAGTGACATACCCATTCGTTACAGTGTTGAACTTTGGTTGTTTCTCCGGTTTATTCTTATACACGGTCATTCCCTCATAAATTGTCGCTGTTACGTCATACATCTTCATGTTATTCACCCATTCATAATTTTTTTAACCTTATCTTATATAGATAGGGTCGCATGTCATTTGTGATTTTGTCTACTAAAACACCTTTTTTCATCACTTTTGCATTTCCCTATATGAAAAGTATTCACCTTAACTAAGAAAACAAACATTTTTCATGAATAATAATTACCTATAAAAGCACATACTTACAATCGTATGTAGAAATCAGTATAATATAGACTCTTACATTTTTTAACTTTACAAAATAGGAGAGAAGCAAAGATGATAAATGAAAACCTGTTAACCCATTTTTCCGAGACAGATGCTGTACCCGAAGGCAATAAAAGACGTAATATTCAAGCCCTGACTTTCGTTTTATTTGGAGCAACGGGAGACTTAGCAAAACGTAAGTTATTCCCTGCTTTATATAATTTATTTCTAACTGGAAAAATACCAAGCTCTTTTTCAGTTATCGGTGTAGGCAGAAGAGAATGGTCTCATGAATTTTTCCATTCAAAAATAGAAGAATCACTTAGAAACTATTCAAGAAAAGACGTCCAAAATGACAGCTTGCAAGCGTTTCTGAACTTGTTTCAGTACTGCTTATTAGACGTCACTGACCAGGCTTCTTACAAACATTTAAACACCCTTATAGAAAACAGAGAGAAAGAACTCGGCATACCAGAAAATCGGTTGTTCTATCTATCCGTAGCCCCAAATCTAGTCGAAGTCATTGCCGAGAACCTTCATGCAAGCGGGCTCAACCAGACAAAAGGTTGGCGGAGACTCATTGTTGAAAAGCCATTTGGGACTGATTTAAAAACTGCACAGCAATTAAACAAAAATTTGAGCGAAGCATTTGATGAAGTGGAAATTTATCGAATCGATCACTATTTGGGGAAACCAATGGTCCAAAACCTTGCATCACTTGTATTTGCGAATCCTGCATTAGGTTCATTATTAGACCTTAAACAAATTGCCAACGTGCAAATCACCGCAAGTGAAACAGTCGGCGTTGAAACACGTGCCGCCTATTACGACAACGCAGGTACAATCCGGGATATGGTGCAAAATCACCTTCTTCAGTTAGTGATGATGACAGCCTTGCATTTACCTGAAAACATCTCTACCGACGAGATTAACCTTAAAAAGTTAGAAGTTCTTGAATCACTTCGCCCTATCGCAAAAGAAGAGGCATACAAAGATGTGATTCGTGGACAATATCGTGACGGAGAAGTCTTGAACACACCCGTTATTAGCTACCTGGATGAACCAGGGGTTGCGGAGAACTCAATGAACGATACGTATTTTGCTGCACGATTGCATATCGATAATCCAGCGTGGACTGGGATTCCATTTTATATTCGAACCGGAAAACGACTCGATCAAAAATCTACACGAATCGTCTTCGAGTTCAAAAATCCAAAAAGAAATTCACTCCCAGCTGATGAAATTGTTCCCAATTTACTAGTACTCGAAATTAATCCAAATGAAGATATCTCTTTAAAGCTAAATATAAAAAGTCCTTCAAGTGAACGTTTTAAACCTGCTTATATTAACTTTACAACTAATTTGGATGATCAATCGGACGCTTATGAATTACTCTTATTTGATGCGATGCTTGGGAATGCTACATTTTTTGCGCATTGGAATGAGGTTGAATTATCGTGGAAATGGATTCAACCATTACTAGAAGCATTTGAAAATGACCTCCTGCCGTTACATACTTATCCGGCTGGTTCAACTGGTCCAAAAGCAGCAGATGACCTGCTTAAATCAGATAGCTTTAACTGGTGGTAACCTAAAAAGCAGAATGCATCCCTGCCAATAAACTTAACGCATCCTAATAGGCGACAGTCACTCAAACAGAATAAAAACAAATAACACAAACCTCTCTTTTATAAAGGAATTCCTTAACAAAAGAGAGGTTTTTTCATGATTATGCTTTACGAGTTTGCACATTTTGAAAGACATTTATAAGAAACACAACGGTCCCAATAAACACTAAAATTCCGCCAATGCCGCTTAAAGGTCCGCCAATTTCAAATTTTCCTAGGCCGAAGAGGACCATAGCAAATGACAAAATAGGAATTCCAATCATTTGCAACCAATAGTGAATTTTCGCCATTTTATGTTCACCCGCCAAAGGAAAGAGATGATAAATAACCCCTGCTAATGCAAGTGAAACCCAACCGAGTAAATTAATATGCGCATGTGCTGATGAAAATGAAAATTGATTTGCAAATCCGATATACATGCCAAGACTAATTCCTATGAAAAAATAAACGACTGATGCTTTAATAAACCGAACACCCATTTAATCACTTCCTTCTGATTAAAACTTCTATTATACTTCTTTATTATTTTTATCCTTAGCTAATTCCATCCCTTTCTTTGTCACCAAAGATAGGAAATATGTTCCACAAATGATTACCGTACAACTAATCAAAGCAATACCCAAGTTCATAATCTATCCCTCCTCCCCTCAATTCTAACACCGTTAGACTAACAGTGTTAGATTAACTAATTTTATTCATACTGTCAATCATTTTGTTTGTTATAATAAATGTAGAGGTGAATAAGTTTGAGAATGACGACTGATAAAATTGTAGACGCTGCATTTATTTTATTGAAAAAAGATGGGTTGAATAAATTATCAATGCGTACATTGGCCAAGGAACTAAACGTCAAAGCAGCTTCATTGTATTACCATATTTCAAATAAGACGGAGTTAATGGGGCTAATTGCAGACCGAATTTGTGGAAAACTCAAATTCGAATATGAAACAGATTCACCAAAGAAAAAAATGACGGAAATCTTTTTAGATTATCGTGCATCTCTTTTACGTGTGAATGACGCGCCAGAAATATTTTCTAAATCGATTCCGAATACACCAAATCGAATTCATTTAATTCATCTGATTTTTGATTGTTTAAAGGATATGGGGATTGCCGAAGAAAACATTGTTACAGCTGGCAACTTACTCAATAATTATGTATTGTCGTTCGTGTCAGACGAGCATTTTTTTACATCACAAGCAGAAAGTGACGAGGAATCGGGGATGCATTTCCTGACAAACGGATTACCATTCCATCAAAATTTTGATGAGCAATTTAAATACGGTCTAGCAGTCGTGTTAGAAGGCTTGGAGACTGTTCGCTAAGTGGCATCATGTATTTTTCACCCAAAACGAAACAGGTCAATCGACTTTTCTTGTCGGGCGACCTGTTTTCATAATCTGATGAATCCTCTTCATCCACTCATTTCTTTTTGCTGAACATCTGATTTATCGAAGTAATTCTTCCTGAACCTGTTCCCGATATTTTGAACTTCCAAGTAGTTTGGATTCAAATGAATTCAAGTTTCTTCTTATAAGTAATCCTTTCCAAGGATTCAATTCACCGATTAAAATAACAACTTCAACTTGATCTCCATCATGATTTTCTGCATACAGCGCATCATTTAGGATAAACGCAGTCGAGCCGCCCTTCGATCCTAAATGGGAAAAGTATTTTTGGTTCCCTTCAACGTATTCCATCGGCCACTCAAGTAAATCCCTAACCGTGTCAGCGGCTACAGTTGGAAGTTCGTCATTCGAAATAATCGCTAGTAACTTCCCATAGTCGGCAGCAGATGCACCGATTAGCCTGTCTGACCAAACCTTTTGAACGTCCAAAGATGAATCAAGTGCCTTATCCTCAATGTTAACTTTTCCTTCTTTCATTTGTTCACTTAACTTTATTCCTAACGAACGATAGTCTTCCATCGGCATTGCTTCAAGCTTCTCGAGGAGTTCTGCTTCACTCATCTACTTAGTTTTAATCCGATTTGGAATTAATAGCGGGCTTACAATCGGATAAATATCCTCATGACTTGTAAGTTCCAACAACTTTGCACGTTCATTGATCGCGTCTATCCCGAGCAAGTCAATGAGATAGTCTGTATTTGCGTTAATTTATTGGGGACAGTCACCGAAACAATCATCTCGTCAGTCACCTTTTTGATTGGCGAGATTTCTATGTTTAAGGTAATGATCACCGAGAGAATACAAGTGTGTCGGATCCTTCCAATTGAACTATCCGGTTTTTCCGGATAGTTGAAAATTCCTCTAGCTCTTTCTCTATATAAATATTTTTTATGTGCTCATTAATCGTTTTAATACTCTTTTGGAACAGCTCACTTATTGCCTTCTGCGTCATCCAAACCGTTTCATCTTCCAAACGTACACTAATTTTAGTTTCCCCATCTTCAGTTTGATACATTAAAAAATTTGTTTCACTTTCCATTCTCTTACCTCTTCATTTCCTAATAGGTAAATCCCATAAGAAGATTGCTTACTATTTAAAATAACGCAAACAAACACATTAATTGAAATAAACATGAAATTCATGAATGTTTGAATGCCTGTTATTTTTTATAAAGTCATACATAGGTTTTTATGTGACAAGCCAGCCTATACAATACTTATTAAACAACTGCATCATTTTATGGAATATTTAATATTTAATATTTATCATTACGTTATTACACGGTATTAAAAAAGCACCTCACATGAGATGCTACTCTAATTGATTGCACTTAAATATAAATCCAGAGAATCCTCTACTTCACGTTCTACTAACGCAATAAAGTCTCTATAGTCTTCTGTTGTATGAGCTTTATCGAGTGCTTCGTAATAGGCTAATCGATTTTCAACTTTAATAATTACTGGAGGAAACCCATCTTTCATCATCTCTAAATTAAGCAAAAGTCTAGAAGTACGCCCGTTTCCATCTATAAAAGGATGAATGCCCACAAAAATAGCATGTAACATTGCTCCGCGCTCAACAGGATGAAAGTCAACTCCTTCTGTATGATACCAATTCATCATCTGTTCCATTTTTTCTTGAATTAGATAATGCGCTAGTGGTCTATGTTTTGCACCTGAAATAAAGACTTGTTCCTTTCGATATACGCCTGCATATTCATCAGCAATCCCTTTTAACACTAAACGATGTAAATTTTTAATGTTCCATTCAGAAAGTGATTCTTTCTTTTGAACAATTTCCTCAACATATGAAATGGCATCTCGATGATTAATGACTTCTAAATGCTCCCTTAACGTTTTACCACCGAAAGTAATCCCCTCAAGAACCACTTTCGTTCCGTTCATTGTTAGTGTATTTCCTTCAATGGCATTCGAATGATATGTCCACTCAAGAAATAATTTTTCTCGTAAACTTTTTAATGAAATTCGCTATATGTTTCGCCTCTATATGGATGTAGATCCGTTAACAGGAAAAAAGAGGACAACAACACGACGCGGCTTTAAAACGAAGCGAGAAGCCCAGACAATCTTGACCCTCTACCAATTGATCTTCAATTGCATCCAAACGATGATGGACCGTATCAATAGCACACAACCTTATTTGCTCTCATTTTCAGAAAAACTTTTGCTACCAGAAATGAGCATCATTTTCCTTTCGATTTCGCCCACAATCGAATTCGTATCTGCATCTCCATGATAACGAACGTAGATGACTCCTTTTCCTTTGGAAGCGAAAATTTTCTTCATCTCCGCATCTTCATAGACAATTAGTCGCTCAAAATCAGGATGGTTCATTTCCACGTAATCCTCTTTATTTTCATCAAACTGATGCCACTTCACCAAGTCAGCAATGAGACTGTCTGCCATACTCGGTATCGTTAACTGAAATGCTTTTGTATGAACGCTTGGTGAATATTGTCCACTGCCATCTCTCCACATTTTTCCAGAAACAACTCCACTTTCATCTGTATCATATTGTACTGGAGCAAATGGCCCCCACTTAAAAGTATATCGATTCCCCCAGTCGACTCCATCATCCATATATCCTAACTTATCACGAATTAAATCTGGATTTCGTTCAATATCCGCCAACCTGACAATGGGCAAGTCAACAGTCCCCTCAGGCAATGTTTTAGTCGTATGTTTAACGAGTTGAACGACGGGAATCACCGCACTTAATCCGATAACAATTGCAAAAACCACAGCGAAAGCAGAACGCAGGCGATCGCGCTTTTTCCAAGTTGCATAACGGTTAATTGGCTTTCCTTCCATGAGATTCTTTCGTAATGCACGAATAGAGAAAGACGCCCGTAACGAAGTGTAAGCTGAATATCCGATGAAAGCTGCTAAAATGGTTTGTTGAATTGCCCAGCCTTCTATTAGAACATAAATGGGTGTTCCTTCCAAAAGCCAAATCGCGGTCAGCATTCCAATCATAACGATTGTTGCCACAACCGTGAAAACGGCATTGCCCACTAATTTTTGGTCCAGTTTTTTTATAGTAAATGATTGTTCTGCGGAATCTGTATGTAGTTCTGGTGCGTTTAACTCTACTGGTGAAGAAAAAACGTAAAAAAGTTTATCCCGCGTCACATACCCCCATCCACTTTCGGCATACACTTCCAACTGATCATCTGAAATTTTTCGGTCGATTGAAATGTCGATTCTATATTTCATTTGTTTCGGTTCGCCTTTTTCGAATGTAGCGAATATTTTTCCTAACTTTTTTAAATAAAAACCTTCCGCCGCCATTTCTTCAAACCAGTTTTCATGCTCTCCGATCCGCCAATAATCATTCGGCCGAACTTTGTAAACCGACTTACTCATTTTCATTCTCACCTTCTTCTATTATTTTACCGTCCGCGATTTGAGACTTCAGACGATTGTACTCCGTTCGTAACGCAACTTTTCCTTCTTGTGTAATCTCATAAGTTTTTCTTCTTCCATCCTCTTCTGCCAAAGAAATAAGACCGTTTTTTTGCATGCGCGAAAGCACTCCATATAGTGTTCCTGGTCCCATTTTTATTCTCCCGTCAGAAACTTCACTAATTGAATGCATTAATTGATAACCATGGTTAGGGTTCAATAATGCAAGAAGTACATAGTACATCGCTTCTGTCATCGGTCCACCTGTATATGTCACATCTTGCTCTCCTTTTCGAAGTTAGTATGTATCACGATATATCGTACGACATAATAGTATCTAGATTAAATGTTTTTGTAAAGTGAAGATTTTCAATCTAGCATTTTAGCCAATAAAAAAAGCAAGTAAAACTCACAGACACAGAGCTGTTCGTTTTTACCTGCAATATTTATCCGATAGAAATTGCGTATTATTTATTCGACAATCGCGCCCGATTTTTTAAATACAGTCTTTCATAAAAAATGAATTACTTCGTCCCCAAAATCTATTTTACGTATAAACAGAAAAAGACCATACGATTAAAAAGATGCTTACTATTCCCCAAAGAACGGATCCCCGTATCCACCAAATAATAGGTTTAGGTGAAATCTGTTCACTCTCCATACTTTCCTCGTTTTCTATTATTAAAGCAAGCTTCCTTTCCATAATTTTTTTCATAGAAACGAGAACAACAAATCCGATTACGATGAAACCAACAGTTATCCAGAGTAACGAATCCATTTTTACACCCCTATTTATGAGTTAATGTTTGAGTGCCTGTCACTTTTTATTGAGAAGGATTTTTCCGATACAAAGGTGCTGAACAATTAATGGAAAAATAACTTGAAAATGTCATTAAGCTTTCCTTTTATACTTCCTTAACATTTCCTCTGGAATATGACAATAATCATTTGGATATCTAGCCAATCTATCTTGATGTTCTGCTGCACTTTTCACATAGTTTGTAAGTGGTAAGACTTCAACAACGATCAGGTCAACATCATCTCTTTCACTTAGATACGCTTTAGCCTCTTTTAAATGTTCAGGCGTTTCGCTATAGATACCCGTTCTATATTTCTCGCCCACATCCTGTCCTTGTTTATTTAAACTATATGGATTGATGATTTCAAATAAGTATCCCATGAGTTCCCGAATCGTTACCACTTTCGGATCAAACACTGTTTTTACACATTCGACATACCCATCATAATCACCTTCAAGTACTAGACTTGTCCCATTCGCTCTGCCTGCTTCTGTAAATTTCACGCCTGGTAAAGTTTTTATAAAAGCTTGCACGCCCCATAAACATCCACCCGCAAGATAAACTACTTCCATATTGATTCTCCTCTCGTTGAAAACTCCCATCCATTAAAATAATGAAAGATCTCCTTGTCCTACACAAGACGTCTTTTGTTGAATCTTCATCCATAGCTTATCACAAATTGGTCAATCCCCTCGGAAGTTGTCAGAAGTTTAACACAAAGATATTCGTTAGAAAACATGTAAAAAAACAGTCACCAGTTACGAATCAACCAACACTAAACTTTATTAAGACACGAATTAATCAATTTCATAATTGCTTATTCTTGTAATAAAGACAAACTTTAATGTTAACGAATAGTTGAATGTTCGTGTTTATTGCAAGGGATATCCGTTGATTGGAGTGGAAGGCGCCGAGTGTGCTCTCAAACGCTTCGCTTTTTGGTCGCAAAAGCCGTTCTTCGTGACGGCTCTTCCTGTGGGGTTAGCGGGACAGGTGAGACCCCGCAGTGGAGCGAAGCGACCGAGGAGGCTCGCCGCCCGCCCCACGGAAAGCGTGCGCCTGGAACGGAGATCAACATTGTTCGGGAATTTTTTGTGTAAGGTTAATTATGAAATTGACACGAATGTAAAAGTTATGTAAATCATTCATTTTATATTGAAAAAAACGAGGTCGTCTTATACACTTCAACTATCAGAGAACGATCGTTAATTTTGCGTTTGAGATGAATGATTGAGTAACTCAAAGACTAAAAGGAGACTACAATGAAGCAAACTAACCAAAACTGGAGATTAAAGTCACTATTGGAGATATTTATGGTTTCAATTCGCCTTGGATTGACTTCCTTTGGTGGCCCAACAGCTCATTTAGGTTATTTCCATGAAGAATATGTACGTAGAAGAAAATGGATGGATGAAAAAAGTTACGCAGATTTAGTGGCTTTGGCGCAATTTTTACCAGGCCCTGCTAGTAGCCAAGTGGGCATCGGGATTGGCGTTATGCGTGCAGGCGTATTAGGCGGAATTATATCTTTTATTGGATTTACACTGCCTTCGGTGATTGCATTAATCCTCTTCGCCCTACTGCTCGACGGGTTTGACGTAGGAAATGCTGGATGGATACACGGCTTAAAGATTGTAGCTGTCGCAGTAGTTGCACACGCCATTATCGGGATGGCAAAAAAATTAACACCTGACTTAAAGAGAAAAGCGATTGCTTTATTCGCCTTAATCGGCACACTTCTTTGGCAAACGGCTTTTACGCAAGTGGGCATCATTTTAATAGCCGCACTCTTTGGTTTCCTTCTATTTAAACAACACGAAAAGAATGATGAAGTTAGTTCGCAGTTTCCAATTGCTAAAAGGTTTTCAGCGATTTGTCTTTTATTATTTTTCGGCTTGCTGTTACTCTTACCAATTCTGAGAGAAGCAACTGAAGCGGATTGGGTCGCTATGTTCGATAGCTTTTACAGATCTGGTGCTTTAGTCTTCGGTGGAGGGCATGTCGTTTTGCCTTTGTTGGAACAAGAATTTGTCCCAACAGGCTGGTTAAGCGAAGAAGCATTCTTGGCAGGTTATGGTGCTACGCAAGCAGTACCAGGTCCGCTATTTACTTTTGCGGCCTACTTAGGTGCTGTGATGAAAGGGTGGCAAGGTGGATTAATCGCAACAATTGCAGTATTCTTACCCGCTCTCCTTCTAATTTTCGGTGCGTTACCATTTTGGGATCGTTTACGAAACAACCCTAAAATTAAAGGCGCAATTATGGGTGTAAATGCAGCAGTTGTAGGAATTTTAATTTCTGCTTTGTATACCCCAATTTGGACAAGCACAATTTTGATGCCTATCGATTTTGCGTTGGCTGCAATTCTATTTAGCATGCTTGCCTACTGGAAGCTGCCACCGTGGGTTATCGTAATTTCTGGCGCGATAAGCGGGTCACTCATGACGCTCATTTAAACGACTCATAAATTCAAAGACTAACAACGCGTTAGTCTTTTATTATGCCCAAAATGCCTAATCACGCTCCTCACTATATAAAAGGAGCTTGCGCTGCTATCTTTCACGAACATGAAAAAGAAGATAACAAACAGTCAATTGGCTTCATCCTGTTATCTTCTTTCTTCCTATCATGATTTGTTTAATTCCGTACTATAACGTAGATTAAATAAATAACGTAGGCGGCAGCAAGTACCAATCCTTCACGCTTTCCAACTTTGAAACTGGTCCTTGAAAAAACCAATAATACAACAGTTAGTACAATCATATACACGACATCTGTAAATACTTTATCGTTCACCGCTAATGGAGTAATTGTAGCCGAGGCACCAAGTACAAATAAAATATTAAAAATACTACTCCCTACAATATTTCCTAGCGCGATTTCACTTTCTTTTTTCAGGGCCGCTGAAATAGACGTGACAAGCTCAGGAAGAGATGTTCCTATAGCAATAATCGTTAGTCCCACTAATGTTTCACTCATGCCAAGGGAAAAGGCAATTTCCGTCCCATTATCGACTACCAAATTCCCTCCATATATAATTGCAGCCAGGCCTAATAGGGTAATAAATATATTTTTACCCCACCTGATATTTTTAGGCGGTGGTTCGTTCGCTGCATCCTTCCGACTTTTCAATCCATGCTCAATCACGTAATACATAAAAATTGAAAGGAACAATAGGAAGATCAATCCATCACTGCGTGTAATCATATTGCTACTGAATCCCTGCAATGCAATGTCACTCATAAGAATAAGTAATGCCACACTAGCAAGTAAGGTAAATGGGATTTCTTTTCTAATCGTCTCACTTTCAACCTGCAAAGGATATAGAAAAGCAGCGACTCCTGCAACGAGCGTGATGTTGAATATATTACTCCCGACTACGTTACCCACTGAAACCTCTGCACTGCCTTCCATGGCCGCAATAATACTGACAGTCGCTTCGGGCGCACTCGTTCCAAAAGCGACAATTGTTAAACCGATTAAAATAGGCGGTACTTGGAGCAGTCTCGCGATATTGGAAGAACCGTCAACAAAAAAGTCAGCTCCTTTTATTAGCAATGCAAATCCTACAAGTAATAAAATATATGCCATTGGTTTGTTTTCCCCTTTATCCTATTTACGTATTTTTAGCAGTATTTTCTGATTGCTATCCATACATACCCCGTTTTTACAGAAGATAAAACGAATAACGTAATCTATTTCAGGCAGGACTAACTTGTTCAACATACACACCTAAAAATTGAGGGGTGATACTTCTCCAATTAATTAACTAATTCTAATACTAGGTGCCTTTTTGGGCAAAATCCCATACAGTTCATCAAGAGTATGAATCTCATAAGTAGGCATAATCGATGTATCATTCAGCTTCATATTAGGATTGAACCAACATGTGTCTAGTCCAGCAAGCTGTCCGCCTTTAATATCTGCACTTAACGAATCTCCGATGATTAATGTTTCATCCCTATCCAAATTCGGGATTCTTGCATATACATAATCAAAATACGCTTTCATGGGCTTCTGAGACCCTGTGTCTTCTGAAACAAAAACATCTTTAAACAAAGGATACAAGCCTGAAGCGCGTAATCGTTTATACTGCGTTTTAGAAACGCCATTTGTCACAATATATAAGTCGCAATGATCTTGCAGCTCTGTGATCAATTCAAAAGCGCCCTCAACGAGTTGTTTCCCTTCTTCTAAATAATTCCGATAGCTCTTCTCCAACAAAGCCCCATCCACTCTTCGCTGATAGGTCTGAAATAAACTAGAAAAACGCGTGTTTAACACCTCATCGCGGGCGATTTCTCCTTTTTCAAAAGACCGCCAGAGATTTTGATTGATTCTTCTATAATTTGCTTCGATTGCAGGCGTCAAGGTCATGTCGTGTTCTTTAAATAACAAGCGCAAAGCTTCCTTTTCTGCCGCACCAAAATCCAATAGCGTGTCATCTACATCAAATAATAACGTCTGATACTTTTTCAATGTTTCCTCTCCATTTCCTGCTTGTGTTATCAAGTAGAGTCATCAAATCACTTAAGATAACATGGGGGCTATTATATATCCAGTATTTCATTTGGCGCATCCACACATACTTGCAATCCCGACTACCATTCTTTGCTAATTGCAAATTAACATCTACTTAAATGGACGATTATACAGCTCTCTTGGCAACTAAGTCGAGCACCTTTCGCTTCCATATTAAAAACTCCTCTGTCAACAGGAGCGACTCATCCCGCGGGCGTGCGAATGGAACGTCAATCACTTCCTTCACTTTTGCCGGTGAATTCGTCAAGATCACAATTTTATCAGATAAAAATAATGCCTCTTCAATACTATGCGTAATAAACAAAATAGATTGCCGATGTGCTTCCCACGTCTTCAGCAACCACTTTTGCATGTCCAAACGCGTAAATTCATCCAATGCTGAAAATGGTTCATCTAAACAAAGCACCGATTGCGGACTGAGTAAAGCGCGGATAAAAGAAGCACGCTGCTTCATGCCGCCTGATAACTGATGCGGATAGGCATAAATGACATCTCCCAGCCCCGCAAACTCCAGCATTTCTTTTGCTTGCGTTTTATCGACTTTCCCGTGTAATTCCTGTCCCAACACGACATTATCTAAAATCGTACGCCACGGAAAGAGTGCATCCTGCTGAGGCATGTAACTAATATGTCCCCGCTCATTCACAATCGATGTTCCCGCCATGGTGATGTCTCCTGCTTCAGGTTCTAAAAGACCGCCAATAATGCCAAACAACGTACTTTTACCGCTCCCAGATGGTCCGATCAACGAAACAAACTCTCCATCTTGTACATCAAACGTGACCCCGTCCAGAATAACTTTCTCATCGAAGGACTTCTGAATTCCCTGTATAGAAAGCCCCATCATGCGCCTCCTCTCACGACAAATCGTTTCAATAATTTTTCTATGAGCAAAATAACACTAAAGAATAGAAAACTTAATAACATCGTCACAATAATTGCGACAAATACACGCGGCGTTTTATAAGAAGAAGTGGCGATTGTCATAAATACGCCAATCCCTTGCTGTGCACCAAGCCACTCTGATACAACCGCTGCCATCACACTATAAGTCGCTGCAATTTTTAACCCAGATAGAATCGAAGGAATCGCATCAGGCAATTCTAACTTCCAAAACATCTCCCGCTTACTCGCCCCCATCATTAACATATAATGAGAAAGCTCGCGATTCGTTTGCTGCAACCCGCCCAACGTCGAAATCGTAATCGGGAAAAAGCATGCGATCGTAATAATGATAAATTTCGGCAGCGTGCCAAAGCCGAACCAGATGACCAATAGCGGCGCAAGCACGATAATTGGAATATTTTGCGACAAAATTAAAAAAGGATAAATTGTCTCCCGCACTTTATCAAATGAATGCAAGACCATGGCGACCGTTAACCCAAACAATGCACCGATTAAAAACCCAAGAACCGCGAGCAGCAATGTCGATAATAAATGAGGATAAAATGTAGGCCATACTGCAAACAGCTCTCGAACAATCGCACTTGGCGTGGGAAGTAACCATTCCTCGATTGAAAAAATGCGTACGGTACTTTCCCAGAAGACAATAACCAAGAGAATGGCGACAACCGATCGCCACCCTCTCTCCATAAAGCGCTTCATCATCTGTACTTGCCCAAAATACCAGCCGCCGTAATGCCTGTTGGATGATAAGCCGTTTTAATTTGTAACATGACACTTTCAGCGCCGCGTGCAGTCAGTTCTGTATTTAGTTTTTCCAGTAAAGCAAATACTTCTGGTAACTCTCCTTCAATTGTCGTTTCTAGCGCATGCACTTCATAGTTCAACCCTGACGTCGAGATTATTTCAATTGCCATATCCACATAATCATATGGATGTTCGCCTTCAGGTGCTTTTGGAATGACTTGTACACTCATTAACGTATTCGACATGTCTATTTCCTCCTCTTATTCAGGCAAGAATTCATTCGTAAACGCTTTGTCAACATCAAAATCTTCTTCAATTATATCGTTGTCCCTCATGAAGTCGCGTACTTTTTCATAACGAACCTTCTCTTGAATGCCAAAGCGCTCGGCATCATCTTGATACCTTGGCGATAACCATTCTTGACTTTCTCTTACTAATTCTTCATTTAAATCTGGTACTTGCTCAATTAAGATTTCTGCCGCTTCAGCTGGATTTTCTATCGTAAACTCATAGCCTTTTACAACCGCATGAATAAAATCTTTCACGAACGCCGGATCTTCTTCAATCAAAGCTTCACTCGTTGCGATAATCGGCGTGTAATAATCCAAGCCTTCTGCATAATCTTTTAAGTACATCATATTTAAATCGACGTCACGAATTTCCGCTTCTATGCCCGTCCATCCTTGAAACACGAGCGAAAAGTCAATATCTCGCTGGATAGCTACAAAAAAGTCCGAATCACCAATGTTTGTCGCTTTAATATCGTCAATTCCGACGCCGCTTCCTTCCATCATCTTTTTCATCGTTGCTTCGCCAAGCGGACTTAAATTTGCGCCATACACTTTACCTGCCAAATCAGCTGGCTTTGTAATATTCTTTTCTACCGGGGATGCATACCCTGCCGTATTATGCTGCATAATGGCTGTGATTGAAACGAGTGGCAACCCTTCATTGCGCGCCATCATCAAACTCTCTTGATAATTAATCCCAAAGTCTGCTTTCCTCGTCGCAACAAGTTGTCCGCTGTCTACCTCTCCTGGTAAAAGAATATCCACATCTAGCCCTAATTCTTCAAAGTAACCTTTCTCTTTCGCTACGTAAATCCCCGTGTGGTTTGTATTTGGCATCCAATCTAAAGCAAAGTTTACTTTACGGAGTTCACTTGATTCATTTGACGATTCATCATCTGTCCTGCACGCTACAATTACGAGCATTAAAATACTTACTAAAACAACTAGACTTTTTCGCATGATTATTCTCCTAATTTATTGATGTGACGGGCTATTCATCGACACAGAAACCACCATCACAACATGATTTGCGCCACCATCTACTGTCGCAGTAAACACTTCTTCTAACCCGTTAAACATTGCTGTTAGACTTCCTTCCAGCTTTGTTGCAGTAGGAACCCGGCTTACTTTCACATACGTTTTCATCTTTTCAACTTGGTCCAGAATTGTTTCCAAGAAATTCTCTGCGTCAATTGGATATAATGAAAACTTTGCGGCTGCATACATCTTTTCATCTTCTGCCGTGTATGTATGCTCACTTGTATCGTTCATCGAAAGAAAAGCCTCTGTTTCTTCATTCCCCGGACAGCCTAACGAATATGTCGCTTGAAAACTTACGTGCTTCCCCGTCCGCGCTGCATAAACACAGATTGCTTTTGTCACATCAAATACATGAACGGCTTTGCCGCGCACAACTGTCGAGACATCATCTGTTTCCATCCATACTTTAGAAGTGTTCGTTTTCTCCAAAGTACCTAATATCACCTCGATAAAATCATCACTCATCGGAGACAACGTAAAATCCGCATTCACAGGTCTTTCATAATTCGTCATTTCCATTCCTCCTTCATTTTTACGAGCTACATGGGAACTTATTTTTAGAAGCATACAAAAAGACTGCATTCCACGTGAGAATGCAGTCTTGTAGTAAGTATATTAAATCATATAGCAAGAACGCGCTTCCCCACGCTAGCATTACCTAGATCGGGTGCAAAGGGTCAGAATGTTTAACATTCTTCTCAGCTATCACATAGCTCCCCTAGTGCTTCTAAAAATATTTATGTAGTTTTGTTGTACAAATAACATACTAGTTCACGGACTTATAAATGTCAATATTAAAGGACATATACTAATTCTGGAAATCAATTTATAATTCTGTGAATGCCTTCACTTTTGTTTGTATTATCCTTACTCCTGTTCATATATACCCCCTTTAATTTTTATTCAATAATTTGGTGCGTTTCTACAATAAACGATCAGGTGCATTACCTTATTCGAGACGTGCGCCCGATTAATAATTTACATTTTAAGAGTTATATCCAAAAGAAATTGAAAACATCAAAGCAAGTATTGATAAAACAATTATGACTATACAAATTAAAATAATTAAAACTATTAAACTTCTTGGTATCTCAGACCGATTTTTCCAAATAGCACAGAGTAAAAGCAGGCTTATAATCGTAATAATTAAAAGAACAGAAAGAAGCATATAACGTTCTTTTACAATCAACCACAAATCCACATAATATGCTCCTTTCTGTCTTTACCATTTAATAAATTAACTCCGAGTCAGGCACAGTGCTTCTTCCACAAATGCGCCCGATAGTTGAATAACCTTGGTTCTATTATCGTTAATTAATGATTTGATAAATAATTAGATGCCGCTTTATTTAAATAGTATGTGTAACCAACTTGCCACTGCTCAAACATATTTCTATGATAGTCGTCTATAATGAACAGTTCTGTTTGATTTAGAAAATCTTGTGGCGTAGAAGGATGCCCTTCTTTCTCTAGAAAGAATAAGTGTTTCCTTATCCGTTTAAAGACCTTTGAATCATTTGCGGGGATGCCTTCTCGTAAAAATTTAATCATATCTTCATTAAATGATTTTGCTTCAATTGCAGATTCATTCATAGATTCTACATCAATCTTTTCTCTTGATGTATCAAAATCATATTCCTTTTTTAAATGTTCATTTTGCTCTTTTAATACCTCTTGCCATTCTTCTTCAGTTTTAAAACCTTTAAACATCGATGTCATATCTAAATCTACTCCTACTTTAGCATTTTTAATCGAGTAATTTATCGTCTCGATTAGCCCTTTAAATTGATTAACTTTTTGTTCTAATAAATACTTTTGTTGAATCAACGTATTTTCTCTGTCGATTTCTCCGCTTAATAATCGTTTAATTTCCTTTAGTGGAAAATCCAATTCTCTATAAAAGAGTATATGTTGTAGTCGTTCTAAATTCCTTTTTCCATATAAACGATAGCCGGCTTCTGTTGTTTGCTCAGGAATCAAAAGCCTTATTTTGTGATAATGGTGTAACGTTTTTACTGTTATATTGGCTATTTTTGCAACTTCACTAACAGTATACATTCTTCTCCTCCTCTCTATGATCTTTATATTAAAGTATCCCCTAGGGTAAGGGTCAATACTTTTATTACGTACTTGGGAAAATATACAGAGGATGAGATTGAAAAGATTATCGGAGATTTAAACGATATTCAATGTACTGATCTTATTTCTGTTTCTTCTCATTTAAATTCTTGTCGGACTAATTTAGCACTCGCAAAAAAGTATAAAGAAGTGCATCCAGCGTTTGGTTTTCATCCTGAACAAGCACTGCCGTCGGATGCGGAAATTGAAACACTTTTGTCTTGGATAGAAAAAAACAAAGATGAGATGATTGCGATTGGTGAAGTCGGACTGCCGTATTATTTACGTAAAAAAACGAACAAGCACGTGCGATTTCCGTTTGAAGGGTATGTTGAATTATTGGAGCAGTTTTTAAAACGTGCAAACGCATGGAACAAACCTGTTATTCTTCACGCTGTTTACGATGATGCTTCTGTCGTCATTGACCTTTTAGAAAAGCATTCGATTCATAAAGCACATTTCCATTGGTTTAAAGGCGATCCACTCACAACGCAGCGCATGATAAACAATGGTTATACGATTTCCGTCACGCCAGATGTTTTATATGAAAAAGAAATTCAAACACTTGTAAAACAGTATCCACTTGAGCAACTGATGGCCGAAACAGACGGACCTTGGCCATTCAAAGGAAAGTTTACAGATCAAATGACACACCCGAAGATGATTCATGCCTCAGTTGCGAGGATAGCAGAATTAAAAGGCGTCTCACTTTCGGATTCGTACCGGGAATTATATAGGAATACGGTCCGGTTTTATGAGTTGAAGTTGTAAAAGACAATCAATAAAAATATATTCTAATTTAGCGTAAGACGTCCACTAGCGTTGCATAGTATTAAAAAAAGATGATACCAAATTCAGTTAACGGGTTCGGAACATGGGGAGAAAACGTTAAAAAACATAGTCTATAGGGACACAATTCGCACATTGATTGGTGTTCCTCTTTTTGTGGTTGAATCAATGCTTAAGGCGTTTATTAGAAGGAAATCGCACTACAATTGGCGAACGAATTAGCATAGGCACATAAATTTATGTGCCTATGCTAATTGCATTGTTAAAGTGCTTGTTAATTGGAGGTAGAATAGCAGCCCTGAAAAGAATTATGAAGTAAATGAAATCAGTGAAGCGAACAAAGGATTTTGTGCTAAAATAGATTATAAATAGTTAGCTTATTCAACAAATGGACCAGATTGATGAAAACTAGGTGGTGATTAATCATGTATGAACTAAAAAATTCTTATTTTGTCATCTTTGATATGCAATCATTGGTTATAGGCGGGGTTGCCATTGCATTAGCAGTAATTGGATTTTTCTTTTTTAGAAATAAAAGAAAAAAATCATAGTCAATGAATGTACCGCTAACGAGCGCACTTATTGAGTGAGCAGTGCGCCTTTTCTTTAAATGGGCCAGATTCTTGAAAAGCAAGGCGTATTATGCGAAAACTTTTCCAGAATCACAATTTCGCACGATCTATTTACAAGCTGCTTCATCTTTTCAAAAGAACTTTCCAGTGATTATTGCGCAATAAAAAAGCTCACTCCTATTGAATAGAATGAGCTTTCAATCTAGTTACGATTGGTTTACATTATAATTGCACCGTCTACATGTAGTACATGGCCATGGACATACGACGACTCGTCAGAAGCTAAAAACAAATACGCATTTGCAATGTCTTCAGGCGTTGCTAATCTTTGAAGCGGAACCATTGCTTTCATTTTCTCAACAACTTTTTCAGGCATCGATTCAACCATCGCAGTGAGCGTGAAGCCCGGGGCAACAGCATTTACATTAATTCCTTTTCGTCCTAATTCCTTTGCCCAAGTTTTCGTCATGCCGACAACAGCCGCTTTACTAGCTGCATAATTTGTTTGACCAAAATTGCCGTAAATTCCGCTTACCGATGAACTATTAATAATCTTCCCTTTCCCTTTTTTAATCATATGGGTAGCGACTTCTTGCGTGCAATTGAAGACGCCATTTACATTCACGTTTAATACCTCTTGGAAATTTGCTTCAGTCATTTTCGTCAGCGTTGCATCTTTCGTAATTCCCGCGTTGTTAATTAAAATATCTACTGTTCCGAATCGATCAATGGTCTTTTCAACCATTTGCTGAACACTTTCCTTATTACTCACATCTACTTGCACAAAGAAAGCGTTTTCAGGATTTAACTCCTTTAGGAGGTCGGCGCTGGCCTTACCGTCAAAATCACCAATTACTACTTTTGCGCCTTCTTCTAAAAACCGTTTAACCGTCGCTTTCCCGATTCCATTTGCTCCGCCGGTAACAATCGCTACTTGACTTTCCAATCTCCCATTGCCCAATCGTTCTCAACTCCTTATTTTCCTTAAATTTTCCACCTTCTATTTGCCCTTTAGTGAACCATCCACCTTACAAAACGCTATTTGGAAAGTTCACCCTACTACACAGTATAATACTAATCTTGTGAATCAATACCGAAATGTTTAAGGTTCTTTATAGGGGTAATCAGTGAACCTCCCATCACTAAAGTGGCGGGCTTCTTGGGTTATAGATGCTTTTAGTAGCCATCTAAATTTACCAAGCGCTAAGGGGTGAACCCTCCCCGAGTGTTTTAATTTGCTAATTTCAGCAAATTTTTACTAGCATTTATATCCCGATCATGGATTGCACCGCACGACGAACATTCCCACTCTCTAATGTCCAACGTTTTCTTTCCACCATTCGCGTCACATTCGCTGCATATCTGAGTGGAGGCAAACCATTGATCCGCTTTAATGATTGTACGTCCCAGCCAAGCGGCTTTGTATTCCAATTGTCTGGTGAATTCGTACCAACTGACATCAGCGATTGATTTGGAAAACTTACGGTTTTTTATCATATTAGAAGACTTTAATGTTTCGATTACAATTACTTGGTTTTCGTTTGTAATCTTATGAGATAGCTTGTGAAGGAAATCCTTCCGTTGATTGGCAATTTTTTCATGTTTTTTGGCCAATGCTATTCTAGCCTTCTCTCTATTTTTAGAACCTATTTTCTTTCTAGATAATGACCTTTGTGCTTTAATTAATTTCTTCTCAGAGTTTCTTAGCCATTTAGGATTCTCATATTTTTCACTAATTCCATCGTCATTTGTCGTAATTGCAAAATCAGACAAACCTAAATCTATG
>JAPFCR010000013.1 GCA_026169375.1 Sporosarcina sp. | reverse complement strand
TGGATTGTCAACACTAATTCAAACAAATATTATAAGGTCATCAATCTAAACTCCACCGGGCTTTTATAACCAAGTGTTCCATGGATCCTAATATTATTAAACCAATTTACGTAATCGTTAAGTTCAAGTTCGAGCTGTTCAAGGCAGTTAAAGTGCGCGGCATTCGTGAATTCAGTTTTCACGACTTTGAACATAGCTTCGGCCACTGCGTTGTCGTACGGACATCCTTTCATACTCAATGAGCGTTGGATGTCAAATATCTCTAATGCACCATCAATTAATTCATTTTTAAATTCACTGCCACGATCTGTATGAAACATTTGAATATGGTGTAAAGGCCTTCTAATACTTGTTAATGCTTTGTATACAAGATCTGCAGTCTTGTGTGAACCAGCGCTATGACCAATAATTTCACGATTAAAGAGGTCCACAAATAAGCATACGTAATTCCATTTTCCGTTTACACGTACGTAAGTAAGATCACTAACGACTACAGCTAGTTCCTTTTGATTATCAAATTGTCTATCAAGTTTGTTTTTGATAGGTTCTTCATTTACTTTGGATTTGTAAGGCTTGTATTGGGCAACTGTGTAATTTGAAACCAGTCCTTCCTCTTTCATAATTCGACCAATACGGCGCCTAGAGACGGTTAAACCTTTCTTTTCAAGTTCGATTTTAATTTTACGTGTACCGTAATTATTACGACTTGCTTTGAAGATTTTTTTGATTTCTTCAGGTAACGAATCGTCTTCAGTTACCTTAGTCGACTCGTAATAATAAGTGCTTCTAGCAATTCCTAGGACTTCGCACATTGCTGATACCGAGTATTTGTGAGCGTTGTTACGGATCACATCTACTTTCGTCCCATGATCAGCGCGGCTTGCTTTAAAATATCATTCTCCATAAGTAAGCGTTGATTTTCTTTACGCAGCTTAATCAGCTCTTCTTCTTCAGGGGTACGATTATCTTTCTCTTTAAAAGATCCTGAAGTCTGGCTTTGTTTCACCCATCTATCGAAGGTAGATGGCGATAATTCATACTCTCTAATGATGTCAGCGCGTGATTTTCCGTTCTCATAAAGTCGTACTAACTGGCTTTTAAATTCTGGGGTAAATGTTCTTCGTGTTCTTGTTTCGGTCA
>JAPFCR010000017.1 GCA_026169375.1 Sporosarcina sp. | reverse complement strand
AACCAACTCTTAGTCCCTGGTGTACAACAAGCTCTTGACCAAATGAAATATGAAATCGCTCAAGAATTTGGTGTACAAATGGGACCTGATGCTTCATCGCGTGCTAACGGATCCGTTGGCGGAGAAATTACAAAGCGATTAGTACGTCAGGCTCAGTCACAAATGAATGGAAATCAACAACAATAAAAGGAAAAGCTGTTCTGGATATGAATTCAGAACAGCTTTTTTTGTTATGACGTGTTCCAGTGATTGAATTGAAGGCTATTAGAAATATAATGTAATATTGGGGGAATTCCTTAAGGGTTGAATTTTTTTAAAATAATGGTTGAAAAATAAAAGTGTGATACAAGGAAACTTTGTTTAATTTTTTTAGCGAATTTTATCTATTTTTCTGTATGATTTTTTGAATTTGATGCATTCTATATGTCACAAGGAGGTGTTAGTCTTGCCAAGCAACAATAACAATTCAAACCAACTCTTAGTCCCTGGTGTACAACAAGCTCTTGACCAAATGAAATATGAAATCGCTCAAGAATTTGGTGTACAAATGGGACCTGATGCTTCATCGCGTGCTAACGGATCAGTTGGCGGAGAGATTACAAAGCGATTAGTACGTCAGGCTCAGTCACAAATGAATGGAGATCAACAACAATAATTACGAATGATGAGAAGCTGCTCTGGAATATTTTCCAGAGCAGCTTTTCTCATTGAATAACAAATATTATAAAAAAGATTGAGTTATTGGACTATTCCAAGTATAATTACAATATATTTTTAGGGGGGAGGGGATATAGTGTTTAGGGAGCAATTAATCGCACCTGAGCAGTATAATATAGTCGATGAATTTGAAAAGTATGCAAATGGTAATGAAATGAAAGCACTTATTTATTTAAATGAAGCTGGGGAAAAGAAAGAAATTACGTATGATAAACTTATGGAACAAGCAAACCGTGTGGCAAATGTTTTTCAAGAACGTGGATTGAAAAAAGGTGACGTGATTTTGGTCATGATGCCACGACTGATTGAGGCATATGTCGCATACATCGGTGCTTTGAAAGCAGGAATCGTCGTCATACCGAGTTCAGAAATGTTACGTCCATCAGATATTGAATACCGGTTAGAACATAGTGGGGCAAAAGCGATTGTAGCTTATGAAAAGTTTTCCAATCAGTTTAACGGCGTGACTAACATAGACGCAGTTGACCTTTTTATCGTTGGAAAAGCACAGGCCGATGAAATATCTTTAACTGATTTAATGAAGAAAGCGTCAATAAACTTTCAGGCAGTTGGAACAAAACGTACAGATCATGCATTTTTATCTTATACATCTGGCACAACTGGTTCACCCAAAGGCGTTATTCATACACATGGATGGGGTTATGCACATTTAAGGACAACAGGACCTAATTGGCTCGGAATAAAAGCGCAAGATGTTGTTTGGGCAACAGCAGCTCCTGGTTGGCAAAAATGGATATGGACGCCATTCTTAGCTGTATTAGGGAGCGGTGCAACAGGGCTCGTCTACAATGGGAAATTTGATGCAGACACTTACTTTAAGATAATAAATGAAAATGAAGTAAATGTACTTTGTTGTACACCTACAGAGTATCGATTTATGTCGATCTCGGATAATCTGGAACGTCAAGACTTGTCGTCAATTCGAAGTGCTGTTTCTGCGGGAGAACCTTTAAACCCAGAAGTTATTGAAACGTTTAAAGAAAGTTTTTCCTTAGATGTACGAGATGGTTATGGTCAAACGGAAAACACACTACTTGTCGGAACGATGCTTGGGATGGAAACCCGTCTTGGTTCTATGGGGAAACCAACTCCTGGAAATCGTGTGGAGATTATAGATGATAGAGGAGAAGCTGTGGATGCCGGTATTGTGGGGGACATTGCTGTGCATACTTCCACACCTGCCTTGTTTAAAGAGTATTTAAATGATCTGGAACGTACTCGTTTACAATACCGTGGAGAATATTATGTAACAGGTGACCGTGCTAAAATGGATGAGGATGGTTATTTTTGGTTTGAAGGACGTGGTGATGACATTATTATTAGTTCAGGCTATACAATTGGTCCTTTTGAAGTAGAAAGTGCAGTTTTAGAGCATCCAGCTGTTCGTGAATGTGCAGTGATTGCAAGGCCAGACGAAGTGCGTGGACATGTTGTGAAAGCATTTATTGTGTTAAGAGATTTCTCTCGAAAAGATGAAGCAGGATTAGTAGAAGAAATACAGAACCATGTAAAAAGTGTAACCGCCCCTTATAAATATCCGAGGGAAATTGAGTTTATCGAGGAAATGCCTAAAACAGCATCGGGAAAAATTATGCGAGTTGAACTTCGAAAGAAAGAACAATAATTATAATCTAAATGAATAGAAAAAGTCACTTCTTTGGTTGAAGATTCTTTAGCAAAGAAATCATACGATATACTGCTTTTAAACGGTGAAGTATAAATCGTTTGAAAGCAGTTTTTTCTATAGAGTTATTCTCTAAAAAATGTTTGAAAAGGAGAATACAAGGTGAATGAACAAAAAAGTGGTGTCATATGGGGAGTTTCTGCTTATTTAATTTGGGGGATTTTGCCTGTTTATTGGAAAAGTCTAGCTCACGTTTCAAGTACGGAGATTCTGATCAGTCGAATTGTATGGGCGTTTATTTTAACGATAGTATTAATTGTCATCATGAGAAACGGCCGTCTTTTAATGCAAGACTTGAAAGGATTATGGCGGTCGCAAAAAGATTTTTGGTCACTTTTTACTGCATCTGTTTTAATATCAGGAAATTGGTTTTTATATATATGGGCCGTAAATCATGATTTCCTCGTCCAAACAAGTCTTGGTTATTACATAAACCCGCTCGTTTCTGTTTTATTGGGGATCTTCTTTTTAAAAGAAACCTTAACTTCTTCCCAAAAAATGTCTTTTTTAATGGCGTTTATGGGCGTTGTCATTTTAACGGTATCTTACGGTGCATTCCCGTGGATTTCATTTTTACTTGCCATTAGTTTTGCGGTGTACGGATTAGTGAAGAAGCAAATAGAACTAGATCCTTTACGAGGACTAGTCATTGAAACTTTTTTTATGACGCCGATTGCACTTGTTTTTTATATGTGGTTTTTTGCAAAAGGAGAAGTTGCACTTTTTCAAATAGACATTAAAACAGATTTATTATTAGTGTTTACAGGAATTGCAACAGCTTTACCACTCGTGTTTTTTGCAAAAGGTGCACAACGTATGCCTATGTATATGATTGGTTTTTTACAATATATTGCACCGACAATTATGTTGTTTCTTGGTGTCGTTATTTACGGAGAGACGTTTGGAAGGATTGAATTATTTGCTTTTTCGTTTATTTGGTTAGCACTCATCTTATTTACCGTTTCTAAAGTGGTAGATGTCCTGAAAGAAAAAAAGTAAATACATTCATAAAAAAAGGCGTCTAACTGTCTTAATAAGTTAGGCACCTTTTTCGTTATTTCGGAAAATTATAAAAACATGCGTTGTACTTTTTCCCAGAATGAATTATCTTTAAGTTTAACTGTTTTAATCGCTTTATTGCTTAATGAAACGTCAACACATTTTACTTTTCTTACTGGAAGTGCCTCATTATCTGCCGCCATGATTGGGAAAGAATTCTTTTCATCATGTACTTTTAAATTTAAAGTGCGATTTTCATTTAAAATAAATGGAGAGCCTAACGTACGGTATTTATTGCTATTGATCGAAGCGAGTTCAGTTACTTGAAAACAGTTTAATGAAGGATCAACCACAGCACCTCTCATCGATTTATTATAAGCTGTGCTTCCTGTTGGAGTAGAGACGATTAGACCATCTCCACGGAAAGTTTCAAATTTCTTATCATCGATCATAATATCTAATGCGAAAGTACGAACAATGTTAGACCGAATCGTTAATTCATTTAAGCAGTAAAATGGTTTATGCTCATCAATTTTAATTTCAATTAATGGATAGCGTCTTACTTCAATTTCAGTGTTTCGAATTGTCTGCACCATTTCTTGAAGATTGTTATAATGGAAATCACAATATAAACTATGATCATCTGTAATCATAATACCTGCATATAAGCAATCTTGTCTAAAGTCTGTTTTGCGAACTGCTTGTAAGAATGTACCATCGCTTCCAAGGCTTAGGATAATGTTGGCATCCCGATGAGAATCGAGCGTTGTAAATCCTTCAGTTGTAAGCGCTTTTTCAATTGTTGCTTTCATTTCTAATGAATTTTCATCATTTTTAGTGTAAATGTAAACGTTCATTCTTTTTTCCATATGTAGCACTCCTTTAAACTAATATCTATTATTTTAACACGAACTGAAACTTTTTGGGATATAAACGCGTATACTTAATTGCATAATAAAAGGAGGAGTTTTAAAGTGACAACAAAAAGATGGATTGCAATTATTGCAGCATCAGTATTATTAGTCGTTTCAATTGGGATTAACACTTTATCTTACGTATTCACGAGAGATTTCACTAGTTTTTTTGATGAAGTCGCAAATCAAGCAGAAGGATACGGGGAACGGATTATTGAACCAGGCTCTGGAAAGGATCGAATTGCTGTCGTTACATTAGATGGAGTCATTCAAGATACAGGGAATGCATCTCCTTTCTTATCAGTCGGATATAATCATCAACTTTTTATGGGACAGCTGAATGATCTATATGAAGACCCATCGATTAAAGGTGTCGTGTTATCAGTGAATACACCAGGTGGGGGAGTTGTGGAATCATCTGATATTTACGATGCGATTCGTTTAATCCAAGAAGAGAGAGAAGTTCCGGTATATGTTGCAATGGGCGGTATGGCAGCATCAGGCGGTTATTATGTATCTGCACCGGCAGACAAAATATTCGTACATCCTGAAACAATTACTGGATCAATTGGTGTAATCATGGAAAATATTAACTTCGCAAAATTAGCGGAGAAGTATGGCATTGATTTTAATACAATTAAAACAGGTCCATATAAAGATATTATGAGTGCATCAAGAGAAATGACAGACGAAGAACGAGATATGTTACAAGAGATGTTGAATGATTCGTATGATCGTTTTGTAGACATTATCGTAGATGGACGAGAAATGTCTGAAGAAGCAGTCCGTAAGGTGGCGGATGGTCGTATTTTAAATGGTCGTCAGGCAATTGAAGCGGGTCTTGCGGATGATTATGGGAAGGTCAACGATGCGATTGTAGGGCTTCAAGAAGATTATGATTTAGGAAATGCAACGGTGTTCGAATACACGGAAAATGATAGTTTAAGTTCATTGTTTGGGGTGAAGATGAATTCGCTATTTGGCAATTCTTCAGAACATGAAATCTTATCGACAATTTTATCAGAATATCATAACGCACCAAGAATGATGTACTTGTACGGTGATTACTAAGGAGGGAAAAGCAATGACGGAAAAAAACCAACATGAAATGCTTTTAGAAGACACTCCTGCAAGCTTTGACGAAACGCAATTGAGATATTCGAAAGATCAATTTCAACCAAAAATAGCTGGTTTCTGGGTTCGTTTTTGGGCATATCTCATTGATTTAGTTGTGTTGTTTTCAATCGGTGGATTGGTTATTAAACCGATTTTTAGAGTCATGTCAATTCCAGTTACAAATCCTGGATTTATCTTTTTCTCCCCGTATAAAGTGACATTGTTAATTGTTACGCTTTTGTATTTTTTATTAATGACAATGTTTTTGCAGCAAACTGTGGGGAAAATGATTTTAGGAATTAAAGTGATTGCGAAAGAAACTAAGCCATTAAGTTGGAGTACCTTGATTTTCAGGGAAGTAATTGGTCGATTTATTTCTAAAGTTCTTGTGTTTCCTTATATACTCGTTGCATTTATGCCTAAAAAAGAAGCGCTACATGACTTATTTGCAGATACGTATGTTGTGCATGAAAATGTATACGAAAAAGCATCGGCTTTAAATTATTTACAACAAGATAAGAGGGAAAAGTTGCAAGAGCAACCAAACGTTTAGTAAAATAAAAATTATAAGGGAGGCGTGTAATAATGACAAAAATAACATTTCAAAACAATCCAGTTACACTTGTAGGTGAGAAAGTAAAAGTAGGCGATGTAGCACCAGATTTTACAGTACTTGCAAATGACTTAACACCTGTTACACTGGCGGATACGAAAGGAAAAGTTCGACTCATTAGCGTAGTTCCTTCGTTAGACACGGGTGTATGTGCAGAACAGACACGTCGATTTAATAAAGAAGCGACAGCGTTAAGTGATGATGTAAAAGTATTAACGATTTCAGTAGATTTACCTTTTGCGCAAGCGCGTTGGTGCGGAGCTGAAGGAATTGAAGCGGTTCAAACGTTATCGGACCACAAAGACTTGTCTTTTGGTAAAGCATACGGTAACGTTATTGAAGAGTTAAGATTACTCGCTCGTTCCATTTTTGTAATTGATAAAAATGACAAAGTTACTTATGTAGAATATGTTTCTGAAGTTACAGATCATCCTGATTATGAAAAAGCATTGGAAGCAGTAAAAGAAGCTACACAATAATTTTGAAAGCCCACCTGGAGACGGGTGGGCTTTGTTAAGTAAAGGAATGACAATATGACAAATACTGAAAAAATCTTTTCGTTTATAGACACTTATGCAGCGTCTTCAGAAGAACTTTATTTAGAACAAGTTATTGAAGCCTGTAAACAGTGGGTTGCTGGGGAGAGTACACCAGAACTCAATGAGCCAGTGACAAAAGAAGAGATTAGACGTGGCCTACAGTTGGCGATTTTAAAAGGCATGAAGCAACATGCGCAACCAAATCATCAAATGACACCAGATTCAATTGGGATGTTATTAGGCCATATTACCAGTAAACTAGTACAGAATTGTGAAAGTACGACGGTTTTAGATCCAACGGTTGGGACTGGAAATTTATTATACACTGTGATGAATGGAATAGAAGGGGATGTCACTTCTTTTGCCGTTGAAATAGATGAATTGCTTGTTAGGTTAGCAGCGGTCACTGCAGAGTTACTCGAGCAACAAGTTACTTTTTTAGTACAAGACGCATTACGCCCTCTTTTTATCGATCCGGTGGATATTGTTGTAAGTGACTTACCAGTCGGGTATTATCCAGATGATGAGAATGCTTTGAATTTCCAATTAATGCCTGCAGAAGGCCATGCATACGCACATCATTTGTTTATCGAGCAGTCATTAAATCACCTGAAATCAGGCGGTTATGCATTGTTCGTAATTCCGGCAAATTTGTTTGAGTCCGACCACGCCACGCAATTACATGATTTTTTAAAAAAAGAAGCCATGATTCGGGCAGTTATTCAGTTGCCAAGTGCGCTGTTTCAAAGTAAAGTACATGAAAAGAGTGTTTTAATCCTTCAAAAGCCAAGCGAAGAGATCAAGACGATGCCAGAAGTATTGCTTGCAAAGGTACCTGATATGAAAAACAAGCATGCGATGGCTCGATTCTTACAAGATCTTGACGAATGGGCGCAACAAGAATAAAAACACAGAAAATAAAGATTGATATGTTGAAAGGAATGTTTTTTTATGCCAAATATTTTAGCAATTAACGCGGGGAGTTCTTCTTTAAAATTCCAACTTTTGGATATGCCAAGTGAAGAGGTAACAGCAAAAGGACAAGTAGAAAGAATCGGTTTAAAAGATTCGATTTTTACAATTAAATCAGGTGACAAGAAAAACGAATTAATTCAAGATATTAAAGACCATGCTGAAGCAGCTGAAATCTTATTAGATTTGCTTATTAGTGAAGGTGTTGTAAACTCTTATGATGAAATTGATGGGGTTGGACACCGTGTCGTACATGGCGGGGAAGTGTTTAGCGATTCAGTTTTAATTAATGATGAAATTCTTGATAAGTTGGAAGAACTATCAAGTCTTGCACCATTACATAATCCAGCAAACATTGTTGGTATTAAAGAATTTAAAAAAGCATTACCGAATGCGCCAGCTGTCGCAATTTTTGACACAGCGTTTCACCAAACGATGCCTGAAAGCTCATTCTTATATTCATTGCCAAGAGAATATTATGAGGAATACGGTATTCGTAAATATGGCTTCCACGGAACAAGTCACCAGTATGTAACAGAAAGAGCAGCGGAAATGTTGAATCGTCCATTAGAAACGACAAAGCTGATTTCTTGTCACCTCGGTAACGGTGTAAGTATTGCAGCTGTCGAAGGTGGAAAATCAATTGATACGTCAATGGGCTTTACACCACTTGCTGGTGTAACGATGGGAACACGTTCTGGAAATATTGACCCTGCACTTATTCCATACATCATGGAGAAAACAGGTATGTCTGTTGAAGAAGTATTAAATGTATTAAATAAAGAATCAGGAATGCTTGCAGTATCAGGTTTCTCAAGTGACTTACGTGATATTGAAATTCAAGCATCGGAAGGAAATGAACGTGCTCAACTTGCACTTGATGTGTTTGCCGATCGTATTCACAAATATATCGGTTCTTATGCAGCAAGAATGGGCGGAGTAGATGCAATTATTTTCACAGCTGGTATTGGGGAAAACTCTGATACAATTCGTGAAAAAGTTGTAGAAGGACTTGAGTTTATGGGTGTTTATTTCGACCCAGATTTAAACCATGTGCGCGGGGAAGAAGTGCACATTAGCCACCCACATTCACCTGTAAAACTTCTCGTCATCCCAACAAACGAAGAAGTTATGCTTGCACGTGATACAGTACGTGTGGCGGGACTGTAATACTTCATAAAAGCCTAAATAAAAACCTTCTCAATCATATAAAGTTGAGAAGGTTTTATTTTTGTTATAAAAGAAAAACAAAATAATTGCTTACTGATTATTCATCTTGTTCTGGTGTTCTAACAACAAGAACATCACAGTCTGCAGAACGTACGATGTTTTCCGATACACTACCGATTAAGAAACGTTCAACTGCGTTTAATCCCGTCGCACCACAAATAATTAAATCGGCTTTAATCTTCGGTGCAAGATCTCTTGAAATCATTGTTTTCGGTGAACCATACTCAACGAGGATATTTACGTTTGTTAATCCGTTATCTAGTGCTTTTTGTTTATACTCTTCTAGTAAATCCGTTGCGAAATTTTGTGCACGTTCAGCAATTGAACGATCATAAGCTTCAACTGCAGCGTATGAACGGGTATCAATAATATTGACCAAGTTTAATTGTGCATCGTTTCTTCCTGCGATTGCAGCTGCTTTTTTGAAAGCCCATTCAGATTCTTTTGAACCATCCACAGCAATAAGAATTTGGTTATATTGTAATGTTTTCATAAATTCTCCATCCCCTTTTTCATTCTAGTTTACTCTTAATATACCTTAAATAGACTAAAAGAAAACATTTTTTCTTAATAAACTATAATATTCTGAAGTTTTGTGGCGATCTTGTTACAAAGATAGGTGGAAATAGAGTAAAATCATAATAAATCTGTTAAAATACATGGTATGGTTAATCAGGGAGTTAAGATATGAAAGGGAGGATTTTTCATGAGAATAGGTGTACCGAAAGAGATATTAAATAATGAAAATCGTGTTGCAATGACACCTGCTGGCGTATATACATTAGTCGGTGCAGGGCATGAAGTAATCATTGAAACGAATGCAGGTTTAGGTTCTAGTTTTACAGACGCAATGTATGAGGAAGTTGGCGCGAGTATTGTTTCCACTGGGAAAGAAGCGTGGGAAGTTGATATGGTGATGAAAGTGAAAGAGCCACAAGCGTCGGAATTTGAATTTTTTAAAGAAGATTTAATTATCTTTACATATTTTCATCTTGCGCAGGAACCAGAACTAACAAAGGCGCTATTAGAACATAAAATTACTGCAATTGCTTATGAAACTGTGCAATTACCTGACCGCTCTTTACCGCTACTTGCACCGATGAGTGAAGTTGCGGGTCGCATGGCAATTCAGATTGGTTCGCAGTTTTTGCAAAAAACAAATGGCGGTCGTGGGATTTTACTTGGCGGAATTCCAGGTGTGGAACGCGGGAAGGTAACGATTATTGGCGGCGGAATGGCGGGTACAAATGCTGCACGTATTGCAATTGGTCTCGGTGCCCAAGTGACAATTATCGATGTATCGACAGAAAGATTACGTCAATTAGAAGAGCTATTTGGAAATGATATTCAAACATTAATGTCTAATCCATTTAATGTGGCAAGAGCTGTAAGAAATGCAGATTTAGTTGTCGGGGCTGTGTTAATTCCAGGAGCAAAGGCGCCAAAACTTGTGTCAGAGGAAATGGTGAAGGCAATGGAGCCTGGTTCCGTTTTAGTTGATATTGCAATTGACCAAGGTGGAATTTTTGAGACATCTGATCGTGTCACAACACATGATCAACCAACATTTAAAAAACACGGCGTTGTTCATTATGCTGTTGCGAATATGCCGGGAGCTGTGCCACGTGTCTCAACAGATGGCTTAACAAATAATACCGTTCCATATGCATTACAAATTGCGAATTTAGGTGTAGAAGAAGCGATGAAACAAAGTGAACCTTTATGTAAGGGACTTAACACTTATAGTGGGCATGTAACATATGAAGCAGTTGCAGCAGCACAAAACCTTGACTATATTTCAGTAGAAGAAATATTAGAAAAGTAAAAGGTAGAATGATTGATGATTCTTACAAAAGGTAGAAATGCGTATGAAACGTCATTTCTACCTTTTTACTTTCACTCTATCAAGGTTCGATAATTTGTAGTTCTTTTGGGAGCTTCGTTAGTATTTCAACGCCGTCTGCTGTTACAGCAACATCGTCTTCAATGCGCACACCTGTTACTTTAGGATCGTAAATACCCGGCTCGATTGTAAAAACCATGCCTTCTTCTAAAACAAATTCGTTCGTCCCTGTTATTGAAGGAAATTCATGGACGGAAATGCCAAGCCCATGACCTAATCGGTGGGTAAAGTATTCACCGTAGCCTGCTTCTGTAATGACGTCGCGCGCAGCTTGATCAAGTTCTTTTGCCATGACGCCCGGGCGTACTAGGTCGACAGCTGTTTGTTCAGCTTCTTTCACTGTTTCATAAATTATACGCTGTGCTTCTGTTGGTTCACCGAATGCAACAGTTCTTGTAATGTCTGAGCAATAACCGTTATAAATAACGCCTAGGTCGAATAAAATAAAATCGCCTTTTTGAATTTTCCGATCCCCAGGTACACCGTGTGGAGATGCTGTTTTCGGTCCGGAAAGTACCATCGTATCAAAAGACATTTTATGAACGCCTTTTTTCTTCATTTCAAGTTCGATGGCTGTTAAAATTTCTAATTCAGTTTTACCTTCTGCAATTTCACGACAACCTACTTCAATTGCATAGTCAGCGAGTTCAGCAGCTTTACGTAAATGAATTAACTCATCTTCATCTTTAATGACACGCATACGGTTTAGCTGATGGTCTAAATTTGTAAAGGTTGTATTTTCAAACAGTTCTTCCATACGTTCAAAACGTTCCACAGTTAAATGAGATTTTTCAATGGCGATCGAGTTAATTGTTACATCTCGTCTTTGAATTGCTTTTATAACAACATCCCACGCATCTTCAGTATCTTCATGACCTACTGCACCGTATGCCCATCCCGTTGCTTGAACATCAGGCACTTCCATTAAAGGACAAATGACGAAAGGCTCGGCCTCTTTAAAAACCATCACACCAAGTAAACGTTCGTGTGGTTCACTTCTGAACCCGGATATATAAAACACATTATCAGGCGTTGTAATAAAAGCTGCATCTGTATTTTGTTCTTGTAAATATTTTTGAATTTCTTGTAATTTTGTCAATGGTAAAACCTCCTCAAGAATAATTTAATCATATCAAATAGAGGTTTTTTCGACAATAAAACGAATATAGTTTACAGTAGTTTAATAGGAGGAGATATTTATGAAGCTTTCATACCACGGTCATTCTATCGTAAAAATTCAAACGAATGACCACACAATTTTAATCGATCCATTTATTACGGGAAATACATTAACAGATTTGATCGTTGAAAATGAAAAGCCAGACGTCATTCTGCTCACACATGGACATAATGATCATGTTGGTGACACAGTAGAAATCGCGAAAGCAGCTGATGCACTTGTTGTTGCACCGAACGAGCTAGCGATTTATTTAGGGCTCCAAGGACTGAATACGCATGGGATGAACATTGGTGGAGCGAAGGAATTTGACTTTGGTACAGTGAAGTTTACGAAGGCATTTCATAGTTCTTCTTATCAAACGGAAGAGAATGAATTTATTTACACGGGAATGCCCGCTGGAATTTTATTTACAGCAGAAAACAAAACGATTTACCACGCAGGCGATACATCGTTATTTGGAGATATGAAAATGATTGGAGAAAGACATCCAATCGACGTAGCATTTTTGCCAATTGGAGATAACTTTACAATGGGACCTGAAGATGCCGCTTATGCGGTGGAGTTATTAAATCCAAAGGTAGCAATTCCAGTTCATTTCAACACATTCCCACCGATTAAACAAGATCCGCAAAACTTTAAAGAGTTAGTAGAAAATCATGAAGTGAAAATTATGGCACCGGGAGACGTTTTTGAATGTTAATAAGCATCCGGAATGGTAGAGATACTATTCCGGATTTTTTTAGAGAAATTATGAAATAGCAGTAAATCTATCATTCATTTGCTGTCATTTACTTCAAGGTCGTGGATTGATTCCCTTCTAATTGTGCATACATAAAAGCGTAAAAAATCAAGATTTGTGGTAGAATAAACATAAGGTAAGATTAGAGAAGGTGACGAAATGGCAACGAAGCATGAACAGATTATTCGATATATAAAAAAGTTAGAAGTTGGAGAGAAAATCTCAGTAAGACAAGTAGCAAAAGAGCTGTCAGTAAGTGATGGAACCGCTTACCGGGCGATTAAAGAAGCAGAAAACCGAAAATTGGTTAATACAATAGAACGTGTTGGCACCATTCGTATTGAAAAAAAGAAAAGAGAAAGTATTGAAAGATTAACCTTTGCAGAAGTATTAAATATCGTAGATGGGCAAGTCTTAGGTGGACGGTCAGGACTACATAAAACACTCACAAAATTTGTCATCGGTGCAATGCAATTAGGCGATATGATGCGTTATGTCGATGCTGGAAGTCTTTTGATTGTTGGAAACCGGGCAAGGGCACAAGCAAATGCGCTCCAAGCAAATGCAGCGGTATTAATTACAGGCGGTTTTGATGCGACAGATGAAGCAAAGAAAATTGCCGATGAATTAGAACTACCAATCATTTCAACAACTTATGATACATTTACAGTGGCAACGATGTTAAATCGAGCCATTTATGACCAAATGATTGAAAAAGAAATTTTATTAGTCTCGGATATTTTGACACCGATTGAAGAGACGGTCGTATTAACAAATGAAGATACGATTCTTCAATTTAATGAGAATAATAAAGAGTCGGGTCATTTGGGCTATCCAGTCACTGACGAGGCTAGTAAGCTCGTTGGGATTATCACTTCACGAGACATTATCGGAAAAAAAGATGATGTTAAAATTGATAAAGTGATGACGAGAAATCCAATTACGGTGACTGAGAGTACAACGGTTGCATCTGCTGCGCATAATATGATTTGGGAAGGTATCGATCTTTTACCTGTCGTCACAGCTGCGAATCACTTAATAGGCATTGTCAGCCGTGAAGATGTCCTACGTGCTTTTCAAACTGCACAAAGACAACCTCATCAAGGCGAAACAATAGAAGATATTATAAAGAGTCAAATGGAGATTGTGTCGGATGATATACAAGCAATAGAATTCACAGTAACACCTCAGTTAACAAATCAGTACGGTACGCTTTCACACGGGGCAATGACAGTGCTTCTTTCAGAGGCAGGCAGTCGGGCGATTAGGGCAAGGAAGCGTGGAGAAGCAGTAGCTGAAAACTTTACGATTTATTTATTGCAGCCAGTACAGTTGGGGACAATTGTACGAGCAGAACCAAGAATATTACAAATGAGTCGTCGTTTTGTAAAGGTAGATTTTGATTTATATGCAGAAAATGAGATTGTAGCAAAAGCGATGGTTATGTATCAATTATTTGATAAGTAATATTGATTGGACGAATCGTGAATAAAAAAACTGATGCATAGAGAAATCTACACATCAGTAATCGTTAATAATCGCTTCTTCTTCAATAAATTGTCGATAATGTTTCGCTGCGCGGAAATTGAAAATGGCTACATATAAACCAAGTAAAATAAATAGCGCCGAAATAAGATAAATGACGAATTTATTGAATAAAATGATTTGGTTAATGCCGAAGAAGAGCAAAAAGAGACCTAACGCAACACCGGCCATGCTTGCAAACATTTTCTTCCGAATAGGCAACATCCGAGTCGTTCTAAATTGTCTCATTTTAAAATAAAAGTAAAAGATTAAACTAACAATGGTTGAAAAAACAAATAGTAACATAAAGAAAGAAACCTCCGTAATTAACTGAATTACTTTTATTGTAGCGGGTAATTCTTAAAAATGCACGATAAATCAATTGGGATAGGAGATTTAAGATGAAAAAACAAGTCATTAAATCGATTGAAAAATATGAGAAAATCATTATTCTTCGACACGTAAGGCCAGACCCCGATGCATACGGATCACAAATCGGATTAAAAGAACTTATTTTAAAAAATTACCCTGAAAAAGTTGTTTATGCAGATGGGGAGCATGATGAATCCCTAGCTTACTTAGGTGCGCCGGATGATGTTAAGAGAGAGGACTATCAAGATGCATTAGTCATTATTACGGATACGGGGAATACAGAAAGAATTGATAGTCAATTTTATACAGAAGGTGCATTTATATTGAAAATTGACCATCACCCAGATGTTGATCAATACGGGGACTTCCGTTGGGTTGATACCTCTGCAAGCTCAACATCTGAGATGATAGTCGAATTATTTGAATATAGTCAAGAACAATATGGTTGGCAAATGACAAGTGCTGCGGCACGTTTTTTATTTGCAGGAATTGTTGGAGATACAGGACGTTTTATGTATCCAAGTACGACTGTTCAAACGTTTCAGCGTGCAAGTGAGTTATTGAAGTATGATTTTGACAGGGAAGCATTATTTAATGGGATGTATGAAATCGATCGTAAAGTATTAGATTTACAAGGCTACATTTATCAAAATTTTACATTGGATGAAAATGGTGCAGCATATATCAAAATTGATAAAGAAACGTTAGAGAGGTTTAATGTAAGTCCTTCCGAATCTTCTCAACTTGTGAGTACACTCGGGGACGTTAAAGGGATTTGTGTTTGGACATTGTTAATTGAAGAAGATGGTTTAATACGTGTGCGTCTACGTTCCAAAGGACCTGTGATTAATAAGCTTGCAGCTGAATACGGTGGTGGTGGTCATCCATTAGCGTCAGGCGCCACTGTTTATTCTTGGGAAGAAGCAGATGAATTAATCGAAAAACTAAAAGAGTTATGTCGTTAAAATAGAGCGGAGGGAGATTTATGGAACTTGTCTACCCGCAAATTGTGACCGGCGCAGATCTTTTGCGTGGCATTAATAAATTAAATTACGTAGCCCCACTTCTTGCGAGAAGAGGGGCTACTGCAGCTAGTATTGTCAATTCGAATATGTACGGTGTGCCTTCTTTTTATAAAGTTATGAAGAAGTATCAAATTAATCCAGTTATTGGCTTGACCGTCCAACTTGACGTAGGAGATGAACAAGCTGTTTTAACTTATGTTTATGCGCAAACTGAGGAAGGTTATCGTAATTTGTTGAAAATGAGTAGTGCAATATCGACAATAGCTGAAAGAAAATTACCTGTTCATTGGTTAAAAGCATATGGGGCTGGTTGTTTACTCGTTTGTGCAATGACTGACTCTTCCTGGGACGGAATGCGGAAAGAAGAAATACTGCAAGGCATTTTACAATTCCATCGTAAACAAGCTTGTTATATAGGAGTATCAAGACCTGGTGGGATTCACCATGTCGATGAGCCTCTTATTGAAACGGTAGCAACTTCTTTAACACTTCCTATCGTAGCGATGTATGAGTCACGTTACGTCTTTCCTGAAGATTCATTTGCTTTTAAGACAGCGCAGGCTATTCGCTTAAATGAAAAAATAACAGACGAAAATAATGGTGAAGACCCTTATCAATTTTCTTATTTACCAGAACGTGAAGAATTAGAAAAATGGTTTGGAAATCGTTTAGAGTGGTTGAAAACAACAGAAGAGATGTTGCAATCTTGTCATGTCGAGCTACAGCGAGGGGACTTTTTAATGCCCGCATTTCCACTACAGGAAGGATTTGATACGCAGCGTTATTTGGAGGAAAAGTGTACGGCTGGTTTACAAAAACGACTTGGCACTGTTAATGAAGCTTATCAAGAGCGTCTGCATTATGAGCTTACAATGATTCAACAAATGGGTTTTGCAGATTATTTTCTTATTGTTGAAGATTTCATTCGCTTTGCTGCGACGTCCACTATTTTAACTGGACCTGGACGTGGATCATCAGCTGGTTCACTAGTCGCTTTTGCACTTGGCATTACAGAAGTCGATCCATTACAATATGGTCTTATTTTTGAGCGCTTTTTAAATCCAGAACGAGTTACGATGCCTGATATTGATATCGACTTTGCGGACAATCGGCGTCACGAAGTCATTGAGTATGTTGCAAAGAAATACGGGAAAGCATACGTTGCCCAAATTAGTACATTTGGTACGCTTTCGGCGAGAGCTGTTGCAAGAGAAGTAGCAAGGGTTTTCGAATTTACTCCAGAAGAGATGCGCTATATCGCAAGTTTAATTCCGAGTCGTTCTAAAATGACACTTGAAAAAGCTTATGAGGAATCGAAAGCTTTGCGTGATTGGATTCAAATGGAAAGCATTCGTCAAAAATGGTTTAAAACAGCATTGTTATTAGAAGGACTCCCACGTAATGCTTCTACACATGCAGCTGGGGTCGTGTTGTCGCCAAAGCCACTTGTGAATGTCGTTCCGCTACAGGAAGATGAGGGGGATGATTTGTATTTAACGCAATGGCCGATGGGAGATGTTGAAGAGCAAGGGCTTTTAAAAATAGATTTTTTAGGCCTTCGCAATTTGACATTACTTGACCGGATTCGCACAATGCTTCGTTATGACAAGGGAGTAGAAATTGATTTTCAGCAAATTCCTCTCACAGACGTAAAAACATTTCAATTGTTTCAAAAAGGAGAAACGACAGGCATCTTCCAGTTTGAGTCTTCAGGTATGCGCGACACGCTTACATTAATACAGCCTAATCGTTTTGAAGATTTATTTGCGATTAACGCTTTATATCGACCAGGTCCGATGGATTATATTGCTAGTTATGCACGTCGGAAAAAAGGACAAGAACGAATTGAGTATTTACATCCTTCACTAGAGTCGATTTTAAAGGAAACGTACGGGATCGTCATTTATCAAGAACAAATCCTTCAAATTTTTGTTCAAGTAGCGCGTTATACAATGGGAGAAGCTGATATAGTTCGTCGTGCTATTAGTAAAAAAAATCATGAAGTGTTAAATCAAGAACGAATTAAGTTTATAGAACGTGCGGTCGCGAATGGGATTCCACAGCAAACAGCGAGCGATATTTATGTGCTTATTTTGAAGTTTGCTGATTATGGATTTCCAAAAAGCCATGCTGTGGCGTATTCGTTAATTTCATACAGGCTTGCGTATTTTAAAGCGAATGAACCAGCTTATTTCTATGCTGCGCACTTAGCTTCTTTAACAGGGAATCATGAAAAGTTAAATGAAGCAATGAGTGAAGCATCAGCTCGTGGATTAAAATTTCTACCACCGTCTATTCATAAAAGTAAATATAGTTTCACGGTTGAAAAAGGAGCCATTCGCATCGGCTTAGGCTCGATTCAAGGGATTACCCCTAGTTTCTACGAACAAGTGAAAAATGTTCGTCCTCTTCATTCCACTTGGAAGTCGATGTTTGACTGTGCAATTGCACTTGGACGTGATTATTTTACAGAAAAAACTGTTACACAGCTAATTAAAGCAGGTGCTTTTGATGAATTTGGTCAATCTCGAGGCGTTTTATTAGCTTCTATAGATGCAGCAATTTCACATATGTTGTTTATGGGGTCAAATGATGAAGAAGATTCATTAGCTTCAATTATGCAGTCGCTCGCGAGTCCAAAGTATTCTCCAGGTGAGCCAATTCCGCTCATGAAAACACTTGCCCATGAACGTGAAGTGCTCGGTTTTTACTTGTCAGAGCACCCAACCACCGAAGTGAAAAAATCAATGCAGGAGTATGTTTTCAATATTGGTGAAATGAATGATTTGCGCGAGAAGTCTTCTGTAAATATTGTGGGACTTATTGTTGAAGTGAAAAGAATACGAACGAAAAAAGGTGAAGCGATGGCATTTGTGAAAGTTCAAGATGAAACGGCTACGATTTCTTGTACGTTTTTTCCAAGACAGTATGCACAGTATGCGAAAATGTTAAGTGACATGAATATTGTCAATATAAAAGGAACGGTGGAACGTAGAAGGGGAGCGGTTCAAGTAATCGTACAGTCGCTGAAAGGAATCGAAACGGCTTAGCATCATATAATTTCACTTTTTGCTTTACGGGATGCTCATGCTTCTGTATGATGGGAAAGAATAGTGGTCAGACCACTTAAGTATCAATTCTTTTCTAGAGGGGTTCGGTCATGGAAAGTCAAAAAACATATTCAAAAATGTTTCTGGAAATCGTTGGCGGATTGAGAAATCTAATTAAAGAAGAGGATATTAAAACGGGTGGAAAACTTCCATCTGAACGCGAACTTGCGGAGCGAATGAACGTGGGGCGGTCAACAATTCGTGAGGCATTACGAAGTTTAGAATTATTAGGGCTGATTGAAACGAGAAGAGGCGAAGGAACGTTTTTAGCTGACTTTCAAAAAAATCAATTTGTTGATGTGTTATCTGGATTTATTTTGCAACAACCGACTTCTATTAGGGATGTACGCGAGACGCGAAAAATCCATGAGATTTCTGCAATCCAAAAGATTTGTAACTGTTCTACTCTACAAAAAATGCCGGTTTGGAATGGTTTTTTACTAAAGATTGAACAACATATGTGTATTAAGCGAATCGATGTTATTCGTGAAATGATTGTATCTACAGGCAATAGGCTTTCATTGAAAATATGGATGTTATTAACACAGTACAGTCAAGTTCCTTATGGAGTGGAAATGACAGTTGAAGAAAAGAATATAATAAGAGACTTGCTTTCTGCTTTAGTAATTGGGGATGAAGGAAAGGCACTTACTAGCTATTTCAATTGGTCTGAACGAGTAGAAGGTGAAAGAGGGGAAGAATGAGATGATTCGGGATATTTTTAAAAGAAAACGGAGACAAAAAGAAGCGAAAATGCCATCTGAACAAGCGAAAAATGATGTTCCAGAAGGGCTGATGACAAAGTGTCCGGAATGTAAAGATATACAATTAACGAAAGATTTGATGCGGTTATTAAAAGTATGTCCTGCTTGTGATTATCATATGCGCATGACAGCGAATGAGCGTGTTGAAATTTTATTTGACGAAAATACATTTGAATCATTAGATGATCATTTGAAAACAGAGAATCCATTAGGGTTTCCTAGTTATACTGAAAAAGTGCAACAAGATGCGGAGAAAACTGGGTTAAACGAAGCTGTTTTAACTGGAATTGGTAACATTGAAGGTCGACAAGTAGCGGTTGCGATTATGGATGCCCATTTTAGAATGGGGTCTATGGGGTCTGTTGTCGGAGAGAAGATTACACGTGCAGTTGAAAAGGCAACAGAGCTTAATATTCCAATGCTTATTTTTGCTGCGAGTGGCGGAGCAAGAATGCAAGAAGGTGTTTTATCGCTTATGCAAATGGCAAAAATAAGTGTCGCATTGAATCGTCACGCAGAAAAAGGGTTGTTATTTGTCTCGATCATGACTTATCCTACAACAGGTGGTGTGTCAGCTAGTTTTGCTTCGGTGGGAGATATTAATCTCGCTGAACCGAAAGCGTTAATCGGTTTTGCAGGTAGACGAGTTATTGAACAGACTGTAAGAGAAAAGTTGCCGAATGATTTTCAAACAGCTGAGTTTTTACTCGAACATGGTCAATTAGATGCTGTGGTCCCTCGTGCAGATATGCGAGAAACATTATCGAAAATTATCCGACTTCACGTAAAGGGGAATCATTAAGATGGGGAAAACTTTATCATTTGAAGAGCCAATCGTGAGACTACGCGAAAAAATCACTGAATTAGAACAGTTTACAGAGGAATCTGATGTTGATTTGTCCGATGAAATTGCTACTTTAAAAACACGTTTAAAGAACTTAGAAAAAGACATTTATGGCAATATGAAAACGTGGGACCGAGTTCAAGTTGCGAGACATCAAGAAAGACCAACAACATTGGATTATATAGATGAGCTCTTTGAAGATTTTATCCAATTACATGGAGATCGTACTTTTGGAGATGACGAAGCGATTGTAGGTGGTATCGCTTCATTTGACTCTTTACCGATTACAGTTATTGGTCACCAAAGAGGAAGAGACACGAAAGAGAACGTGAGAAGAAACTTTGGTATGCCACATCCAGAAGGTTACCGGAAAGCATTACGTCTAATGAAACAAGCTGAGAAATTTCATAGACCCATTATTTGTTTGATTGATACAAAAGGAGCCTACCCTGGAAAAGCGGCGGAAGAACGCGGACAAAGTGAAGCAATTGCAAAGAATCTTGTAGAAATGGCTGGACTTACAGTGCCTATTATTTCAATTGTTATTGGCGAAGGTGGTAGTGGCGGTGCGCTCGCGCTTGGTGTTGCGAATCATATTCATATGCTGGAGCATTCGACATACTCAGTAATTTCACCTGAAGGCGCTGCATCTATTTTATGGAAAGATGCAAGTTTATCTAAACAAGCGGCTGAGGCGATGAGAATTACAGCACCTCATTTATTAGAGATGGGAATTATAGACGAAATCATTCCAGAAGTTTTAGGGGGAGCACATCGCGATCCTAAAGCCCAAGCAGTTAAAATTAGTGAAGTGCTGACCGATTCAATTGCTACATTAAAAGCTTTATCAGCTGACGAAATCGTAGAAAACAGATATGATAAATTTAGACGAATTGGCGTCTTTACAGAATAATTTATGGATGATCCATTGACGATAAAAAGTAAGGTTGGAGTGATTGAAATGAAAAAAATAGCAGTCTTAACGAGTGGTGGAGACGCACCAGGAATGAATGCTGCTGTACGTGCAGTTGTTCGTAAAGGCATTTACGAAGGGTTAGAAGTCGCTGCAGTATATAATGGTTATCAGGGACTTATTGAAGGCAAGATTGTCCCAATGGAACTTGGTTCGGTCGGGGATATTATTCACCGCGGGGGAACGATGCTTCGTTCTGCGAGATGTGCTGCATTTGAAACAGAAGCAGGCCGTGTAAAAGCACTTGAACAGTTGAAAAAGCATGAAATCGATGGCGTCATTGTGATCGGTGGAGATGGTTCGTTTAGAGGTGCTTACGAATTGACGAAGTTGGGTATACCTTGTGTAGGTGTACCAGCTACGATTGATAATGATATTAACGGGACGAAATTTACAATTGGTTTTGACACAGCGTTAAACACAGTTATCGATGCCATTGACAAAATCAGAGATACAGCAACTTCCCATGAAAGAACATTTATTGTTGAAGTAATGGGGAGAGATGCAGGTGATTTAGCGCTTTGGGCAGGAATTGCCGGAGGAGCAGAAACCATTCTTATTCCAGAAGAAAAATCTGATGTAGATGATATTGTGGAACGTCTGGAGAGCGGAACCGGTCGTGGGAAAAAACACAGTATTATCATCGTTGCAGAGGGCATTATGTCTGGAAATGAGTTGGCAACCATGCTTAAAGACAAAGCGAATATAGATACTCATGTCTCTGTACTTGGCCATATCCAACGAGGTGGATCACCGTCAGCACGAGATCGAGTGATTGCAAGTCAGTTCGGTGCAAGGGCGGTAGAAGCGATAAAAGAAAATCATTCAGGTGTTGCGATTGGTATGCAAAATCATAAAGTGATAGACTATGATTTGCAAAGTGTATTTGAGAACTCAGAACAACTCGATCTGAGTATGTATGAATTATCAAAGCAGCTTTCAATTTAAAGTTTTTTTATTGTAATAGCTAGTATATGGCGAAGAGGAGTTTTAGGAATGAGAAAGACAAAGATAGTCTGTACGATTGGTCCGGCAAGTGAATCAGTCGAAGTATTAGAAAAACTAATTGATGCGGGAATGAACGTTGCCCGTTTGAATTTTTCGCATGGTGACCATGCAGAACATAAAGTGCGTATTGATCGAATTAATGAAGTCGCGCGAAGAAAAGGCAAAGTTGTTGGAATCTTATTAGATACGAGAGGACCAGAAATTCGTACACATAAGATGAAAGACGGACGGATAGAAATTGTTACTGGAAACTCGATTGACGTTTCTATGGAAGAGGTAGAAGGAACTGAAGAGATGTTTTCACTTACGTATGATAAGCTAATTGAAGACGTTGAAAAAGGTTCTATGATTTTACTTGATGATGGATTAATTCAATTAGAAGTAACTGATATCAATAAAGAGCGCAATTTAATCCAGACGGTAGCAGTTAACTCAGGTATTTTAAAGAATCATAAAGGTGTAAACGTACCAGGTGTTCGTGTGCAATTACCAGGGATGACAGAAAAAGATGCAGAGGACATTCTTTTTGGAATTCAAGAAGGTGTTGACTTTATTGCTGCGTCATTCGTACAAAGTCCTTCAGACGTAATGGAAATTCGAAGCTTACTTGAGAAAAATGGTGGACAAGATATTCAAATCATTCCGAAAATCGAAAATGGTTTAGGTGTGGAAAACATTGATGAAATTGTTACGCTATCAGATGGTTTAATGGTTGCACGTGGAGATTTAGGTGTGGAAATTCCAGCCGAAGAAGTACCACATATTCAGAAGTTACTCATCGAAAAATGTAACCAAGCAGGTAAGCCTGTAATTACAGCGACACAAATGTTGGATTCTATGCAACAAAACCCACGTCCAACACGTGCTGAAGCAAGTGACGTAGCGAACGCTATTTTAGATGGCTCAGACGCAATTATGCTTTCTGGAGAAACAGCTGCTGGAGATTATCCAGTCGAATCGGTCGAAATGATGGATCAAATCGCAAAACGCGCTGAAGAGTCTGTTGATTACCACTCACTTGTATCAACAAGACGTCGTGAAAAACATGGAAATATGACGGAGGCAATTGGCCAATCAGCAGCTTATACTGCGTTAAACTTAAAAGTAAAAGCTGTACTTGCACCAACGCGTAGTGGACAAACAGCTAGAATGATCGCGAAATACCGTCCAGGATGTCCGATTATTGCACTAACAGCTTCGGAGAAAAACTCGAAAAAGTTATCACTTGTATGGGGAGTTTATCCGATTATCGGTCAAGATGTTCGTTCAATCGACGAAATTATTCAAGACTCAGTTGATCAAAGTATCCGTCATAATTATGTAGAAAATGGCGATGTTGTGATTATTACTGCAGGTGTACCAGTAGGAGAAGTAGGAACAACGAACCTAATGAAAATACATGTCGTTGGTGACTTACTTGTTCGAGGACAAGGGATTGGTAAAGCTACTTCAGTTGGTCATACAATCGTTGCCCATTCTGCAGAGGAAGCACTCGCTTATGATACAGAAGGTAAAATTCTAGTTACGAGCAGTTCAGAGCGTGAAATGGTTCCTGCGATTGAAAAGTGTGCTGGATTGATTACTGAAGAAGGCGGTTTGACAAGCCACGCAGCAGTTGTAGGCTTAAGCTTAGGGATTCCAGTCATTGTAGGTGTTGAAAATGCCACGAAAATTATTAAGCATGGAAATAAAATTACAATGGATGCCGAATCAGGTGTCATTTATCACGGGCACACAAATATTTAATTTGTTATAAACTTAAAAATTGCTCATTAAATAAATTCACTGTAAAATAAAAAGACTACTTGTTTCTAAACGAGTAGTCTTTTTTTAGGAGGTATTTTAAGGTGAAATGGTTGTTTTTAGCGTTTATAATTATTCCAACCGCTGAACTTGCATTACTCATTTATTCAGGTCAATTGCTAGGTTTCTTGCCGACAGTCAGTTTGATTTTATTAACGGGTTTTTTAGGTGCTTATTTAGCGAAAAAACAAGGTGCAAAGGCATGGGGAGATTTTAACCGACGTATGGCGAATATGGAAACCCCAGGAGATGCGATGATTGATGGTATTTGTATCTTTATCGGAGGGCTTTTATTGTTAATGCCTGGGTTTATGACAGATCTAATGGGGTTTCTTTTATTATTTAAAGGACCAAGAAATTTAATAAGACCTATGATTCATAAGTGGATTTATAAGCGGATGAAAAACAAACAAATTATTATTCGTTAAATAATGGATGTTGTTTGATCTTCAACGCAGCAAAAAGTAAAAATGGTGAAAGTAAAATGCCAATAAAACCAAAAGCATAGACAGCACAAGCTAAAACTAAAAATGCATGAATTGGTTTAAGTTGAAAAGTAGATGCCCACATATAAGATTCAGCGAATTGCCTTATAATCATAGCGACGATATAAAGTAAAGCAAGAAAAATTCCCATCCATAAGTCTCCACTATAAAAATAAAATGCGGTCATGGGAATTAAAAACAAGCCAATTCCGAGAAAAGGCAAGCTATCTACGAGCGAAATGATAAGGGCTAATCCAATTGGTGAAGTGAAGCGAAGTAAAGAAAAACCAATTAAAAGAATTATAAATGTAATGAAAACGAGCCTAGCTTCTACGTAGATAAAAGTACCAATGAGCTGGCTTGCTTTTTTTAAATGATATTTGGCACGCTTACGAAAACGAACAGGAAAATAAATCAAAAACCAAAAGCGTGATTTTCCTGATTCGCGTAAAGCGAAAAAATAAGCAATTAAAAAAATGACTAAGTTGATAAAATGTTGGAAGACTGTTTGAATAATTGTAAATGTATAATCTAATAAGGCTTGTCCATAAGCTAAAAGTTTTTCTTCAAAAAAAGCGATTCCTTTCTCAATATAATCTATGTTTGGTGAAATTGTTGCAAGGTGTTTTTCTATTGTTGGAATCATTTCAATCAGGCCGTGAACTCCAACGTAAAAAAAAGTAAAACTTACAAAACAAATAAAACTCATAACGAGGAAAGTTGAAATTGTAAGCGGTAATTTTGTGACTGAATAAACGGCGTTTAAAAGTGGCGTAGTGAAGAAAGCGGCGATAATAGCCCACGCAACAGGCGGAAATAAAAAAAATATTAATAAAGTGAATAAAATAGGGAAACATCTTATAAACGCCGTTGTTATCAGTCTTTTTACTCTTTTAAGACTAGTCATTTAAGTCTCCTTTTTAAGTCTTTTTAAACAAAAGCAAGCGTTTCCATTCACAAATACGTCAATCTTTACTATAATGAAATTTGTAAGCGTTTTAAGAGACGGTATAACATAACATAAAGCTGACTATGAATCTTGTTTTTCGAGTAATGGGTCAGTCTAAAAGAAGGAGCGATTTACATGACATCTACCCGTGGATTAGAGGGAGTTGTAGCAACAGAGTCGTCAATTAGTTCAATTATCGACGATACACTTACATATGTTGGCTACAACATTGACGATCTTGCAGAAAATGCTAGCTTTGAAGAGGTAATTTATCTTCTCTGGCACAAACGATTACCAAAAAAGGACGAATTAACTGAACTGAAAAAGCAACTCTCAGATAATATGGCACTTCCTCAAGAAATCATTAATCATTTTAAAACATATCCAATTGATAAAGTTCACCCAATGGCGGCATTGCGTTCAGCAGTATCATTACTTGGATTGTATGATGATCTTTCTGAAGATATGTCTGACGAGGCAAACTATCAAAAGGCCATTAAATTACAAGCAAAAATTGCAACAGTTGTGACGACATTTTCTAGAGTGCGTAAAGGTCTTGATCCTGTCGAGCCGCGTGCAGATTTAGGGTATGCAGCAAACTTCTTATACATGTTATCTGGGAAAGAGCCAGAAGAGATTGAAATTGAAGCATTTGATAAAGCACTTGTTTTACACGCAGATCATGAGCTAAATGCATCTACATTTACGGCACGTGTTTGTGTAGCGACACTTTCAGACATGTACTCAGGCGTAACAGCTGCAATTGGTGCTTTAAAAGGACCACTTCATGGTGGAGCGAATGAACAAGTAATGAAAATGCTTTCAGAAATTGGTTCAGAAGAAAATGCTGAAGCTTATATTAAAGAAAAATTAGCAAATAAAGAAAAAATTATGGGCTTCGGTCACCGTGTTTACCGTAAAGGGGACCCGCGTGCAAAACATCTTCGTGAAATGTCGAAGCAGCTTACAAAGCTTCGCGGTGAAGAGAAGTGGTACAATATGTCTATTCGAGTGGAAGCTGCGTTTACAGCGGAAAAACCTTTACCACCAAACGTAGATTTCTATTCAGCATCGGTTTACCATTCACTTGGAATCGATCATGACTTATTCACACCGATTTTTGCGGTGTCGCGCGTTTCAGGATGGATTGCACATATTCTCGAGCAGTATGCGAATAATAGATTAATTCGTCCACGTGCAGACTATGTAGGACCTGGAATGCAAAAATATGTACCAATTAATGAACGATAAGCTATAATAGACTGGGGCAGTCCAAATGGGCAGCCCTCTGATTTTGAATTTAGGAGGAAATATTCATGACAAACGGCGAAAAAGTTACAGTAGAAAATGGAGTATTAAACGTACCAAATCACGTAGCAATTCCTTATATTATTGGGGATGGAACAGGACCAGATATTTGGAACGCTGCATCACGTGTTCTTGAAGCAGCTGTTGAGAAAGCGTACAACGGCGAAAGAAAGCTAGTTTGGAAAGAAGTGTTAGCAGGAGAAAAAGCATTCAACGAAACTGGTGAGTGGCTCCCACAAGAAACGTTAGACACAATCGACGAGTATTTAATTGCGATTAAAGGACCTCTTACAACACCAATTGGTGGAGGATTCCGCTCGTTAAACGTTGCACTTCGTCAAGAATTAGATTTATACACGTGCTTACGTCCTGTACGTTACTTTGAAGGTGTGCCTTCACCAGTTAAACGTCCAGAAGACTGTGATATGGTTGTATTCCGTGAAAACACAGAAGACATTTACGCTGGAATTGAATATGAACAAGGAACAGACGAAGTTAAAAAATTAGTTGATTTCCTACAAGATGAAATGGGTGTTAAAAATATCCGTTTCCCAGAAACTTCAGGTATCGGTATTAAGCCAGTATCAGAAGAAGGAACAAAGCGTCTAGTACGCGGTGCAATTGATTATGCACTTGAAAACAACCGTAAGTCAGTTGCGCTTGTTCACAAAGGAAACATTATGAAGTTTACAGAAGGTGCTTTCGCCAAGTGGGGGTACGATGTAGCTGAAGAAGAGTACGGCGACAAAGTATTCACTTGGAGACAGTACGATAAATTGAAAGAAGAAGAAGGCGCAGAAGTTGCAAACAAAGCACAATCTGATGCTGAAGCTGCAGGGAAAATTATTATTAAAGAAGCAATTGCAGACATCTTCTTACAACAAATTTTAACGCGTCCAAAAGAGTTTGACGTAGTTGCGACAATGAACTTAAACGGTGACTATATTTCTGATGCACTTGCTGCTCAAGTAGGTGGAATTGGTATCGCTCCAGGTGCGAATATTAACTATGTAACTGGTCATGCGATTTTCGAAGCAACGCACGGAACAGCTCCAAAGTATGCTGGAAAAGACGTTGTTAACCCTTCTTCAGTTCTACTTTCTGGTGTCTTAATGCTTGACCACTTAGGCTGGAAAGAAGCAGCAGAAATGATTGAAAACTCAATCGAAAAAACAATTGCATCTAAAGTTGTTACTTATGACTTTGCGCGCTTAATGGAAGGTGCAAAAGAAGTAAAAACTTCTGAATTTGCAGATGCGCTAATTGAAAATCTATAATTTAATCTGAGATGACAAATGTCTATTCTGTTTATGATTCACCTATGAAAATATGAAAAAGACTGTTATTGATGATAAATTAAACGTAGAAGACGTGGGGAAATCCTCACGTCTTCCTCTATATTTTAATTGGTTAGAAGAATCAGATTGAAAAGTTGTTTTAGTAGATATGAATTTTTATGAAAAAGGAGCGTATCTGAATGACAATGAAACGTAAAAAAGTCTCAGTAATTGGTTCTGGATTTACAGGTGCTACAACTGCATTTTTATTAGCCCAAAAAGAACTTGCAGACATTGTAATTGTAGATATTCCACAAATGGAAGATCCAACGAAAGGCAAGGCACTTGATATGCTTGAGGCGAGTCCTGTTTTAGGATTCGATGCAAGTATTATCGGCACATCAGATTATGCTGATACGAAAGATTCTGACATTGTTATTATTACGGCTGGGGTTGCACGTAAACCGGGAATGAGTCGTGATGATCTCGTTCAGACGAATCAAAAAGTGATGAAAGCTGTGACGAACGAAATTGTGAAATATTCACCGAATACGACAATCCTTGTGTTAACAAATCCAGTTGATGCAATGACGTATACAGTGTACAAAGAGTCAGGCCTTCCAAAAGAACGTGTCATCGGTCAATCAGGAGTACTCGATACTGCACGCTTCCGGACGTTCGTAGCCGAAGAGTTAAATATATCTGTTAAAGATATTTCAGGTTTCGTACTTGGTGGGCATGGGGATGATATGGTGCCACTTGTACGTTATTCATATGCAGGAGGAATTCCGTTAGAAACTTTAATTTCTCCTGAAAGATTAGAAGAAATTGTCGATCGGACACGTAAAGGTGGTGCAGAGATTGTTAATCTTCTCGGTAACGGTTCTGCATATTATGCGCCTGCCGCATCACTCGTTGAAATGGCAGAAGCGATTTTAAAAGACCAAAAACGCATTCTTCCATCCATTGCTTATTTAGAAGGCGAATACGGTCTTGATAGCATTTATCTAGGCGTACCAACAGTTCTCGGTGCAGGTGGTATTGAAAAAATTATTGAGTTGGAATTAACAGATGATGAGAAGGTAGCTCTTTCGAATTCAGCAGATTCTGTCAAAGCTGTAATGGAAGCTCTTGTTTAATAAAAGATAGTAAATTGATTTCAAATCGAGTAGTGAGTCTACTCGATTTTTTGCTATACTAAAGATAGGTAAATTAATAGCAATGGTTCTTGGGAGAAAGTATTTTTAAAGGGAGGAATTATGATGGTACTGGGGAAGAAAAGAAGCATAGGTAAAAAGATTGAAGATGTATCTGTAGGGGAAAAGTTAAAAATGGCAGAAAAAATCGAGGATAAAGATTTATTGCTTTACTTAGGTTTGACGAGTGATAGTAATCCGCTTTATATCCAACATGACTATGCATCGAGCACTGCGTTTGAAAGACCAATTGTTCCGACGATTATGTTGACAGGGATTGTAACATCCGCAGCGTCTAAATATTTACCTGGACCAGGTTCACATGTTGTAGAACATTATTTTAAATTTCCGAACGCGGTTTATCATTATGAAACGATTGATATTCTTTTTGAAGTGTCAGAAGTGAGAAAAGAAAACGATACAATAACAGTTGAAGTAGAGGCACTGAATGGTGAAGAAGAAGTTGTGATATCCGGTTATATGAAAGTTATTCCACCCAAGGTCATTGATCGACTCACGGCAAAGGCAATGGAGAATTTTTGAGGAATAGTAAATATGCTAAAAGACCGAAAGTTATGAGAACAATTATCGCAGCGGGTCGTCTTATCCGTTGTTAGGATAGGTTTTAATACGATAAAAACGAATTGAAAAATGCGATGGGAATTCAATATGTTCCTTCGCATTTTTTCATTAATGTCCTTATTGAACAATTTGGCTTTATAATCGATGAGTATGAGTAAAATGTTTGTGGGGGATAAATAAAAATCCATAACACAATTAATCTCCGTTCCAAATCGGACGCTTTCCGCGGGCACGGCCTCAGCCGCTTCCCTCGCTACGCTCAGTCCAGGGTCTTCGGCTCGCGCTGTT
>JAPFCR010000033.1 GCA_026169375.1 Sporosarcina sp. | reverse complement strand
CTTCGCTCCACTGCGGGGTCTCACCTGTCCCGCTAAACCCACAGGAAGAGCCGTCACGAAGAACGGCTTTTGCGACCAAAAAGCGAAGCGTTTGAGAGCACACTCGGCGCCTTCCACTCCAATCAACGGATATCCCTTGCACTAAACACGAACATTCAATCACTCGTTAACATTAAAGTTCGTCTTTATTACAAGAATAAGCAATTATGAAATTGATTAGATTATCTATTTTTTTAGGATAAACCCTTGAAGATTCTTCCTTTTCGGAAAAGTAAGTCAGTGAAAACGCTATCAATGATAAAAGAAACTTTGTTTTAAGTGAATGAAAAGCAATAAAAAGCGAACGTTTTAACTTATTTGTAACCAAATGTTCGTTTTTTAAATAAAAACTTTTGAAAAGATATATTCAATTCATGAAAGGTATGTTATTGTAAATTTATATAAAAAAGGGGGTAGCAAATTGAAGTTTCGGATTGGTTTAATCGGTAGAATTGTTATTGCGATTGCATCAGCAGTTGCACTTGGACTTTTACTTCCAAGCATTCATGAAGGTTTTGCGGAAATTTTCGTGCGTGTATTCGCTACGTTTAATATGGTTTTCGGCGGCTTTTTAAATTTTGTTGTACCACTTATTATTATTGGATTTATTGCACCAGGGATTGCAGAGCTTGGAAAAGGATCGGGGAAAATGCTCGGAATCGCGACAGCATTTGCTTACGGGTCAACAGTGATTGCGGGCATCCTAGCCTTTGTTGTTGCAAATACTTTTTTACCTGGTTTTATAGGCAACGTTTCCGGGAAAGATATCGATGGTGGGACAAGGGAAGCAGCGACGGCTTTATTCCAAATTGAAATGGATCCAATTATGAGTGTAATGGCTGCACTAATCTTGGCATTTTTACTAGGAATTGGTATGGCTTCCATTGAAAGTAAAGCGATGTTAGCTTTCTTTGACGAGTTCAATTTACTCATTGAAAGAGTCATATCCTATGTGATTATTCCTTTACTACCGATTCATATTTTCGGGATCTTTTTAAATATGACGTTTACAGGAGAAGTTGCAAAAGTCCTATCCGTCTTTGCGTTCGTGTTCGTCATGATACTTCTTCTTCAGTTATTAATGTTAACGATTCAATATACAGTTGCAGGAGCGATGTCCAAGAAAAACCCATTCTTCCTTATGAAGACAATGGCGCCTGCTTATTTTACAGCACTTGGAACGCAGTCATCTGCTGCAACGATTCCAGTAACACTACGGCAAGCACGTCTGACAGGTGCGTCTGATCGAGTAACAGGCTTTACGATTCCATTATTTGCGACGGTTCACCTGTCAGGAAGTACCATTACAATTGTATCTTGTTCGATTGGTGTGTTGTTAATGAATGGTCTTCCCGTTAGTTTTGTGGAATATCTACCATTTATTTTCATGTTAGGTGTGATGATGGTTGCCGCACCTGGTGTACCGGGCGGGGCAGTGATGGCAGCTGTTGGTCCGTTAAGTTCAATGCTCGGTTTTTCAGAGTCAATGATTGCGCTAATGATTGCACTTTATATGGCGCAAGATAGTTTCGGAACGGCTACAAACGTAACGGGCGACGGTGCAATTGCGATTATGGTAGACCGTTTTACAAAAACATAAAATTTTCATCTTACGCTTTTTCTCAACGAAGAATCATTAATTGAGAAAAAGCGTTTCTTTTATAATTTTTAAAAAATGTCTAGTAAATGATAAGAAAGACGCTTTGTAATGGATTGAATTCAAACATTTGCATAGGAATCATTTATCAGGTAAGATTAGAATTATACTAAATTAAGAATGGCTATCCATTCGCACTTATCATATTGGAGGTATAGGAATGGCAACTTTAGAAATAAAAGGCCTTCACGTCGAAATTGAAGGTAAAGAAATCTTAAAAGGCGTCGATCTGACGATTAATACAGATGAGATTCATGCAATTATGGGTCCAAACGGTACAGGAAAATCTACGCTTGCACAAGCGATTATGGGTCACCCAAGATATGAAGTAACAGCTGGTACAATTACACTTGATGGTGAAGATGTACTGGAAATGGAAGTAGACGAGCGTGCAAAAGCTGGTTTGTTCCTCGCAATGCAATACCCAAGTGAAGTAGCAGGTGTTACAAACGCAGACTTCTTACGTTCAGCAATCAACGCAAGACGTGAAGAAGGCGATGAAGTTCCATTAATGAGCTTTATCCGTGAATTAGATGCGAAAATGGAAACACTTGAAATGCATGAAGATATGGCAACACGTTATTTAAACGAAGGATTCTCAGGCGGAGAGAAAAAGCGTAACGAAATTCTTCAGTTAATGATGTTACAACCTAAATTCGCAGTGTTAGATGAAATTGACTCTGGTCTTGACATTGACGCACTTCGCATTGTTTCAAAAGGTATAAACGAAATGCGCGGTGAAGGTTTTGGTTGCTTAATCATCACACACTATCAACGTCTACTAGAATACATTACACCAGATTATGTACATGTAATGGCTGCGGGTAAAGTAGTGAAAACAGGCGGTCCAGAACTCGCACAGAAACTTGAAGAAGAAGGGTACGACTGGGTTTACGAAGAGTTAGGAATCGAAGAAACAAAAGAGCAAGAAGTATAAGAAAGGGGACAATACAAAATGACGGTTGAAACAAAATTGGCATTGACCGAACAGGATGTCCGTTCCTTTTCAGAGAAAATGAATGAAGCAACGTGGATGACAGACTTCCGTGCAGACGCATTTGCGAAATTGGAACAACTTCCTATGCCTAAACCAGATAAAACGAGAATTGATCGTTGGAACTTCACACAATTTCCTACGCATGTAGTAGAAAGTGATGTATATGCTAACTTAACGGATTTACCTGAAGAGGCACGAGCGCTCTTTAGTGAAGATAAAGAACATAACGTTTATGTACAACATAATAATACGCCAGCTTATACTTCATTAACAGAAGACTTAAAAGCAAAAGGTGTTATTTTAACAGATATTTTCACAGCAACTCGTGAACACGAAGAGTTACTGAAGAAATATTATATGACAGACGGTGTTAAAGTAGACGAGCATAAACTAACAGCATTAAACGCTGCGTATATGAACGGTGGTGTCTTCGTATACGTACCGAAAAACGTAATTGTTGAAGAGCCAATTCAAGCACTTTTCTACCATGACAATGAAGATGCTTCATTATTCAACCACGTGATCGTCGTTGCAGAAGCAAACAGTTCTGTCACATATATCGAAAACTATATGTCTACAGTAGAAGTAGCGAAAGGCCAAGTGAATATCGTTGCAGAAGCATTTGCAGGCGATAACGCTCAACTTACTTTCGGTGCAGTAGACGTACTACCAGAAGGCTTTACAACATTCGTTAGCCGCCGTGGTATCACAGCTAGAGATAGCCGTGTAGACTGGGCACTTGGTTTAATGAACGACGGTGACACAATCGCAGAAAACATCACACACTTAATCGGTGATGGTTCTGAAAGTCACTTGAAAACAGTTGTTGTTGGACGTGGGAAACAACGTCAAAACTTTACAACAGAAATCATTAGCTTTGGTAAAAATACAAACGGCATGATTTTAAAACATGGTGTCGTTAAAGATGAGTCAACAGCAATCTTTAATGGTATTGGTAAAATTGAACAAGGCGGAGTAGGATCAAACGCTGAACAAGAGTCACGTCTCCTTATTTTAAGTGACCGTGCGCGTGCAGATGCGAACCCAATTTTACTCATTGAAGAAGACGAAGTAACAGCAGGACACGCTGCAACAGTTGGACGTGTTGACCCATTAGAATTATTCTATTTAATGAGCCGCGGAATCGAAAAAGAAGAAGCAGAACGCCTCATCATTCGTGGTTTCTTAGAGCCAGTTGTTGCTGAACTCAAAGCAGAAGGTGTTAAGAATCTACTTGCGGAGGTTATTGAAAGGAAGTTGCGCTAATGATTAACAAAGACATACGCAATCAATTTCCAATATTAAACCAGGAGATAAACGGGCATCCGCTCGTTTATCTCGACAGTGCTGCAACATCGCAAAAGCCACAACAAGTCATCGATGCGATTAGCCATTATTACACATATGACAATGCAAACGTTCACCGTGGTGTGCATACACTCGGGAACCGTGCAACTGAAAGTTATGAAGGTGCACGTGAAAAGGTTCGTCGTTTTCTAAACGCGAAGTCTACAGAAGAAATTATTTTCACGCGTGGAACGACAACGGCATTGAACTTAATCGCAGACAGTTACGGCTATGCAAATGTTGAAGAAGGCGATGAGATTGTCATTACACATATGGAACACCATTCTAACGTGATTCCATGGCAACAACTCGCTAAAGCAAAAAATGCAACATTAAAGTATGTTGGACTTGAAGAAGACGGGACGATTTCACTCGACAAAGTGCGTGAAATCGTTACAAATAAAACAAAAATCGTATCAATCATGCACGTTTCAAACGTTCTAGGTACGATTAACCCAATTAAAGAAATTACAGAAATCGCACATGAAAACGGCGCGGTTATGGTCGTTGACGGTGCACAATCTGCGCCGCATTTAAAAGTAGATGTTGAAGCACTTGACTGTGATTTCTACGCATTTTCTGGTCATAAGATGGGTGCACCGACTGGAATTGGCGTACTTTACGGGAAAAAACAACTTCTCAATCAAATGGAGCCAGTTGAATTTGGTGGCGAAATGATTGATTTTGTTGGTTTACAAGAATCAACTTGGAAAGAACTCCCATGGAAGTTTGAAGGCGGAACACCGATTATTGCAGGCGCAGTAGGACTTGGTGCAGCAATCGATTACCTAGAAGAAATTGGACTTGATAATATTGAACGTCATGAACACGAACTTGCAGCGTATGCACTTGAACGATTTAAAGAAATCGAAGGACTTACGATTTACGGTCCTAAGACTGCTGAGGAACGTGCAGGCGTAATTACGTTTAACTTAGAAGAAGTTCATCCGCATGATTTAGCAACTGTGTTAGACATGAACGGCATTGCGATAAGAGCGGGACATCACTGTGCACAGCCACTCATGAAGTGGTTAGATGTTTCATCGACAGCAAGAGCGAGTTTCTATGTTTATAATACGAAAGAAGATATTGACCGTCTTGTGGATGGACTCCAAATTGCAAAGGAGTATTTTGGCGATGTCATCTAGAAATCTAGACCAACTATATCGTTCAGTCATTATGGATCACTACAAGACGCCGAGAAACAAAGGTGTTCTTGAAGAAAGCAGTGTAACGGTTGATATGAACAACCCAACATGTGGAGACGTTATTCACTTAACGATGCATGTTGAAGGTGGACAAGTGAAAGATGCAAAGTTTGAAGGTGAAGGATGCTCAATTTCTATGGCATCTGCGTCAATGATGACACAAATGCTTAAAGGAAAAACTGAGGAAGAAGCTTTACAGCTTGCAAATATAATTTCAGATATGATGCTCGGCAATGAATACGACACTTCAATTGATTTAGGTGATATTGAAGCACTGTCAGGAGTCGCTAAATTTCCAGCGCGTATTAAATGTGCGACACTCTCATGGAAAGCGATGGAAAAAGGAATTGGCGAAGAATCCGAAGCATAATCTGTTCATTGGAAAAGTAGTCACTTTTCGAATGAAAATATGAAGATGGAGGAATGAATAATGGCTAGAAAAATGCCTGAAATCGGCGAATACAAATATGGTTTCCATGATGAAGACGTATCTGTGTTTCGTTCAGAACGTGGTTTAACGCGTGAAATCGTTGAAGAGATTTCTTCGATGAAAGAAGAACCACAATGGATGCTCGATTATCGTTTAGAGTCATTAGAACTCTTTTATAAAATGCCAATGCCACAATGGGGTGGAGATTTAAGTGCATTAAACTTTGATGAAATTACGTATTACGTAAAAGCTTCTGAAGCAACTGAACGTTCTTGGGATGAAGTTCCAGAAGAAATTAAACGTACATTTGACAAACTTGGAATTCCTGAAGCAGAACAAAAATACCTTGCAGGTGTATCTGCACAGTACGAATCTGAAGTTGTTTACCACAATATGAAAGAAGAACTTGAAGAGCAAGGCATTATCTTTAAAGATACAGACTCAGCACTTCAAGAAGACGAAGAAATCTTCAAAAAATATTGGGGTACAGTGATTCCTAACTCTGACAATAAATTTTCTGCACTGAACTCAGCGGTTTGGTCAGGTGGATCATTCATTTACGTACCACCAGGTGTCAAAGTTGAGTCGCCACTACAAGCTTATTTCCGTATTAACTCGGAAAACATGGGGCAATTCGAGCGTACAATGATCATCGTAGACGAAGGCGCAAGCGTTCACTACGTTGAAGGATGTACAGCACCAATTTTCACAACAAACTCACTCCACAGTGCTGTTGTTGAAATTATCGTTAAAGAAAACGGATATTGCCGTTATACAACAATCCAAAACTGGGCGAATAACGTTTACAACCTCGTTACAAAGCGTGCGGTTGTAGATGCGCATGGTACTATGGAATGGATTGACGGAAATATTGGTTCTAAAGTAACAATGAAATACCCAGCAGTTCTACTCCGCGGTGAAGGTGCACGTGGTTTGACGTTATCAATTGCACTTTCAGGAAAAGGTCAACAACAAGATGCGGGTGCGAAAATGATGCACTTAGCACCAAATACATCGTCAACAATCGTATCTAAATCGATTTCTCACGGCGGTGGAGTTGGAACGTATCGTGGAATCGTTCACTTCGGGCGTAAAGCAGAAGGTGCGAGCTCAAACATCGAGTGTGATGCGTTATTAATGGATGACATTTCAGTATCGGATACAATTCCATATAACGAAATCCTAAACGATAACATCTCATTACAGCACGAAGCAAGTGTTTCTAAAGTATCTGAAGAACAACTCTTCTACTTAATGAGCCGTGGTGTTCCTGAGTTAGAAGCAATCGAAATGATCGTACTTGGCTTTATCGAGCCATTTACAAAAGAACTTCCAATGGAATACGCGGTAGAAATGAACCGTCTCATAAAATTCGAGATGGAAGGCAGTATTGGTTAATTAATCCTATTCCCTCGTCACAAATTATTTTGTGACGAGGTTTTTAAATTTATGGAAAAGTTTTGTTAGGGAGGCTAACAATGGATTTAATTAATTATATGAACTATGAACGTTCTGGGAAAATCCGTGGAATTTATTGGTTGTTTCAAATTAGTATGGCGTTTAATTCTAATAAAATTGAAGGCAGTCAGTTAAGTGAAGAACAAACGCAATATTTATTTGATGAAGAGAAAATTTATTCTGAGAATGGGGAAAGTCTTTCTTTGAATGATATTCACGAAACAGTCAATCACTTCGCTGCATTCGATTATCTATTGGATCATATACATGAAGAAGTAGATGTAAAAATGATAAAGGAACTGCATTATATCGTGAAAAGAAACACTTCCGATGAGAAAAATCCATTCACACCAATAGGGAGATTTAAAGTGAAGCCAAATGTCATCGGTTCATTGGAACAAATTGCTACAACTCCTCCAAATGATGTGGAAAAGGAGTTGTCATTGTTACTAGAAAATTATTCAAAAAGGAAACCAATCCAATTAGAAGATATCGTTGATTTTCATGTGAAGTTCGAACAAATCCATCCGTTTGCAGATGGAAATGGTCGTGTTGGTCGGTTAATTGTTTTCAAAGAATGTTTAAAGTATAATATTATGCCCTCAATTGTGTTAGATAAACATCGACATTTTTATATGATGGGGTTAAAGGATTATGATGATATTAGTAAAGAACGGTTATTAGAAACGTTTAAAGTTGGACAAGACTATTGTGAACAAGTTTTACAAAGGTTGGATTTTGAAGGCGAAATCAATAGTTCTATGAAAAAATAATGTGCCAATTAGCCTCAGTAGCAGAATTAAATTCGAGATGGAAAGATCAATTAGATTATTAAAGAAAAATCCTCTTGTCACAACGCTATGTTGTGGCAAGAGGATTTTTTCGTCTTGTGGTTTCGTGAGGTGTGGTATAATGATGGAAAATGGCTAATGAATTGCCTAGCTATTCAACAAGCAAGTTAGCGTAATGACACAGGCTAAAAGAAAAAAATATGTGTATACTCAAGAGGTGAATTGTTTGTTTGAACGTATTAATCAAAAGAAGGCACGATTAGATGCGGCTCGGCCTTTACCGAAATATACATTGAAAAGTTTACAAGAGAAATTGTTCTTAGAATGGACATACAATTCCAATGCAATAGAAGGAAATACGTTAACAATAAACGAAACGAAAGTAGTCCTTGAAGGGATTACGATTGGTGGAAAAACGTTAAGAGAACATTTAGAGGTAATCAACCATCGTGATGCGATTGCTTATGTGGAAGAAATTGTGCAAAAGAAGGAATCTTTTTCTGAATGGCAAATCAAAAATCTGCATCGTCTTGTGTTAAAAGGAATTGATGATACGTATGCAGGCGTTTACCGACAAGAACAAGTTTTTATATCTGGTGCAAAACATGTACCACCTGCTCATTATGTAATCCAAGAAAAAATGGAGCAGATGATGAATTGGTATCATAAAGAAAGCGTTCATCTTCACCCTATTGAGCGTGGCGCAATGTTGCATGCAATTTTTGTGGGCATTCATCCATTTATCGATGGGAATGATAGAACTGCTAGATTATTGCTTAATCTAGAGTTAATGAAAGATGGCTTTCCACCCGTAATTATTAAAGTGGAGAATCGATTAGCCTATTACGAAGCGCTTGATCAAGCACATACAACAGAAGATTATAGTGATTTTATCGAACTCGTGGAACGTGAAGTAGAGGATTCACTTGATTTATATTTAAGTGCATTAAGTTAGTGGGTAACTTGCTACCTGTGCATAAAACAATTCAGACGCAATTCTGAATTGTTTCATGAACAGGTACGGCTTTTCTGGCTTTCAAAAGGTCGCTTGCTTGAACTTCATCGGAAATTCATGGATACTTAAATAGTGTGTTGGATTTTAGAGTATAGAGGTGTACTGTCGTGAGTAATATTGTCAAAGGTATTTTATTAATGCTAATTTCATCGATTGGATTTGCGATTATGACATTATTTGTTAAGTTATCGGGAGATTTACCTTCGATTCAAAAAACATTTTTCCGAAATGTCGTATCAGCTGTAATCGCATTTGCTTTAGTCATTTATCATAAGGAAAGCTTATTTGGAAAAAAGGAAAACCAACTTGTTTTACTAGGTCGTTCAATTTTTGGGACACTTGGTATTATCTTTCTATTTTATGCAATCGATCATCTCGTTTTGTCAGATGCAGATATGCTCAATAAAATGAGTCCATTTTTAGTCATTATTTTTTCAGCAATATTTTTAAAAGAAAGAGTATTACCATTCCAAATGGTAACGATTGTGCTGGCATTTATCGGGATGGTTTTTATCGTTAAGCCTTCATTTTCAGTTGATTTTGTACCGTATTTTGTCGGTGTGTTATCGGCCATTTTTGCAGCGGCAGCTTATACATTATTAAGGGTATTAGGGAACCGGGAAAAATTTTATACAGTGGTCTTTTACTTTTCGTTCTTCTCAACCGTCGTCTTGTTGCCATTTTTAATCTGGCTTTATGAACCGATGACGGGGAAACAATTAACGTATTTACTCCTTGCAGGTTTATTTGCGACGGTGGGTCAGTTTGGGATTACATTAGCCTATAAATACGCACCGGCGCGCGATATTTCAATCTTTACGTATTCAACGGTAATCTTTACAACGATTTTAAGTTTTACATTTTTCGGCGAAGGTCCGGATCTATACAGTATGATTGGTTATGTCATTATATTAGGTGCAATGACGTATATGTTCTTCAGAGGAAGAAAATCAGCACCACCTGTATAATTGAAAATATACTTGGTAAACGTGCTAGGAATCTACATTGGAATCCTAGCACGTTTTATTTTTTTTGCATCAATCGACGCTTACTTGATTTGTTTATTATTGTAGAGAACCAAGTAATGTAGTAACAAACATTCATCAAAAGATGTCTGGGGATTTAGCAACTGAACAACTGCTGGAAAATTTAAATCGCGAATTAACTAAAACAAATGAATTAAAAAGAATTATTGAAGCAACAATCGACGTATTAGAAAGCGGCCAATCCTTTCAAGGAGAAATTGGATGTTTACAAGAAATGGGCGCCGTTAAACCTGGCACGATGACCGCATTAGAAAATGTCGCGGAAAATCCCGCGGAAGCCATCACAAATCTTCTAAACGAACGAAATAACAAGTCAACGTATAAATTTTTAGAAGAAGCACGAGAAAGTGAAATTATTTCTTGAAGTTAAAAGACTGTCTTAGAGAGTTTTTTTAAGCAGTCTTTTGTTGTTCCGTCAATTCAGATTTGAAAGTTTAAATGTGTTTCATGTATCATCGAAAGAAAGAACAATGGGGGAGAGTCCTATGGATATCCGAACACTCAAAGAGAAAGACAATCTATCTGTAGAAAAAATGATTAAAGAATCACTAGAATCTTTTGGTTTAAATATTCCAGGAACAGCTTACACGGATCCACAACTAGGTCAATTGACTCGGTATTATGCAAATGAATCGCAGGCAAATTATTGGGTCGCAGTGGATGTAGATGATGTAGTACAAGGCGGCATCGGAATTGGTCCATTCATGGATGAGAAAGGGATTTGTGAGCTGCAAAAGCTATACATCCGACCTGAAGCGCAAGGGAAAGGATTGTCAAAGGAATTAATGGAAGTTGCGTTAAAATTTGCAGCCGAACATTATATAAAATGTTATTTAGAAACTTCAACGAAACTTCAAGTGGCCAATACACTTTATAAGAAATTTGGATTTCAACAACTTGAAGCACCGTTAGCAGGTTCAGAACATAATGCAATGGATGCATGGTACATAAAGGAATTATAAGTAAATGGATTTCATCTATAAATCATGAAAAAGCCAGCTCCCAATGGAGTTGGCATTTTTATTGTTGAACGATATTAAAATTCTAGTTGGATTTCTGGAAAACAATATTAAAATAGTGTATTTTAATAGGATGTAGTAGAAACGATGCAACTTTATAAAAAATAGATCGTCTGGTAGATGAGGAGATTTTTATGAAAAATATTTTAAATATATTTAAGACGGATATTAACAATATTCGTAAGAAAAGGGCAGCAATTGTTGTGATTGTTGCTTTAATGATCTTACCTTCGATGTATGCCTGGTTTAATATTTTACCTTCATGGGATCCCTATGCGAATACGGAAGATGTCGCAGTGGCGGTTGTGAATAATGATGAAGGGGCGACCGTTGAAGGCGAGCCGTTAAATGTCGGGGATGAAGTGATTTTGTCCCTTCTTGATAATAAAAGTATGGGCTGGCAATTTGTTGATGAAGAAGAAGCAAGGGACGGCGTAGAAAATGGGGATTATTACGCATCAATTATCATTCCAAAGGATTTTTCTAGGAAACTATCAAGTGTTTTAGATGATGAACCTGAAAAACCTGAATTAGATTATTATATTAACGAAAAGATTAATGCGATTGCGCCAAAAGTGACAAATGCAGGGGCTTCTGGAATCGTGGAAAGTATTCACAGCGGCTTTGTTAAAGTAGCAAACGAAGCAATTTTCACTGCATTCAATGATATCGGCATCGAACTTGAAACCAATCGTGCTTCGCTTGAAAGACTACGAGATTCCATTTATGACTTAGAAGACAATTTACCTGAAATAGAACGTTTATTATCCACAGCTGATACAGATTTAGATAAAGTAGAAGAATCTGTTGGTAAAGCGAATGACGGTGTGAAAAAAGCGGAAGACATTAGTAAAGATGCCGAACGCATGAGTGAACGCTTAGAAGACATGTTAGTAGAAAGCGATAAAACTGTACGCGAATACGTGCCACTCGTGAAGCAGGACTTACGCATTGCACAAACTGTTATTCAAGAGGTCCCTTCTATTACGAGAAGAATTTCGCAAAAAGGCGCAGATGTCGATCAATTACTCAATACAATTACCGATAGTACTGAGAAAATAGATGACAGTCGAAAAGCTTTACAAAGTTTAGCTGACTTACTTGAAAGTGCGGATGAAAGATTAACAGACGATCGTGATTTTGAAGCGTTAATCAATCGTATGAATGAAGAGTATGAGCGAGTAGACGAATTAAGACAAAAACTTGAAAAAGTAACAAGAGCATTGGCAACAGGCGATCATATCGGAACGGATATTGTTACTGACATTAACAATATGGCACGGGAGATGGAAGAAGAGTTACATCGAGTGATTGCCCTTTATGAAGAAACTGTCATTCCAGAAATTGAAAAAGCGATTGACAAAGTTGAAGACCTCATTCAATTTTCCGTTCGAAAAATAGAAAAAGTTCAAAAAGGAAATAAAGCGCTTCTAATTGTCTTAAAAGCGTATAATATTAAAAATAAAATCGAACAATCCGAATTTCTCGGGACAGCGAAAGAAATATTAGGAAACCTTCATGAACCTATCGATCCACTTATGCCAATCATTGAAGATGCTAATCAACGGGATGAAGAAAATTCGTTTGAAACAACAAACAAAAAACTAAAGCCGATTTATGACCTGATGAATGAAGCAGATGAAATCGTTTTAGAGATTGAAGAGCTAGAGGATGAAGAGGTTGGCTCGGATGAAGGTGAAGACGACGCAGTAGAAGATGGCGAAATAAAAGACAAAGTTAAAGAAAAGTTAAAAGCAAAACTATTCCAGAGACTTGAAGAAAAATTAGTAACAATCGATAAAGAATTAGAAAAGCTACTGACAAATGATTTGCCAAAAATTGAGGAAGAATTTGCAAATGCGACAGCAAAATTACAAGATATTGAAAAAGACTTAACGGAGAAACTAAACCGTTTAAAGCGTGCTGCTGAAGTCGCATCAGATATTACAGATGGATTAGTCGGGATTGTCAAAGATCCCAAAGAAACGTTGAAAGTTCTTCGTAGCGCGATTGACCGAATAGAAGAAGGGCAAGACGTCATATCTTCGATTATTAAAACAAGCGAACGAGTACAAAAAATATTTGACGATGGTTTGTTTTTAGATGGGGTTGACCGCATTGAAGGCTTACAAACAGACCTTCAAACATTTAAAGGAGACATCTTAAGAATTGTAGACGGCGGACGTAATGCGAAAAGAGAAGCAGGTAAAACGCTCAACAAATTGGAAGATAAGTCACGAGAGTTAGACCGTGCGATTTCCGATATGCTTCGCTTTATCGACCGTGACTTAATGCCGAAATATGAAGATGCTTCAGGGAAAGCAAGCAATGCGATAAAAGAAGGTAATAAAATATTACTGAAAGCAAGTGCTTATTTCCCAAATATTTATGATCTACTTGAACAAGTAGATGAGGGTGTAGGAAAAGGAAAAGATGGATTAGACAAAGCGAATGATGCTTTTCCAGACGCCAAAGAGAAAGTTACGGATATCGCCAACCGTGTTCGAATCCTTGAAGAAAAAGGTGATTTAGATCAAATTATTCGCTTGTTGAAAAATGATCCAAGTATTGAAAGTGAGTTTTTCTCTGATCCACTTGTTTTAAATGAACATTCATTATTCCCAATTCCAAACTACGGTTCAGCGATGGCACCATTCTTTACGGCATTAGCGTTATGGGTGGGGGGGCTCATTCTTGCATCTTCACTCATCGTAGACGTACCGAATAAAGAACGTTATAAGAGTTATGAGACGTACTTTGGACGAATTTTAACGTTTTGGGCGATTGGGATTGTTCAAGCGTTAATTGTCACAGTCGGAAATATGGTGTTATTAAAGACGTTTGTCGCGCATAAAGTATGGTTTGTGCTCTTTGGATTCTTTGTGAGCATCGTGTTTATGACCATTATTTATACGTTGGTTTCTGTGTTTGGAAACACTGGAAAAGTCATTTCGATTATTTTACTCGTCATGCAGTTAGGTGCTTCAGGCGGAACATTCCCGATTCAAATGACACCTATGTTTTTCCAGAAAATCCATAATTTCTTACCGTTTACACACGCTCTCGGGCTTTTCCGGGAATCGATTGGCGGCATTATATGGCCAGCCGTAATGACGCATCTCGCGTGGTTAATAGGCTATATGTTGCTATTTTTATTTATCGGGATTAAATTGAAAGAACGTATTAACAAATCAAGTGATAAATTCTTAAAAGAAGCAAGAGAAAGTGAGATTATCTTGTAAAACTACATTCAGACTCGGTCTCAGACCCGGTGACAGTTACAGACATCCCTTCGCGTCTTTCAGCGAATTGTGGCTGTGACTGTCACCGGATTTTTTGTCTTAAAAAATGTATCCTTATATAAAGAATCTCCGTTGATTGTAGTGCAAGGCGGCGACTCCTACGGGGATAGCATGGGCTGAAAAACCCGCAGGATTAAAGGAAGGCAGTCTAAGTTCATCGCATTGTGCGATAACGACTGCATGACCAACGTCCTGTTGGCCCGAGATTGAACCCGTGCCCGTGGAAAGCGCCCGTCTGGAATGGAAATCAACATGATATGAACTTCTAGTATACAAGCAAAATCAACTTGAAATTCGCTAATTTATAAATCCATACCAAGTGTTCGCGATGAAAAATCGTCTACTTGGTGTTTTTGTTGATTCATTTAAGACAACAGATTAGTTTGCTCGGGGAAAGGGAAAGGTAGAATAAGATACGTACACGAAAAAATCATGTAGGTTGTGTTAGGATAAAGGTATTCCCTTAGCGTAAGGAGTTGAGGAAATGATTCAAATCGGATTAACCGGATGGGGCGATCATCCCGACCTTGCAGGACCAAATTCAACAGCAAAAGACAAATTACTCGATTATACGGGGCATTTTCCAGTTGTGGAATTAGACTCTACGTTTTACGCGGTCCAACCTGAACGAAATATAGAGAAATGGATCCGTGAAACACCCGCAAGCTTTCAGTTTATCGTAAAAGCTTATCAAGGCATTACAGGACATCATCGTGAAGAACTGCCATTTGAATCGAAAGAAGCGATGTATAAAGCGTTTATTCAATCGATTCAGCCTTTACAAGCGGCAGGAAAATTAGCGATGGTGCTCGTTCAATTTCCACCTTGGTTTGACTGTGTACGAGAAAATGTCGAGGAAATCCGCTACATTCGCGCGCAATTAGATATGTTTGATGTCGCGGTCGAGTTTAGGCACCAATCATGGTATTCCCCTGCTTTTAAAGAGAAGACGCTACGTTTTTTAAGAGAGTTACAAATCATTCACGCGGTCTGTGATGAGCCGCAAGCAGGTGATGGAAGTGTTCCACTCGTACCAGTCACGACTAGGGAAGATAAAGTTTTGTTTCGTTTACATGGTCGAAATGTTTACGGGTGGCGAAATACATTTGCAGATGACAAGTCATGGCGCACGGTGCGTTATTTATACGATTATAATGAGGCGGAGTTAAAAGAGTTTGAAACAATTGCCCAGTCATTAGCTTCTCAAGCTAAAGATGTTTTTGTCATTTTTAATAATAATTCGGGAAAGCATGCAGCTAAAAATGCAAAGTCGTTTCAACAACAATTAAACATTACATATGAAAATTTAGCTGCGAGACAATTGAGCTTTTTCGAGGAGGAGTAAAAGTGGAGTACATTGTTTTAGCGATGATTGCCTTTACTTCAGGCATTATCGGTGCGCTTGTCGGACTTGGCGGCGGTATTATTCTTGTTCCGACAACACTATTTGTAGGTGTAAATTTAGGGCTGGTAGATGGCATTACACCACAAACAGTCGTCGGATTATCAGTCATTATGATGATTTTCACAGGACTTGGGTCTACGCTTTCATTTATGAAAAAGAAAACAGTTGATTTTAAAAGTGGTTTCATCTTTTTTGGTGGTAGTGTACCCGGAACCCTTATCGGCGCAATTGTCAATAAAAATTTAGAACTGGATTCATTTAATTTATATTTTGGTGTTTTGTTAATTGTCTTAGCGACTCTTTTATTAATAAGAGGTTATTTAAAGCCTGTACGCTGGTTTGTAGAACACGGGAAACAACGTACTTTTGTAGATTATACAGGAAGATCACATACGTATGGGTATCCAATCTGGTTTGCGTTAATCTTAACATTTGGCATCGGATTTGCATCAGGGTTATTTGGAATAGGTGGCGGATCGATTATTGTCCCAGCAATGATTTTATTGTTTTTATTTCCACCACATGTGGCAGTGGGGACATCCATGTTTATGGTGTTTTTATCCGCAATCTTCAATTCCATTACACATATTTCATTAGGAAATGTACCTTGGTTATACACCATTCCGGTGATTCCAGCAGCTTATATCGGCGCAAGATTAGGCGCTTATTTGAACCAAAAAATGGCATCTGAAACACTCGTCTTTGCGTTACGTATTATTTTGCTTTTACTCGGTGTACGTTCAATTGTTGATGGGATTTGGGGGTAACTTGTTGAATGGAAACAATTCATATATTGCATACGAATGACATTCATAGTCATTTTGAATATTGGCCACAAATTCACCGTTTTCTGCGAGATCAACGCCAAGAATTTGAAGGAAAAGGTGAATCCGTGTTCGTGTTTGACATCGGCGATCATGTCGATCGTTCGCATTCATTTACAGAAGGAACAGGCGGAAAAGGCAATATCTATTTATTGAATGAAGCACAGTACGATGCAGTCACGATTGGAAACAATGAAGGCATAACCATGTCTAAACAAGCACTTTCTTCTTTGTATGAAAAAGCAAGATTCGATGTCATTCTTGGAAATTTACGTCATCAAAATGGGGGACTGCCGACATGGGCGACACCTTCTGAAATTTATACAACCGCACAAAATATAAAAATCGGTGTCATCGGCGCAACTGCTTATTACAAAGTATTTTATGAAGCTCTCGGTTGGGAAATCTTACCTCCCAGAGCGCAACTCCAAGAGGAAGCAAAGAAAATAAAAGAGAAGTGTGACATCATCATTTGTCTTTCGCATTTAGGCTTAAAAGAAGATCGTTTATTAGCGGAAGCTTGTCCAGCAATTGACTTAATACTAGGGGCGCATACCCATCATATTTTACCCGACGGAGAAGAAGTCAATCACTCGCTACTTGCGGCAACTGGGAAGTTTGGTGATTTCATTGGACATGTTACGTTGCAAATTGACGTGAAGACAAAAGAACTTGTTCGAAATGAAGCAGAGTTATATCGTTCCGCTTCCTTACCGACAACAACCGCAGATTATGAAGCGCTGGAAAATGTGATGACAAAAGGAAAAGATGCGCTGAAAGAAAAAGCGTTTTATAACTCAATCGAACTGAAGCAAAATTTATTTGGACAAAGTGAATTGGCATCCTATTTCGGTCGTGCATTAATCGATTATACGGATGCAGATTGTGCGCTATTTAATGCAGGGATCTTTTTAGGCAGTTTGGAGAAAGGTTGGGTGACGAAAGAAGATATGCATCGTCTTTTACCACACCCGATTAACGTTTGTACAATTGAAATTACAGGAAAACAGCTGACTTCCGTTTATTACGAATCATTGAATGAAGAGCTTGCAGAGATCGAAGTAACAGGGCTCGGTTTTCGCGGAACACTAATGGGCGCGATTCTTCATGAAAGATTATATGAAAATCATAGAGGAAGATTATTCATAGGCAATCGTGAAGTCGTTGCTGATGAAACGTATATACTTGCGACATTAGATATGTTTACATTCGGCTTTTTCTTTCCCGTATTCAAAGAATTACCAAAGAAATATTATATGCCCGACTTAATCAGAGATATCATGATGAGGTACGGCAAAAAATAATGATGAATTGACGACCCGCTCCTCGCATAAGTTAGTGAAGGAGGGGTCGTTTTGAAATTTCAAAAGCCAGTTAAACGAAAAAGTAGATTTCATTGGAACCGAAAAGTCTTTCCCCTTATTATTTTTTCAGTTATACTCGCAGCCATTTTTCTTTTTTATACGATCAATCAAAAATTAACCCCAATTTATTTACAATATGCGGAAGTCGAAACAGAAAAAATTGCATCTCATGTCATTAGTGAAGCCATTACAGAGCGTATCTCAAATGTATTAGACATAAATGACGTCATTCAACATGTGCCAACTGAAAATTCCAATCAAGTCACCGTAAAATATAATACAGAGGTGATTAACCGGATACTAGCTGATGTACGAACAACCGTCGATGAAAATTTAACAGAGATTGAAAAAGGAAATATTGATATCTTGCCTTTAGAAGAGGATATTGAATACGATCCAGATCAAATGCAAGCGCAAGGCGGCGTTGTATTCTTCGTCTCGTTAGGGCAAGTGACCAACTTACCTTTACTCGGTAACTTAGGACCGAAAATTCCAATACGCTTTCATGTGATTGGGGACGCACAGGCGAATGTTGTCCCTTACATAAAAGAATTTGGAATTAATAATGCTTACGTGGAAGTGAATATTGTTTTAAAGGTACAAGTGAAAATTATCGTCCCACTTGCGACAAAAACAGCAATTGTCGAACAAACGATTCCCGTTGCGATTGGTCTCGTTCAAGGTGAAGTCCCGCAAGTGTTTAGTCCAGGAGAAGGCGGCATGACACCAAATATCGAAGTTCCGCTACAACCGGAACAAAATGAAGGGAATACGCATGATTAATCATGATATGTAAAAAGTGTCGATTTCTCATAGCAAGTAAGTTTCTACGTTGAGAGATTGGCTCTACTCAAGTTAGAGCTTATGAGAATTGTAGATTTCAATACTTGCAGTGAAAAGATTCATTTGCTATACTAGCAACAATAAAGAAAATATCGATAGGGTAGAGGCTGCATTACTTATGAGTAATACATGGAAGTGTGACGATGAGGATCATGTGTGAAAGGGAGTTTTGCCGAAGCTTAATGAAACTGTCAAAGTCATTAGGTTGGGGTTATTCTGAAAAAGGATAACACTGTCATGCAATAGAGTAATTGTATGATGAGCTACAAATCGTACGTTCGATAAGCTTTAAAATTTATCTAACAGACGAAAAGTAGAGTAAGCCAGCTACCATTACATGTCCTATGTAAATGTGCAGCTGGCTTTTTTATGTCCTAAAAAGACTCACCCATCAATTTGGAGGAATTAAGTATGATCGGAACTTGGGTATCAATTATCCCACCAGTATTAGCGATTGTTATGGTGCTCTTAACGAGACGTGTTTTATTATCGCTTGGAACAGGGATTATTTCAGGTGCGTTAATTGTGGCGGCCTTTTCACCAACAGGCACAATTGTAGAGTTATGGGAATCTATTACGGTCTCATTTTGGGATTGGGGCGACAAAGCGATTAACGCAGACAATATTAATATTATGATTTTCATTTTATTATTAGGTGTTATTACAGCGTTTGTTAGTTTATCAGGTGGAAGTCGTGCCTTTGCGGAGTGGGCGATTCAACATATTAAAACAAAGCGCGGCGCAAAATTATTAACGGTCGCTTTAGGTATTGCAATTTTTGTAGATGATTATTTCAACTCGCTAGCAGTCGGGCAAATTTCAAGACCGATTACAGACAGACATAAAATTTCACGAGCAAAGTTAGCTTATTTTATCGACTCAACTTCTGCACCAGTCTGTGTTGTTTCACCAATTTCAAGTTGGGGCGCTTATTTAATCGGTTTACTTGGCATTATGTTTACAGGAGCAGCAGTAAGTTATTCACCGTTATCAGCATTCGTATTAATGGCGCCGATGAACTTTTATGTTGTATCGACGTTAGCACTTGTTTTTTTCTTCGCATGGACAAATATTGACTTTTTCACAATGAAAAAACACGAAGACCGTGCGGAACATAAAGGACAATTATATGATCCAGATAAAGAAATTCCAGGTCAATTAAAAGAAGACTTTCCAACACATACACACGGGAAAGTTCGTGATTTAATAGGCCCAATCGTTACATTAATCGTTGTTACATTAGTCATGATGATTATCACGGGATACCGTGCAAGCGTTGAAGCGGGAATCGCGGTTTCCATTTGGTCCATCTTTGAAAATACGGATGTTCCTTTCGCGTTAGTCATCGGTGGTAGTATTGGAACAATCTTGGCAGTGGTTTTATACCTCTCTCAACTTAAAGTGAATGAAGTGGCAAGTGTTTCGTTAATGAAAAAAGCTTTCATTAGTGGAATTCAAGCGATGTTGCCAGCAGTGCTCATTTTAATTTTTGCTTGGGGACTCACAGATTTAATCGACAAATTAGATACAGGACAATATTTATCGGAAGTCGTGTTAAAAGCGAATATTCCAGTCGCATTTTTACCAGCGATTATGTTTGTACTTGCAGGGTTAATGGCATTCTCGACGGGAACTTCATGGGGATCGTTTGGAATTTTATTACCGATCGCGGGGAAAATTATGTTAGATGCTTCACCTGAAATGTTATTACCGGCGCTTGCAGCAGTCCTTGCAGGAGCAGTATTTGGAGACCATTGTTCACCAATTTCGGATACGACAATTTTATCTTCAACAGGTGCTGGGTGTAACCATATCGACCACGTAGCAACACAACTACCGTATGCGTTAATTAGTGCGGCAATCGCAGCAATCGGTTATATTGTGTTAGGCATTACAGGCTCTGTTTGGTTCGGTTTACTTGCTGTAATCATTGTACTCGTTGCGCTCTTTTCTATATGGACGATTCGTGCGAGAGGAGAAGTAGTCGCAGCTGAACAAGTTTCATAAAATAAGGCATTAAGATAAGAAGTCAAAGACAACTCAAAGTTAATTTGTGATGCACCTCAAAAGTTAGCGTTAAAACTAACTTTTGGGGTGTTTTTTTATGTTAATCTTTTAAAAAGTAAATAGTTAGTATATAAAAAACATTTTGACAATAGAGTGTAAGGAGTTTATAATTTACTTGCAGTTGGAATTTTCAGTAAAATCAGAAGTTATGAAAAGGAGGAGAAACTATGGAACAACGATCACAATGGGGAACCCGTGCTGGATTTATCCTAGCGGCAGTAGGGTCGGCAGTAGGTCTTGGAAATATTTGGCGGTTTCCATACGTTGCTTATGAAAATGGTGGCGGTGCGTTCTTCATCCCGTACTTATTCGCATTGTTAACAGCAGGAATTCCGATTTTAATAATGGAGTTTACAATCGGGCATAAATACCGCGGTTCCGCGCCGCTATCCTTTTTCAGGATGTCAGGGAAAAAAGCAGAATGGCTCGGTTGGTGGGGCGTATTCGTTGCATTCGTCGTCTCAACTTATTATTCGGTTATTGTCGCTTGGGCGATCAAGTATACGTTCTATTCTATGAATTTATCATGGGGGAGCGATACGAAAGGCTTTTTATATGATAACGTACTAAAATTAGCAGACACTCCGGGAGAGCTCGGTGGCTATGTACCAGGTGTTTTAATCCCTTTACTTGTCGTTTGGGGAATTGCATTTATTATTTTATTCGTAGGGGTTCAACGCGGAATTGAGTTTGCAAATCGAATTTTCATCCCGACATTGATTGTCGTTTTCGTAATCGTCGTAATTCGCGCATTAACATTAGACGGTGCGGCGCTTGGACTAGAAGCACTTTTTAAACCCGATTTAAGTAAGTTAACAAATCCTACTGTCTGGGTTGCAGCTTACGGGCATATTTTCTTTAGTTTATCAATCGCGTTTGCAATTATGATTACGTATTCTAGTTATCTACCAAAAAAATCGGATATTACAAACAATGCTTTTATCACCGGTTTTGCGAATTCAGGATTTGAACTTTTAGCTGGATTTGGGGTGTTCGCAGCACTCGGTTTTATGGCAACACAAGCGAATGTTGCGGTGGAAGATGTGGCGTCTGATGGGGTGGGATTAGCCTTTGTTGTATTCCCAGAAATCATCAACCAAATGCCAGGCATGAATGGAATCTTCGGGGTCTTATTCTTCCTATCGCTTGTATTGGCGGGAATTACATCGCTCGTTTCAATTTGTGAGACATACATTGCAGGACTTTCCGATAAGTTTAATATTCCGCGTAGGACAGCTGTCATCATCGGAGTTGGAGTTGCGACAGTTGTATCGACACTCTTTGCAACAAGAGGCGGTTTATATTTCTTAGATGCGGCAGATTACTTTATTAACCAATTTGGTGTAGCTGCTATCGGTTTAATAGAAGTAGCTTTAATTGCTTGGGTATTTAGAAAGCTAGATGTGTTCCAAAAACATACGAATGCTATCTCTGATATACGTGCAGGTTTTTGGTGGAAAGCTTGTTTAGGTTTTATTACACCGCTTGTACTCGGTTATATGATGTTTGGATTACTTCGTACAAATATACTCAAACTACACGATACAGATAATGGAAACTATGAAGGCTATTCGGACACCTTTATTTTATACGGTGGTTGGGGCATTGCATTTGGTGCACTGATTCTAGGAATATTAGTGACATTGTCGAAATGGAAACGAAATACACATGCAACAACAGACTATGAAGAAGACTAAGGGGGATTCAATATGAGTGGAAGTGCGATTGCTATGATGATTGTCGGAATCCTCGTCATTTGGGGAGGATTGGCCGCAAGTATTGCAAATGCTGTGATTAAATCAAGAAAATAATCAAGTGAAAAGCTGTTAATTATGTGGGCATCATTCACATCATTTAGCAGCTTTTTCTTCGTCAAAAACGCTAACACTCCGCTTCTTATATAGTTGTTGCAACACTGTAATTATGATACATTTACGATAGTTATAATGAAAACATGGCTATGAATGACACTGCAAAAGTGAGTGGTGGTGAAAAGTATGATAATGCTCGAAAAAACAAAATATGAAGTGATTAAAGATTTTCGTGAAGGCTATCAAGAAGAACCTTTGCAAGAACGCTATAGTGAAATCTTAGCAAAGTACGATTATATTTTAGGTGACTGGGGATATGGTCAGTTACGTTTAAAAGGTTTTTTCGAAGATCGTAATTCAAAATCGACTTATGAAACAAAAATCAGTACAGTCGAAGATTATCTGTATGAATATTGTAATTTTGGTTGTGCACATTTTATTTTGAAAAAGGTTAAGAAGTGAAAAGCAAGTCCATGCAAGTGATTGCGTGGGCTTTTATTACTTGGTGTAAGATAACTGAAGAAATAAACTTCAAGCATCTTCAAAATATGATAAAATGAATTTAATTTCATAATTGCACTTTTAAATAAGAATAATGAATATTCTATTAGAATCCTCACTAAAAGGTTCGCGTTTTAGGGAGAGCGTCTCAGTTGATTGTAGTGGAAAGCGTCCACCTGAAACGAAAATCAATATGGTTCGGATATTCAAGTATCAAAGGCAATTATGAAATTGACTCAATATAATCAATTTCATAATTGCTTATTCTTGTAATAAAGACGGACTTTAATGTTAACGAATGATTGAATGTTCGTTTTTATTGCAAGGGATATCCGTTGATTGTAGTGGAAGGCGCCGAGTGTGCTCTCAAACGCTTCGCTTTTTGGTCGCAAAAGCCGTTCTTCGTGATGGCTCTTCCTGTGGGTTTAGCGGGACAGGTGAGACCCCGCAGTGGAGCGAAGCGACCGAGGAGGCTCGCCGCCCGCCCCACGGAAAGCGTGCGCCTGGAACGGAGATCAACATTGTTCGGGAATTTTTTGTGTAAGGTTAATTATG
>JAPFCR010000011.1 GCA_026169375.1 Sporosarcina sp. | reverse complement strand
GTGGCGATAGCGAAGAGGTCACACCCGTTCCCATACCGAACACGGAAGTTAAGCTCTTCAGCGCCGATGGTAGTTGGGGTGAGCCCCTGCAAGAGTAGGACGTTGCCAAGCATTAAAAGAGTCATTACCTTTATGGTAGTGGCTCTTTTTGTATATCAATAATTAGTTATAAAATGGAAAGAAAAATGACTTAAATATCAAGCCGAAAATATATATAAGGAAAGTGAAAATTAAATGACTTATAGGAATCGTCCACTTGTGCAAAGGCTAATAGAGTTTAATGAAAAAAACCCTGTCTCATTTCATGTACCAGGGCATAAATATGGAAAACTGTCAGGACTACCTTCTGAAATCCAATCCGCATTGGCATTCGATTTGACAGAATTAAATGGGTTGGATGATTTACATGAACCAGAAGAAGTCATTGCAGAAGCTCAAAAGAAGTTATCGAATTTATATCAAGCTGATGCGAGTTATTTTTTAGTGAACGGTTCGACAGTAGGTAATTTAGCAATGATTTATGCGACTTGCCAAGCAGGAGACACTGTAATTGTTCAGCGGAATGCCCATAAATCCATTTTCAATGCGCTTGAATTAGTAGGTGCAAAACCGGTTCTTATTACTCCAAAATGGGATGAAATGACGGGTTCGATTGGCGTTATTGAAGTAGGACAGGTGAAGTGTGCGTTTGACTTATATCCAGAAGCAAAAGCTGTTATTTTAACTTATCCGACTTACTTTGGAGTTGCTGGTGAAGGCTTAAAGGATATTATCGCATTGTCACATACTAACGATGTTCCTGTCCTTGTTGATGAAGCACACGGCGCTCATTTTGTTATCGGAGATCCTTTCCCAAAATCCGCATTAGAATTAGGTGCGGATGTCGTTGTTCATTCGGCACATAAAACATTACCAGCGATGACGATGGCTTCATTTTTACATGTAAATTCGTCTTTGGTCTGTCCGAAGAGAGTCTCCAAATATCTACAAATGCTACAATCAAGTAGCCCATCTTACCTTTTAATGGCATCTCTAGACGATGCAAGAGCTTATGTAGAATCTTATACAAAAGAAGAGGTTGGAAGTTTTTTAGAAAAACGACTCCATTTTATTCAACAATTAAAGTATATACCGGGAATTCAAGTTATTGAAAGTGAAGACCCTTTAAAACTAATGATAAGAGCAACATCCTATACAGGGTTCCAATTAATCGAGGCTTTGGAAATACAAGGTGTTTATGCAGAATTGGCTGATCCTTATCAAGTGCTATTAGTTTTACCACTACTGAAAAAAGAGCAGAAATATAATGATAAAGACTTGTATAAGAAGTTTGAACAAGCGATAGCATGGTTAATTAAACACGAAGAACGAACAGAAAAACTTCTTTTGCCAAATTTAACGAATGAGATTGCTGAGCTTTGTTACAATAGAGATGAGCTTGAACAATTTAAAATAGATTGGTTAGATTATGAACAGGCTATTGGAAAAGTTGCAGCAGATTCGGTGATTCCATATCCACCAGGGATTCCTTTAGTATTAGCCGGAGAACGAGTTAAGGAAGAGGCTGTCCAATTATTAAAAGAATTAACGAAGATGAAAGCAAGTTTTCAAGGTTCAATATGTACAAAAGAAAATCAAATACTTGTCGTAACAAACGAGTTAGGAGAATAGAATGAGTAGAAAAGGTATGTTTATCTCATTAGAGGGTCCTGAAGGAGCTGGAAAAACAACAGTACTTTCGGTTGTGAGTGAACGTTTAAAAGCAGAGGGAAAGCCAGTTTTAGTAACGCGAGAACCAGGTGGCATTAAAATCTCAGAAGCGATTCGGGAGGTTATTTTAGATAATGACCATGTTAAAATGGATGCAAAAACAGAGGCACTTTTATATGCAGCTGCGAGAAGGCAACACTTAGTAGAAAAAGTAATGCCAGCATTAAAGCAAGGATATCTTGTGCTTTGCGATCGTTTTATTGATAGCTCTTTAGCTTATCAAGGGTATGCACGTGGGCTTGGAATTGAAGAAGTGTTTAAGATTAACGAATTTGCCATTGAAGGAATGATGCCGGATCTAACAATATTTTTTGATATTAAGCCCGAAGAAGGACTTGCTCGTGTGCTAAATAATGCTGAACGAGAGAAAAATCGATTAGATAAAGAACAGTTATCTTTTCATAAGCTCGTTTATGAAGGATACGAACAAGTGATTAGGCAGTATGAAAATCGAATTGTGCGGACGGATGCAAGTTTGTCAAAAGAAGCAGTAATCGAAAATGTTTATAAGATAATTGCCTCCCGATTTATGTAATTGGACAATTCATGTTATAATAAAGGAAAGAAGGTTAAAAGGAGAGATGACCGTGAAATTGATCGTAGCAGTTGTACAAGATCAGGATAGTAATCGCTTATCAGCAGCATTGACAAAGAATGATTTTAGGGCAACTAAGTTAGCGAGTACGGGTGGATTTCTCAGATCCGGAAATACAACATTTTTAATTGGTACAGAAGAAAAGTTAGTTGATAAACTTCTTGAGCTTATTAAAGAAAATTGTCGTTCAAGAGATCAAATGGTAGCACCGATTTCCCCAATGGGAGGGAATGCTGATTCGTATATTCCTTATCCGGTTGAAGTTGAGGTTGGGGGCGCGACAGTATTCGTCTTACCAATTGAACATTTCCACCATTTTTAAAGCTGAGGTGAGTGAAAGATGAAAGTAGATGGTAGTCATTCTACGCATTTGGATAAGGTGAAAAACGACCAAAAAATGCAAGCTCAGCGAGGCATTCGATTTGGAAATATGGTTGCAAAACAAGGTGAAAAACTCCATAGTGAGCAAATTACGAGACTTCTTGGCAATATTTCGGAAGCTGGGGAGCGTTTAGCTAGGTCTCGTAATTTGCGTGATATGGCGAAGTTTAAAATGCTCGTTCGCCGCTTTATGCAAGAATCGGTCGAGGTTGGATTGAAGCTCAACCAATCTCATACATGGAATCGATACGGGGAAGGGCGCAGGCTGAAAATTGTTGAAGTGATCGATGAAAAGCTAATTGAACTTGCTGAAGATCTGTTAGACGAAGAGAAGAAAGCGGTAGATCTTTTAGATCAAATTGGTGAAATTAAAGGATTACTGATTAATTTATATTTGTAATACCCGTGTGTTCTATAATAAGAAGCACGGTTTTTTTGAAAGACGAGAGTAGGAATATAATGGAGAACGAAAAAGAAATGATGTTATTTAAAGAACAACAAATCGTTATAACTAGACTAAAAGCGTCTTTTGAAAATAATCGAGTGGGCCACGCATACATTTTCGATGGCGAACGTGGGACTGGTAAAGAAGAAGCGGCCTTATTCTATGCAAAGCTTTTACTTTGTCATGAGCCAAAAGAAAGTATGCCATGTGAAGCTTGTCTTGCTTGTGTTCGTATTAGTTCTGGAAATCATCCGAATATCACGATGATCTATCCAGACGGACAAACAATAAGAAAAGGACAAATGGATGAGTTTTTAGCTGAAATGGCAAAGAAGAGCTTTGAAGGCGGTCGGAAAATTTATGTCATTTCACAGGCAGAACGTATGAATGCAGCATCCGCGAATGCTTTGTTGAAATACTTGGAAGAGCCTGAAGGTGAAGTGACAGCCATTTTATTGACAGATGCTTACTCGTCTATCTTACCGACAATTCAATCACGTTGTCAGCGAATATCATTTCTTCCACCTTCAAGAGAAGTTATCATTTCTCTACTAGAAGAAAAAGGAATTACGAAGTCCATGGCTGCAACTGTAACGATGCTTACTGCGAATATCGAAGAAGCAATACAGTTAGCGCAAGATGATGCATTTGCACATATGCGAAAAACAGTGTTAAAATTAGTTGAAGCATTAGATCAAAATGTCCAGGAAGCATTGTTATATATTCAGTCGACTTGGTTACAAGTATTTAAGGAAAGAGAAGAAACAGACCGAGGACTCGACTTATTATTATACGCCTATCGTGATATTGTTGCGTTTAAATCGGAATTGAAATCTGTTTCCGCTTATCCCGATCAGAGTGATTTTCTAAATTCGCTAGCGATGAAAATGACGTATACCCAATTGTCGCTTGTGATGGAAGCGATTTTACAAGCAAAGAGACAATTGAATGGCAATATGAATCGTCAACTTTTAATGGAACAGCTGATGCTTAACATGCAGGAGGGATTTCTTGTTGTATAAAGTAGTAGGAGTTCGCTTTAAAAAAGCGGGCAAAATATATTATTTCGATCCACTTGATTATAAATTAACGATAGATGAATATGTAATTGTTGAAACTGCACGTGGTGTTGAGTATGGTAAGGTAGCGATTGATATTCAAAATGTTGATGAAAATGATGTTGTCTTACCACTTAAAAAGATTATTCGACCAGCAGAAGACAAAGACGTGGATAAAGTAGAAGGAAATTTAAAAGAAGCACGAAAAGCTTTTGATATTGGTGCTGAAAAAATAAATGAACATCAACTAGAGATGAAGCTTGTAGATGTTGAATATACATTTGATAAAAATAAAATTATTTTTTATTTCACGGCAGAAGGAAGGGTTGACTTCCGGAATCTTGTAAAAGACTTAGCAGCTATTTTTCGTACGCGAATTGAACTTAGACAAATTGGGGTTCGAGATGAGGCGAAGATGTTAGGTGGAATTGGTCCTTGTGGGCGCATGCTTTGTTGTTCGACATTTCTTGGCGATTTTGAGCCAGTGTCGATTAAAATGGCAAAAGATCAAAATTTATCATTAAATCCTTCCAAAATCTCAGGATTATGTGGACGTCTCATGTGTTGTTTAAAGTATGAGAACGATGAATATGAAGATGCGAAAAAGAAAATGCCCGACGTGGGTGCCAAAGTTGATACACCGGAAGGACCTGGTCGAGTTGTAGGACTAAACTTACTGGAGCATCTTTTACGCGTAAATTTATCAGAAAGTGATCAAGTTCTTGAGTACACGCTAGAGGAAATTATGGACCCGAATAATAAAATGTTGCATTTGATAAAATGATGGGGTGGAAAAGTTGAAAGAAAGGAACTTTTTAGACAGCATAATGGAATTTGAGCAACAACTTGAATCTATGCATCAGCAATTCCGTGAACTGATGGGGTTTGTCGCAGAGATGACAGAAAAGAATCATTCACTTCAACTCGAAAACCATCATTTGCGCAAACGACTTGATGAAATAGATGAGCAAGAAAAGAAAGCTTCAAGTGCACAGCGCGCTGAGAAGAAAGAGACGACTGTAGATGTCGGTGAAGGTGTCGATAATTTAGCAAGACTGTATAACGAAGGTTTCCACGTTTGTAATATTCATTATGGAAGTATTCGTAAAGGAGAAGAAGATTGTCTCTTCTGCTTAGCGTTTTTAAATAAACAAAATGTATAATAGAAGCCGATCCTATTTTATGTAGGCATCGGCTTTTTAACTGTGAAAAAGAGTGAATTTCATAATCACTTTAACCACTAAAAATTTCAAGAAATATTGATTTTCATTTTAGGCGAACACTTTTTACTATAATTAATAGAGATACTTGTTCAATAACTTCAGACAAGCTTTATCACTAAGTGTTTATTTTATTATTTAGAATGGCAGTTATGAAATTGGTTTAAAAATGTAATGAATGATTATATGGTTTTGGAGGGTGTCATCTTGGAGTTATTACGAGACGATGAAAGATTAGATTATTTACTTGCAGAAAACTTACGGATTATACAAAGTCCATCTGTTTTTTCATTTTCATTAGATGCAGTGTTATTGGCAAGGTTTGCGCATGCGCCGCTTCGTTCTACCGGGAAGATTGTTGATCTTTGTGCTGGTAACGGTGTGATCCCTTTGTTTTTAAGTGCACGATCAAAAGCAAGTATTACAGCAATTGAGTTGCAAGAACGACTTGCTGAAATGGGAGAAAGAAGTATCGCATATAATGACTTAACATCGCAAATTAAGATGATTAACGGGGATGTCATTGGAATTGCGGAACAAATTGGTTTTGAAAAGTATGACTTAGTCACTTGTAATCCACCTTATTTTCCTGCATATGAAGCAACAGAAAAAAATTTACAAGAACATATTGCAATTGCGCGCCATGAAATTCATTTAACATTGGAGCAAGCTGTCCAATCTGCGAGTCAATTATTAAAGCAAGGTGGAAAAGCAGCTTTTGTTCATCGGCCAGGACGCTTATTAGATATCGTGACAGCGATGCGTGCAAATCGGTTAGAGCCGAAAAGAATTCGTTTTGTTTATCCGAAAGAAGGGAAAGAAGCGAATACGTTATTAATAGAGGGAACAAAAGACGGGAAGCCAGATTTGAAAATATTACCTCCTCTTTACGTGTACGACCATGAAGGGAACTATACGGAAGAAGTGAGGGAGCTTTTGTATGGAAACAAAACCTAAACATTTTTTCTATGTATTAGAATGTAATGATGGTTCTTATTATGCGGGATATACAAATGATTTGAAGAGACGTGTAGCGGTTCATAATGAAGGAAAAGGTGCAAAATATACACGTGCCAAACTTCCGGTTCATTGTATTTACTTTGAAACTTATGAAACAAAACGAGCAGCAATGCAGGCTGAATATCATTTTAAACAACTTACACGTAAGAAAAAAGAAGCACATATTCAAAAAGGAAGTGAAGTCGTTGAAGTCACAAAGAAGTAATGAAGTAGAGAACGGGAAATTATTTCTCGTTGGGACGCCAATTGGGAATTTGGAAGATATGACTTTTCGCGCTATTCGTATTTTGAACGAAGTAGAGATGATTGCGGCAGAAGATACACGCAATACGGTGAAATTATGTAATCATTATGAAATTGAAACGCCTCTAATGAGTTATCATGAGCATAATCAAATTGTTGGTGGAGAGAAGATTTTAACGTTATTAGCGGAAGGTAAGTCTGTTGCACTTGTGAGTGATGCGGGAATGCCTTGTATTTCTGACCCGGGAGCGGATATTTCAGAAAAAGCGATTGAACAAGGTTTTGACGTGATTCCGGTTCCGGGAGCGAATGCAGCAATTACGGCACTTGTTGCCTCTGGCTTAATGACACAGCCTTTTGCATTTCATGGTTTTTTAGCACGGAATAAAAAAGAAAGAGAAAATCAGATTAAGCAGTTACGACAAAAGGAAGAAACGATTATTTTGTATGAAGCCCCTCATCGTTTAAAAGAGACATTGAAAGCTTTGCATAAACAAATTGAAAGTTCAAGAAGAATTGTCCTTGCCCGTGAAGTAACGAAGAAGTTTGAAGAGTTTTTAAGAGGAACTTTAGAAGAGGCGGTTGCTTGGAGCGATGCGCATACAATTCGTGGAGAATTTTGTATCATTCTTGAAGGCGGAGATGGGAAGATAGCTGAGGAAGCGACTTGGTGGGATGCACTTTCTATTCGAGATCATGTACAAATGGTCATTGATGAACGGCAGATCCGTTCAAAAGAGGCCATTACTAAAGTAGCTGAAGCGCGTAAAATAAGTAAGCGCGATGTATATCAAGCCTACCATGTGAATAAATAAGTAATAAACACCAGGAAAAAATTTAAATCATATAAAACAAGAATAGAATCCACATAAAAAACCGAGACTGATGATTGTCTCGGTTTTCGTACTTTAATTATGTGATGTTTTTTCGAATCTCGGCGATTAATTTTTCTGCTCCTTCAGAACTCAAAATTAAATCACCATCTAACAAACTTAGGTTATCTTCAGAAACAGTGCCTGTAATAGAACAAGTCATATTAGGCATGTATTTTTTAAGTATGATTTTATCTTCATCAACGTAAATTTCAAGGGAATCTTTTTGTTCTATTCCTAGCGTTCGACGTAATTCAATGGGAATCACAACACGTCCGAGCTCATCTACCTTCCTCACGATTCCTGTTGATTTCACAGAAACACCCCTCTCTTACAGTCAATTTCCATCATTTGTACAATTCTGACATTTATCATAACAATATTTTGAATAGACGTCAATAAAGACTTTGACAATTTGTAAGACAATCTGGGAATTATTGTATTTACATTATAAATGTCAGAAATTTTCTGTCATAGGTTGAGTTTCATTGTATCGTTCTTACAAATTCGATAGAATGGAGAGTATATACAATTGTAATGGAGGAATTTTCGTGTCTGAACAAAACAAGACTTTTTATATTACTACACCTATTTATTATCCGAGCGGAAAATTCCATATCGGAACAGCTTATACAACAGTTGCATCAGATGCTATTGCACGTTATAAACGATTGCGTGGATATGACGTTCGATTTTTAACTGGAATGGATGAGCATGGTCAAAAAATTCAAGAAGTAGCAAATGAAGCAGGAAAGCCACCTCAAGAGTTTGTAGATGGACTTGCAGAGATTGCAAAAGGTTTATGGAAACAAATGGACATCTCGTACGATGATTTTATTCGTACTACGGAAAATCGTCATAAAAAGATTGTCAAAAAAATCTTTAAAAAGTTTCTAGATAATGGAGATATTTACAAAGGTGAATACGAAGGATGGCATTGTACACCATGTGAGTCTTATTTCAGTGAGTCACAATTAGTTGATGGAATGTGCCCAGATTGTAATCGTGAGGTTCAACGTGTAAAAGAAGAGTCTTATTTCTTTAACATGAAAAAGTATGCAGATCGTTTACTTCAGTATTATGAAGATAACCCAACATTTATTGAGCCAGAGTCACGTAAAAATGAAATGATTAATAACTTTATTAAACCAGGACTGGAAGATTTATCAGTTTCTCGTATGTCTTTCGATTGGGGCATTAAAGTGCCAGGAGATCCTGAGCATGTCATTTATGTTTGGGTTGATGCTTTAACAAACTATATTACTGCACTAGGTTATGGTTCAGACGATGAAACATTATTCAATAAGTACTGGCCAGCAGATGTACATGTTGTCGGAAAGGATATCGTTCGTTTCCATACGATTTATTGGCCAATTTTCTTAATGGCGCTTGATTTACCACTTCCTAAGAAAGTTTTCGCACATGGATTTATCATGATGAAAGACGGAAAAATGTCTAAATCCAAAGGAAACGTTGTATATCCGGAAATGTTAATTGAGCGTTATGGATTAGATGCAACACGTTATTTCTTACTAAGAGAATTGCCTTTCGGGCAGGATGGTGTTTTTGCACCTGAATCATTTGTTGAAAGAACGAATCATGATCTCGCTAATGACCTCGGAAACTTATTAAACCGTACAGTGTCTATGCTTAATCAGTATTTTGAAGGCGTTATCCCAACGGAAGAATTGGAAGCGACAGAATTTGATAATGATTTAAAAGACTTTATCGTCAAGACAGTATCGAAATACGAAGATGCAATGGAAAATATGCAGTTTAGTGTCGCACTAAGTGAATTGTGGGCTCTTATTTCAAGAACAAATAAATATGTAGATGAAACGTCGCCGTGGGTATTAGCGAGAGAAGAAAGTGAACGAGCTAAACTAAGATCAGTCATGTTACATCTCGTTACTTCACTTCGTCATATCGCTGTGTTGTTACAACCATTTATGACAGAATCACCGAAGAAAATTGTGGACCAACTCGGCTTGTCAGAAGAACTACTTGCTTGGGAAACGCTTGGAGATTTCAATGCTATTGCAGTAGGAACAACAGTGGTGAAGAAAGGTGTACCGATTTTTCCACGTTTAGATGTAGATAAAGAAGTAGAGTACATTCGAGAAAAAATGGCAATTTCAGCTCCGGAAGAACCAGTAGTTGAAGAAGCAGCAGAGCCACTTCGCGATGAAATTACTTTTGAAGATTTCATGAATGTTGACTTGCGTGTTGCTACTGTAACTGCTTGTGAGAAAATCCCGAAGACAGACAAGCTGTTAAAGTTACAGGTGGACTTAGGTTTTGAACAGCGTCAAGTTGTTTCAGGTATTGCGGAACATTATGAACCAGAAGCTTTAGTAGGTGAAAAAGTAATTGTTGTAGCAAACTTAAAGCCAGTCAAATTACGCGGTGAATTATCGCAAGGAATGATTTTAGCAGGCGAATCTAATGGCATTCTAAGATTAGCAACAGTAGATCCTGCTTTGGAAAACGGTGCAACGGTAAAATAACTATAAAAGAACACTAAAAAAGTGATGCGATTTTATACCGCATCACTTTTTTTATTACTTGATTTTCTATGAGTGTTTGATAAGTTAATCATACAAATGAAATAAAAGAATATAATTAATATGTTTCTTGATTAATGAAAGCAAATTACAACACATTTAGGTTATGAATAGGTAAAGTGAGCACTGTTGATATTAGAAGTTCTGAACATTACATTGTTTCAAATAGGACATTTCTCATGAGAGCATTGTAATATATTTGTAATGTAGCTGTGATAAAAGAAATAGGATACTGGATTATAATTAAAGAGGTGTGAGGAGAGAGAAAATGTTTATAGATACACATGTACATTTAAACGCAGACCAATATGAAGAAGATGTAGAAGAAGTCATTGAACGTGCTTTAGAAGCAGGCGTTTCTAAGATGGTCGTTGTTGGCTTTGATCATAAAACAATTACGAAAGCGATGGACTTAACAGAACGTTATCCATTTATTTATGCTGTCGTCGGTTGGCATCCTGTAGATGCTATTCATTGTACAGAGGAAGATTTAGCTTGGATTGAATCGCTTGCAGCACATCCTAAAGTTGTTGGGATTGGGGAAACAGGTCTGGATTATTATTGGGATACATCACCAAAAGAAGTACAACAAGAAGTCTTCCGAAAGCAAATTCGACTTGCTAAAAAAGTAAATTTACCCATTATTATTCATAATCGAGATGCAACAGCAGATGTTGTGCGAATCTTAGAAGAAGAAAATGCGAATGAAGTGGGAGGCATTATGCACTGCTTCAGTAGTAGTGTCGAAATCGCAAGTCAGTGTATCGATATGAATTTTTTAATTTCGCTCGGTGGTCCAATAACATTTAAGAATGCGAAACAACCTAAAAATGTTGCAAAAGAAATTCCACTAGAGAAATTGTTAATTGAAACGGATGCGCCGTATTTAACACCGCATCCATATAGAGGAAAACGAAATGAACCGTCCTATGTACCATTAGTTGCGGAAGAAATCGCGAGGATTAAAGAGCTCCCAGTAGAGGAAGTTGCATCTGCCACGACGAAAAATGCTTTAAAATTATTTAATATTGATGAATAAAAAGAGATTTATAGTCTCATACTATGCATACAAAACATTCTTAAGTTATATAGAATGAAAAAAGTCTATAGGGTTGACAGGTAAAAAAGTACCCTATATAATCACACGAGTGATAAAGGGGGAATTTTTTCATGCAAAGTAGTACCATGAAAAATCAGTTCTTTAAGTCAGTAAAAAGTAAACGAATTGCATTTACAATTACATTTTTGACCTTGTTTGTTGCGGTTATTTCTTTAGTAATTTTTGAAGGTACTAAAAAAACCGTTACACTTGCAGTCAATGGTGAACAAGAAGAACTCAAAACGCATGCAAGTACAGTGAGTAAACTGCTTGCAGCGAATGATATTAAAGTTTCGGAACATGATGTTGTATCACCTTCAGTCGATACAAAGATTGAAAATGGTTTAACAGTTCAGTGGGAACAATCAAAAGAAGTTGCAATAACTGTTGACGAAGAGGAGACATCTCTTTGGACAACTAAAAATAAAATTCAAGAAATTTTAGAAGAAGCGGACGTAGAAATCACTAAGCATGACAAAGTGAGTCCAGCTTTAACTGAACAACTGGGCGAAGAAAATAAGATTACGATTGATAAAGCATATGAATTTAAGCTTGTTGACGGTGGAGAAGAGCAAAGGTATTGGTCGATATCTACTACAATTGGTGATTTTCTAAATCAAGAAGAAATTGAATTAGATGAATTGGATAGAGTAGAAGGTAATTTAGACAGTGAGATTCAACCAGGGTCTGTTGTTGAAATTGTTCGTGTAGAAAAAGAGAAGGCAACTGTTCAAGAAGAAGAAAAGTTTACAATTGAAACAAAGAGTGATAAATCATTATTAAAAGGACGCGAGAAAGTCGTTCAAGAAGGTAAAAAAGGCGTTATTGCTCGTGAATATGAAATTGTAAAAGAGAACGGAAAAGAAGTTTCTCGTTCATTGTTAAGTGAGAAGACAGTAAAAGAACCTACAAAACAAGTTGTAGCCGTTGGAACAAAATTCGTTGTAGCAGATGCAGGTACGAACGTATCCACTAACACGACAGTTTCTCGTGATAATTCAGCACCAGCAGGCGGCAAAGAGTTTTACGTAACTGCAACTGCTTACACAGCAGGTTGTAATGGGTGTACTGGAATTACAGCAACAGGTATTAACTTAAATGCGAATCCAAACTTAAAAGTAATTGCTGTAGACCCTCGTGTAATTCCGTTAGGTTCTAAAGTTTGGGTAGAAGACTATGGCTATGCAATTGCAGGCGATACAGGCGGCACGATCAAAGGAAATAAAATTGACCTTCACGTGCCATCAAAGCAAGAAGCTTATAGTTTTGGAAGACGTCAAGTAAAAGTAAAAGTAATGAATTAAGAAGAATCCGCAGGGAATGTAACCATGACCTGCGGATTTTTTTACTTTGTTCGATTTGAAAAAAGCATTCATTCCTTTTACTGGAGCCGTTCTAAGGAGTAGAATAAGTAAGTAAAGAAAAGAAATAGAAAGAGGACATAATTGTGAATATAAAAGAAATACTCGTAGTAGAAGGGAAAGCAGATACCGTAGCAGTGAAGCGGGCGACGAATGCAGATACAATTGAAACGAATGGCTCTGCAATTGATGAAGAAATTTTACAGAGAATTCAGCACGCTGAAAAGACTCGGGGCGTAATCGTATTTACAGATCCTGATTATCCAGGAAGGCGTATTCGAGCAATCATTGAAGAACGAATACCAACGGTTAAGCATGCTTTTTTAGAAAAGAAAAAAACAATTGCTAAAAATGGTAAAGGGCTCGGCATTGAACATGCGACAGATGAAGATATTCGCCAAGCGATTCAAGCAGTCTATACAGTAGAAGAGCAGTCAATCATCGAAGTTTCTCTTGTTGATTTAATGGATGCGGGGTTTATCGGACATCCAGAAGCAAGAAGAAGACGTGAGCGATTGAGTGAACTGCTTAAAATTGGGCAAGTGAATGGAAAAGGATTAAAGAAACGACTTGAAATGTTTAGAATTACACCAGAACAGTTAGCAGAAGCTATAGATGTTCTCAATAAGGAGGAAAAGTAAATGAACAAAGATATTGCCACTCCAAAGAGGACGAAGGAGATTTTAGAGAAACATGGTTTTTCATTTAAGAAAAGTTTAGGGCAAAACTTTTTAATTGATCCAAATGTGTTAGAGAATATTGTTTCTCATGCGAACCTTACAGAGAAAGTAGGAGTTATCGAGATCGGTCCAGGAATAGGTGCGTTAACAGAACATATTGCACGGCAAGCTGGGAAGGTTGTCGCGTATGAAATTGATGGCCGTTTATTGCCTGTTCTAGAGGATACATTGTCGCCATATGATAATGTGAAGGTCATTCATCAAGATGTGTTGGAAGCAGAGTTAGAAACAATGATTCAAGAAGAGTTTGCTGAATATGAAGAAATTGTTGTCGTTGCAAACTTACCTTATTACGTAACAACGCCAATTATTATGAAGTTTTTACTGGAAAGAGTGCCGATTACAGGTATGATTATTATGATGCAAAAAGAAGTTGCAGATCGAATTACAGCGAGTCCAAGTACAAAAGCGTACGGCTCGTTATCGATTGCGATTCAATATTATATGGATGCTACTGTCGCAATGATTGTGCCTAAAACGGTGTTTATGCCACAGCCGAACGTTGAGTCAGCGGTTTTAAAATTAACGAGAAAAGAGCATTTGCCAGCAGAAGTAAAAGATGAAGATTTTCTGTTTAAAGTTTCAAAAGGCTCATTTGTCCAAAGAAGGAAAACAATTTTTAATAATTTACAAACTTCCTTACCTAATGGAAAAGCTAAAAAAGAATTATTAATAGCAGCATTAGAAGCTGCGGGAGTGGATCCAAAACGTCGCGGGGAAACATTAACGATTGAAGAGTTTGCACATCTATCCAATGCTTTATATGACGACTTTTCCGGGGAGTAAAATGACAATTCATCGTAATATAAATGGCAAAACAGGGACATTTAGTAAAAAATATTTTTTTCGGCAGTAAAAGGATTGACAAATATATGAGTTGATTGTTAAGATAATCTGTTTGGTTTGACATCCTGTATGTAATGTGTTATAGTTTATACAGTGAGGTGTTAGCGAATTGCCAAAAACATTAGCGGATATTAAGAAGTTATTGGATTCTCATTTAGGGAAACGTTTGCACTTAAAGGTGAACGGTGGCCGAAGAAGAACGATTGAAAGAACAGGCGTCTTGAGTGAAACCTATCGTGCAGTATTCGTCGTTGAACTCGATCAGGAAGAGAACTCGTTTGAAAGAGTTTCTTACAGTTATGCTGATATTTTAACGGATGCCGTTGAAATATCGATTATTGACGGTGATATGCAACAGGAGTTTATCGTCAAATAAGCTTGTTAGTATTTATTTTATAATTTCATTTTAAGTTCGAGGCACTTATTAAAGAAGAAAATTCTTCTTTGGTAGGTGTTTTTTTATTTTTTTTGCACATCCTAGGATTGTCAGCTGAAAAGGAGTGAAACCGAATGGCGAGAAGACGGAGTATTATGTCTGAGAAATTGAAAGAAGAGATTGCAAAAGAACTCGGATTTTATGACGTTGTCGAGCAAGAAGGTTGGGGAGGTATTAAAGCACGGGATGCTGGAAATATGGTTAAACGTGCGATTGAAATGGCGAATGAGCAACTTGGAGACGAGAATCAAACGCGATAAAGTACCGAACATTCATTGAAAGCTGACAAAAAGAAAGAACAGTTCATAAGACGATTGTTGTCTTTTGGGCTGTTCTTTTTCTTTCCCCAATTGTGATCCGTTTGGAAAAGAGGGGTGCAATCTTCGTACTATATGATAAAATAGGGGCAAAGTAACGGAGAATTGGAGAGGTCTCAATGTTATATGAGAAAGCACCAGCAAAAATAAATTTAACATTAGATGTGTTATACAAACGCCCTGATGGTTTTCATGAAGTGGAAATGGTCATGACAACAGTTGACTTAGCAGATCGTATTTCGTTAAGGACAATCAATCACGGTCAAATTATCATTAAAACTTCAGATTCTTTTATCCCGAATGATCAAAGAAATTTAGCTTATCAAGCGGCGGAGATTTTGATGAATACATATAATATCACAAAAGGTGTTGAAATTACGATTGAAAAAAGCATACCAGCAGCAGCTGGATTAGCTGGCGGGAGCTCAGATGCAGCAGCGACACTGAGAGGATTAAATCGCTTGTGGAATCTTGGCTTATCATTAGAGAGGTTAGCGGAACTGGGGGCTGAAATCGGTTCGGATATTCCATTTTGTGTACACGGCGGTACGGCACTTGCGACGGGACGAGGGGAGAAAATTGAACAAATACCGTCACCTCCTAATTGTTGGGTGATTTTAGCAAAGCCTGCAATATCAGTGTCCACTGCAAGCGTTTATGGTGATTTCAAAGTTGAACAAGCAGAGCATCCTAATACAAAAGCGATGATTGAAGCATTAGAAACAAAAGATTATAAAAAGATGTGTAAAACATTGGAAAATGCATTAGAGCCAGTGACGATGTCGCTTTATCCGGAAGTCTATACGCTGAAAGAACAAATGGTGAAATTCGGAGCAGATGCTGCTTTAATGAGTGGAAGTGGTCCGACCGTATTTGGTTTTGTTGAAAATGAGGCGCAGGTATCTAGAGTTTATAATGGACTGAAGGGATTCTGTCCAGAAGTTTATGCGATTCGACTAATCGGGGAATAGGTTTCTTGCTTAAATGCGTACGTTTGTGTTAATCTACGAGTAAACATTCGTGTTTAGGAGTTGGTTATATGAAATGGAAAAGAAGCGAACGATTAGTTGATATAACGCTCCACCTGTTAGAACACCCACATGAGCTTATCCCACTTACATTTTTTTCCGATCGCTATCAGGCGGCAAAATCTTCAATTAGTGAAGATGTCACAATTATTAAGGAAACATTTGAAGAAAGAGGCGCGGGCCAATTACTAACTGTTACTGGCGCTGCCGGCGGAGTGAAATATGTTCCGCAAATGGCTTCAGAAGAAATCGGAAAAGTTGTGTCTGAATTAATGGAAAAGATTGGTGAGGAAGAGCGTTTGCTACCAGGTGGTTATTTATTTATGGCGGATTTACTTGGCGACACGCATTTAATGGATCGTATTGGGAAGGTGTTTGCTTCAAAGTTTGCTCATCATGAGATAGATGTTGTGATGACTGTTGAAACTAAAGGGATTCAAATTGCACATTCTATTGCGAGGTATTTAAATGTCCCTGTTGTGATTGTGCGTCGAGACAGTAAAGTGACGGAAGGTTCAACGGTGTCGATCAACTATGTATCGGGCTCAACCCGCAGAATTCAAAAGATGGTTTTGTCCAAAAGAATTATGCAAAGTGGACAAAAAGTGTTATTAACGGATGATTTTATGAAAGCGGGCGGAACGATGCGCGGCATGAAAAATTTACTGGAAGAGTTCGAATGTGAACTTGCTGGGATTGCTGTGTTAGTAGAAGCTGAGCATCATGAAGAAGTTTTTATCGATGATTATTTATCACTTGTAAAACTTTGCAAAGTAAATGAGAAAAGTCGTACAATTGAACTGAGTGAAGGGAATTATTTTGAGAAGGGTGGAGCATGATGATGAAATACGTAGCAACAGATCAAGCGCCGGCGGCAATTGGTCCTTACGCACAAGCAGTAGTAGTCAATGGTCTTGTTTACACATCAGGACAAATTCCATTAACAGCAGAAGGTTCAGTTGTAGAGGGAACAATTGAAGAAGAAACAGAGCAAGTATTTTCTAATTTGAAAGCTGTATTAAAAGAAGCAAATTCATCGTTAGATCAAGTAGTAAAAGCAACTGTTTTTATTACGAACATGGACGATTTTGCCGCGATTAATGAGGTTTATGCAAAACATTTTGGGAATCATACACCAGCACGTTCATGTGTTGAGGTAGCTAAATTGCCAAAAGATGTGCGTGTTGAAATCGAAGCAATCGCTCTTGTGAATGACTAATTTAAATATACTAAAAAAGCTGTCCATTTGTATCGAGCATTTCGATGATTGGACGCTTTTTTATGTTCAACGAGGAATGTTTATCTATACGTGTGGTAAGGTGAATTTGATGCTTGAATAGGTCAGAAGAAAACGTAACTCAACAGGTGCTTTTTCTGAATAGAGTTAAACGATACCATGTGTAATCTACATAGGAGATTTTAATCAGATTGTCAACTAGTATACAGTTGAAAAAAAGCGCGTTTTCAGCTATAGTCAATAGAGAAAAGATTAGTTAGGGATTAATCTTTGTCCCTCATTGATGGAGGAAAGAAAATGGCGAATGTATACGCTATCGTTTTAGCTGCAGGTCAAGGAACTCGTATGAAGTCAAATTTGTATAAAGTCCTTCATCCTGTTTGCGGAAAGCCGATGGTTGAACACGTAATAGATAACATTAAAAACCTCGGTGCAGATCGTATTGTAACGATTGTTGGGCACGGTGCAGAGAAAGTTGAAGAAACGTTAGGAAGTTCAAGTGAGTATGCACTTCAAACAGAACAACTCGGCACAGCACATGCTGTTCAACAAGCAGATTCTCTTTTAGAAAATCTAGAAGGAACGACAATTGTTGTTTGTGGTGATACACCCCTCATTCGTTCAACAACGATGGAGAGGCTCATAAAGCATCACGAACAAATTGGTGCAAAAGCAACGATACTGACTGCATTTGCAGATGATCCGACTGGATATGGTCGAATCATTCGAGGAAAAAAGGGCGAAGTACTTCGAAATGTAGAGCATAAAGATGCATCAGAAGAAGAACGAGCTGTAACGGAAATTAACACAGGAACTTATTGCTTCGATAATCAAGCGTTATTTGAAGCATTAAAACAAGTGAAGAACAATAATGCACAAGGTGAGTATTACTTACCAGACGTCCTTAGTATTTTACGTGAGGAAGGTGCTTTAGTATCTGCCTATGCGACTGAAGATTTCAGTGAAACACTAGGCATCAATGATCGTGTCGTTTTATCTGAAGCGGAACGTGTAATGAGGCTCCGTATCGCTGAAGAGCATATGAGAAATGGCGTAACGATTATTAGTCCTGATAATACGTATATTAGTGCAGATGCTGAAATAGGTAGAGATACTGTATTACAGCCTGGTACGATGATTGAAGGGAAAACAATGATTGGTTCAGGTTGTGTCATAGGCCCAAATAGTCAACTTTCAAACAGTGTAATTGGTGATAGAACGACCATTAATTCATCTGTTGTACGAGATAGTAAAGTAGGCACAGGTACAACGGTAGGACCGTTCGCGCATATTCGTCCTGAATCGGAATTAGGCAATGAAGTAAGAATTGGAAATTTTGTTGAAGTAAAAAAATCTACATTAGGCGAAGGCAGTAAGGCGTCCCATTTGAGCTATATCGGAGATGCAACTGTCGGTTCGAATGTAAACTTTGGCTGTGGCACAATTGTTGTCAATTATGATGGCAAGAATAAACATATAACGTCAGTAGAAGATGAGGCTTTCATTGGATGTAATGCAAATCTTGTTGCACCTCTAAAGATAGGAAAAGGTGCTTTTGTGGCGGCAGGATCGACTGTGACGAAAGATGTTCCAGCAGATGCTTTGGCAATTGGCAGAGCACGACAAGAAAACAAAGAAGGTTACGTTTCAAAATTTAAACTCAATTAATAAACAGGGGGACCACGATGACTAATCAGTATGCGAATCAAAAATTGAAGCTTTTCTCTTTGAACTCTAACGAACCATTGGCGAAGGAAGTTGCTGATGAAATAGGCGTTCCACTCGGTCAATGCTCAGTGACTCGCTTTAGCGATGGAGAGGTTCAAATTAACATTGAAGAAAGTATCCGTGGCTGTGATGTTTACGTCATTCAATCAACGTCAAATCCTGTAAATGAGAACTTAATGGAATTACTCATTATGATTGACGCATTGAAGAGAGCTTCAGCTCGTACAGTTAATATCGTAAACCCATATTACGGATATGCGCGTCAAGACCGTAAAGCAAGATCTCGTGAACCAATTACAGCTAAACTTGTTGCAAACTTGCTTGAAACGGCGGGGGCAACGCGCGTCATTGCAATTGATCTTCATGCGCCACAAATTCAAGGATTTTTCGATATCCCAATCGACCACTTAATGGCTGAACCTATTTTGACAGATTACTTTGAGCAAAAAGGTTTCTCAAAAGATGAATTAGTTATCGTTTCACCAGATCATGGCGGTGTAACACGTGCTCGTAAAATGGCAGATCGCATGAAAGCACCAATAGCAATTATTGATAAACGTCGTCCACGTCCAAACGTAGCTGAAGTGATGAGCATTGTAGGTCAAGTTGAAGGAAAAACTGCAATTTTAATCGATGACATTATTGACACTGCTGGAACAATTACAATTGCAGCAAACGCACTGATCGAGAGCGGTGCAAAAGAAGTATACGCTTGCTGTACGCATCCAGTTTTGTCAGGTCCCGCAATTGAACGTATTGATAACTCGAAAATAAAAGAACTCGTTGTGACGAACACAATTGAGTTAGAAGATGAGAAACAGTCGCCGAAGGTTAAGCAGTTATCGATTGCTAAATTATTAGCTGATGCAATTATTCGCGTGTTTGAAAATAAATCGGTAAGCACACTCTTTGATTGACAAGCTTTTTTAGATACTGTAACGTAGTAATTAAAAGTATTATATAGTATGATATAAATTATAAAAAAAGATGTAATCTGAATAGTTTACTGAGAAAGGTGATTATAAAAATGAGTTCGATTATACAAGCACAGGAGAGAATTGCGAAAAAGCAATCTACTCTTAAAGAATTAAGAAATTCAGGAGAAATTCCAGCGGTTGTTTACGGTTATAAAACAGAGGCAACTTCTATTTCAATTAACGAGCGTGAATTAATTAAAATTCTACGTGAAGTAGGTAGAAACGGTGTTTTCCAACTTAAACTAAATGACAAGAAAATTAACGTTGTTTTAAACGAATACCAAGCCGATGTTTTAAAAGGTGACATCACGCACGCTGACTTACTAGAAATTGATATGACTGAAGAACTAGAAGTAAGTGTTCAAATTAACCTAATTGGCGAATCAGTAGGCGAAAAAGAAGGTGGAACAATCCAGCAACCTAACTGGGAGTTAGACATTAAAGTTAACCCAGCAGACATTCCAGAAACATTTGACATCGATGTATCTGAATTAGAGATTGGCGATACAATCACTGTTGCTGATATCCGTGAGAAATCTAAATTTGAAATCGTGAGCGAGGATGACTATGCACTTGTAACGATTTCGGCACCACGTAGTGAGGAAGAATTAGAAGCACTTGATGAAGTAACTGAAGCAGGAAGCGCAGAGCCAGAAGTAATTGGCGAAGCTGATGCAGAAGAAGAGTAATCAATTATAAATTTTTACATGGCGTACGGGGCAATCCGTGCGCCTCTTTTCTGTTTCTAGTGGTCGTCGCCGATTCTTAGAAAATGGCATAGTATTTTCGGAAAATGCCGAATAGTCGTTTATGTAACGGGGCATGGTTGATAGTATCGCGATGCAACAACCTCGCTATTAACGGGCCAGCCGATTAAAATCGCCACGTGCTTGTGCTTTCGTCGGTATTAAGTGTTTCCTGTATGTCATAAGACATCCACCCCGGAGCTTAAATGAAAATGCTAAGGATAGACGGAAGATGAACTGTCCATAAAAGCCCGATTGTTTGGGGGGTCAACATGACGTTGCTCATACAAGCGTTGTCACAGTACATGACGCTCTTAGCTTGTGTTCGCCTGAATCAGTGGAAATTCGTTACTGATTGAAGCTCCACTTTATCCCAACAAGAACATACGAAGTGAAAGGGAAGAGACAAAAATGAAAATGATTATTGGACTCGGAAATCCGGGGAAAAAATATGAAAAAACTCGCCATAATATTGGCTTTCAAGTCATTGATGAGTTGGCCGGCCAATTAGACGCACCAGCTATGCAATCTAAGTTTAATGGAATGTATACGGTCGTTCATCGTCCAGAAGGAAAAGTAATTTTGGTGAAGCCGCTCACTTATATGAATTTATCAGGTGAGTGCGTCCGACCTTTGATGGATTATTATAATATTGACGTAGAAGATATTATTGTTTTATATGATGACTTAGATTTTGCACCAGGAGAGCTAAAGCTACGTCAAAAAGGCAGTGCGGGTGGTCATAACGGTATGAAGTCTATCATCCAGCATCTAGGAACCGATCAATTTAAAAGAATTCGACTGGGGATTGGTCGTCCGACAAATGGTATGAAAGTCGTCGATTATGTGTTAGCTAATTTTTCAAAAGGAGAAACGTCAGTGATTTATGAGATGGTCGACAATAGTGCAGCGGCGTGTAGAGAGTGGCTAGAAGAACCTTTTTTAGAAGTTATGAATAAGTTTAATTGATGTGAATATATTTTTATGTCAAATTGATAAACTATAGAATAAAGACATCACTTCCTTCCTATACTAATAAGAAAAGGATGGGGAGGGAATGTGATGATTCACTATCATTGCAGACATTGTGAGATTGAGCTCGGCACACTTCCATTGAAATTAGCAAAGAAAGTACTTCCGTTCATTACAAAGATAGAAGATGAGGAAGAGGGAGAACGATTTTTAACTTACGAAGAGGATGGATCATTAACTGTGCATACGATTTGTGAGCAATGTGAGCAAACTTTACAACAATCTCCACATTATTATGTATTAGAGAAATGGTTGCAATAGATAATGGCTTTGGCGCTATCGGCGTTCAAAGTCTTTTTCTGCTTACTTTCCTGAGTAGAAGAAGTCTTATTCAAATTTAAGTGTGCGTATTAATAGATTGCAAGTAAAGAATGAAAGCGAAAGACGGGTGTTTATTATTGGAAGCTTTAATAAATGATTATATACAAAAAACTGCGGTACAGAATATTGTAGATGATGTAAAAGCGGGTAATGACCAGCAACTAATCGCAGGGTTATCAGGTGGTGCAAAGCCAGTCTTTTTTAAAGCTTTTCAACATTCAATTGAAAAGCCGGTGCTCATCGTCTCTCCAAACTTATATCAAGCACAACGTACTTATGATGATTTGCTTAAAATGTTTGGGGAAGATTATGTACATCTTTATCCAGCAGAAGAATTAGTGGCTGCGGAATTCTCCATGTCGAGCTATGAACTTCGTGCGCAAAGAATTGAAACAGTCGATCATATGGCAAGGGTGGGGAAAGGAATCTATATTACACCAATTGCCGGAATGAGAAGATTGCTTCCGAGTAAAGAGCAGTGGTTGGAAAACAGTTTAAAGACTCAGTTAGATGAGACGATTGATGTAGAAGTATGGGTTCATAAGTTAACGGCTATGAATTATACAAGACAAGCGATGGTGACAGCACCTGGGGAGTTTGCGCTCCGTGGGGGAATTTTAGATATTTATCCACCGCATCTTGAAAACCCAATTCGAATAGAACTGTTTGATACGGATGTAGATTCTATCCGGACATTCTCTGCGGAAGATCAACGTTCAATTGATAAAATAGATGCTATCTCAATCCTTCCTGCGACCGAGTTTGTTTGGTCTCCTGAAGAGTTGCATGTAATGGCTGAAAGATTAGAAGAAGAGTTAGCAAACAGTTTAAGAAAAGTGAAAAATGAAGATATAAAAGAACAATTAACAATCAATATGTCACATGATATTGCGCTTATGAAAGAAGGTACTGCTCCGGAAGGCGCTTTAAAATATGCAGCATTTGGCAATGGACAAACGACTTCACTCGGAACTTACTTCTCTACAGAGGGGATCGTTGTGTACGACGAGGTTGGTCGTATTATGGAAGCTTTAAACTCTTTAGAGGCGGAAGAAGAAGAGTGGATGCTTTCATTAATAGAAGAAGGGAAAAATGTGCATGCATCAAAGCTTTCTTTTACTTTCGGTGAAATTAACACGATGCTCCCACATAAAAAAATGTACTTATCTTTATTTGTACGTGCAATTCCAGGGGTATCAGTAAAAGAAACAGTAACAATTTCTTGTAAACCGATGCAACAGTTTCAAGGGCAAATGGATATGTTGAAAAGTGAGATTGAACGATGGAAACAAAGTGATTTTACTGTTTATATTCTTGCTGACGGTGAAGAGCGCATGCATAAGATACAAGCTATTTTTGAAGATTACAAAATAGCAGCAAGCTTGTCGGGGAGTCTTTCAAAAGAGCGTGGTGTTTTCATTATTAATGGTGATTTATCCGACGGTTTTGAGTTGCCACTTCAAAAGATCGCGGTTATTACAGACGCTGAATTGTTTAAAGGGAAACCGAGACGTCGAACAAGATCCAAAAAAATTTCCAATGCTGAACGTATTAAAAGCTATTCTGAAATTAAACCTGGCGATTATGTTGTTCATGCGAATCACGGAATTGGAAAGTATATTGGCATCGAGAATATGTCACAAGGTGGCATAGAAAAAGATTACTTAGAGATTCACTTTAGAGAAGGGGATAAACTATACGTTCCAACGGATAAAATTGATTTAATCCAAAAGTATGTTGGTTCAGGTGAAAGTGAACCTTCTTTACACAAATTAGGCGGGACGGCATGGAAGCGGACGAAAAGTAAAGTTTCAGCAGCTGTTAAAGATATTGCTGACGATTTAATCAAGTTGTATGCACAGCGAGAAGCTGAAAAGGGGTATGCTTTCAATAAAGACGATGATATGCAACGTTCTTTTGAAAGTGCGTTTCCTTATCAAGAAACAGATGATCAACTACGTTCGATTGAAGAAGTGAAGCAAGATATGGAAAGTGTGCGTCCTATGGATCGTCTACTATGTGGGGATGTTGGTTATGGAAAGACTGAAGTGGCGATCAGGGCAGCATTTAAAGCGATCAATGATAATAAACAAGTCGCATTTCTTGTCCCTACAACAATTCTGGCACAACAACATTATGAAACAATGAAAGAACGATTTGAAGGATTCCCAGTAGAAGTTTCCTTGCTAAATCGTTTTAAAACACGAAAAGATCAAACAGAAACGTTGAAAGGTTTGAAAGCAGGTACAGTAGATATCGTTGTCGGAACACACCGCTTACTTTCAAAAGATGTGGAGTATTTAGATTTAGGTTTGTTAATCGTCGATGAAGAACAACGCTTTGGCGTAACGCATAAAGAACGTTTAAAGCAATTGAAAACGAATGTCGATGTCTTAACATTAACAGCAACACCAATTCCACGAACACTTCATATGTCGATGTTAGGTGTTCGGGATTTATCAGTTATTGAAACACCACCAGCAGATCGATTCCCGGTTCAAACGTATGTGATGGAACATAATTTCCCGCTCATTCGTGAAGCAATTGAGCGTGAGATGGGACGCGGTGGACAGGTTTTCTATTTATATAACCGAGTAGAAGATATGACCAAAAGAGTTGATGAAATTAAACAAATGGTACCTGATGCACGTGTCGGTTATGCGCATGGTCAAATGAGTGAGTCGACATTAGAGGCTACTATTTTAAGTTTCCTTGAAGGGGAATTCGATGTTTTAGTGACAACGACGATTATTGAAACAGGTATTGATATTCCGAATGTGAATACGTTAATTGTCCATGATGCAGATCGTATGGGGTTATCTCAATTGTATCAATTACGTGGCCGAGTTGGTCGTTCGAACCGTGTTGCTTACAGTTACTTCTTATACCAACGCGATAAAGTATTAACAGAAGTTGCAGAAAATCGCCTGCAAGCCATTAAAGAATTTACAGAGCTCGGTTCTGGATTTAAAATTGCGATGCGCGATTTGTCCATTCGGGGAGCTGGGAATTTACTCGGTTCGCAACAGCATGGATTCATTGATTCAGTTGGTTTCGATTTATATTCTCAAATGTTACAAGAAGCAATTGAAGAAAAGCAGACAGGTATTGCGAAAGAAGATATTCCAGACGTTGAAATTTCACTTCCTGTTAATGCGTACATTCCAGATACGTATATACGTGATGGATTCCAAAAAATTCAAATGTATAAGCGAGTCAAAGCGATTGATAGCGAAGAAGATTATACGGAACTTGTCGATGAGATGATTGACCGATTTGGTGATTTGCCTTTTGAAACTGAATTATTATTACGCATTGCGCGGATAAAGGTTTTAGGAAGAATTGCGAAGGTAGAATCAATTAAAAAGAAAAATAAAAAAATTGAGATTAGATTTTCACCTGAAGGAACTGCTCAAACAGATGGTGCCAAGTTGCTTAACGAGTCGATGCAATTCGGTCGGGCAATTGGTTTTTCAATGGATGGCACCCAGTTATTATTAACTGTGGATGAAAGGCATACAGGAAAGCAAACAGATTTCGATGTTTTAGAGTCTTTAATGGAATTATTACCAAATTCCATAAAGGAAGCAGCATCTTCAAAATCCGTCTAAAGGAAATTTTGTATAAATTGCCCACTCACGATGCATACTAGGAAAGCGATAAGAGAAAAATGTACATTTCCTGGAAAGTGAGGCAATATAAATGAAAGCAACTGGAATCGTTCGTAGAATTGATGATCTTGGCAGGGTTGTCATTCCGAAAGAAATTCGTCGAACCCTCCGCATACGTGAAGGAGATCCGCTTGAAATTTTTACAGCACGAGAAGGCGAAGTCATTTTGAAAAAGTACTCTCCGATTTCAGAACTCGGACAATTCGCTGAAGAATATGCAGAAGCCTTATATGAAACTTTAGGTACGCCCGCAATGATTAGTGATCGTGATGAAATGATTGCTGTCTCAGGCGTTTCTAAAAAAGAATATTTGAATCGTCAGCTAACTCCTGATATTGAAGACATTATTACAGGTCGAGAAATGAAAACGGAGAAGTTAGAAAAAGCGGTAGAATTTGTTGCAGGGCAAGTAGAGCATGTGAAGTCTTATTGTATTATCCCAATCATTGCGGCAGGGGATACCATTGGTGCGGTTTATGTATTTTCTAAAGTGCACTTCTTAGGAGAAGTTGAAGAGAAGGCAGTTGCGACAGCTGCTCATTTTTTAGCAAAGCAGATGGAGCATTAAATTTATTACTATGATTATAATTAAAAAATATATTGAAAACAGCCTATCTAACAGATGTCACTAGATGGGCTATTTTCAATTTAGCTCACAACAATTTTTAAATGTTTTGGTATCTATTTAATAACAGGTCTAATCGTTGACTGCAATTAACAACTGTTGGATGGGTATAACCACGACGTTTTGCCAGTATATACATATATTTACGAATGACATTAATTTTTTGTGTTAATATAAATTTTTGCATAGTAATTATTTCCTCCGTGTTTTATTAAAATTTATTTTTTTAATTTGACTTTAAGCTCTAAAAACACACAAAGCCTATCGTACCTGAAATGAAAAAAATATGTTGTCGAATTTTGTACAAAATGACCATATCTATGAAATTGTCATAATTGCATCGAAAATCTTAAAAAATAACAGCATTTTATTTGATTTTAAGAGCTCAATTCTTTATATAAATTCTTTTGAAAGCTTGTAGGTACAGGTATTTCTGATCTGTAGGTTGGCCGAACCTTCAAAATAAAAAGAAAATTAAAATGTGTAAAAACAAGAAAATAATTTTAAGTAATTTTAAATGTTATTGGTTATAAAGTTTTTATACCCATCATTCACGATCAATAAACCTTCTTCAATAATAATTCATTTGGAATAGATAAATTTTGTGAGTGGTGGAGGGATGCCTTGTAAAAAGATGCCTGTCGTCTTTTTCGGATGGTATACTAACAGTGAGAAGGAAAGAAAAGAGGTTTATCGATGGGTCAACGTTGGGACATGAAAACGTTTATGAAAGGGGCATCGATTTTAACGATTTCTGCAATTATCGTTAAAATATTAAGTGCGGTCTACCGTGTTCCATATCAAAATCTTGTTGGTGATAAAGGTTTTTATATTTATCAACAAGTTTACCCATTTGTAGGGATTTTTATCATTTGGACGTCTTACGGTTTTGCAGTTGCAGTTTCAAAGTTACTTGCGAGTAGTCGAAGTGATGGACAAGCAAAAGCTGTTATGCGTGTTGCATTTACGTATTTATTACTATTATCAATTGCTTTTTTTATGATATTACGAAGGTTTGCGCCATTTTTTGCAGAAGCGATGGGCGACCCGCAATTAGTTTCGTTAGTAAAAGTGAGTGCGTACACCGTTTTATTAATGCCTTTTCTGGCTGTTTTTAAAGGTAGTTTTCAAGCGGATGGTCAAATGGTTCCAGTAGCTGTTTCTGGTGTTGGAGAGCAAGCAATTCGTGTCATGATTGTGTTAGTTGGAACGTGGATAGCGGTTACATCAGGTGCATCACTCTACAAAGCAGGAGAAATAGCCATGTGGGGTGCGGTAATTGGTGAAACGGCAGGGGTGCTCATTTTAACGCTTTATTTTCGCCGGGCATTTATAGGAAACACAGAAAAAATTCAAGTGTGGTCAACTGTCAAAGAACTAACAATTATAAGTCTAAGTGTCAGTGCAAGTTCGCTTATTTTACTGTTGTTTCAATTGGTCGATTCTTTTACGATTTTAAACCATTTATTGGCGATGGGTGTGGAGGGACAAGTGGCGATGGCTATGAAAGGTGTTTATGACCGGGGGCAACCACTTGTTCAAATGGGGATTCTCATCGCAACAACATTAGCGCTTGCAATCGTCCCGTTAATTGCCTATCATTCGTCCAAGAAAAGTGGACGTGGGGAGATTCCATTTATTCGCATTACGTATCGAACAGCATTTTTATTTGGTTGGGCAGCAGCGGTAGGACTTATTCTTGTGCTTCCTTACGTGAATGAAATGTTATTTGAAACACGAGATGGTTCACTGACATTAATGATTTTTTCTAGTCAAATTTTTTGGTTATCATTAATACTCCCTTTAACAGCGATATTACAAGGAGCTGGAAAAATTAAAGTTCCTACATTGTTATTAATTGCTGGCTTTATTATTAAAATAATAGGAAACGATTGGTTTGTTCCGCTACTAGGGGTGACCGGGGCTGCGTTAGCAAGTAATTTAGGATTTGTGTTAGTGTTTGTTTGTTTACTTACTTATTTTAAAAAGGTTTGGCCAGTGACATTAGCACCTGCCAGGTTTTATGGCTGGCTATTCCTTGCGACTGTAGCGATGATTGCCGCTGTTGTGCCGTGGATGTATTTAAGTGAATTTATCTTATTCGTCCATTTAAGATCACGTTTAAGTGCAACAATTATTGCTTTAACGTCTGTTGTGTTAGGGACCGTTATATTTCTATTGATTGTGTTAAAGGCTCGAATTATGAAAGAAAAGGAATGGTATTTATTGCCGTTCGGAAAAAGATTAGCAAAAGTTCAACTACGATTGAATCAAAGAAAAGGTGAATAGTATGCATCCAATTACAATTATCGGTCTTGGTGCAGGAGATCTTGACCAGTTATCAGTTGGTGTTTATCGAAAAATAAAAGAAGCGTCATTCATTATGGCAAGAACGGATCGGCATCCTGTCATTCAAGAGCTTGAAAGTGAAGGTATTCAATTGGAGAGTTTTGATAGGATTTATGAACAGCATGACGCGTTTGAAGCAGTATATGAAGCAATAGTAGAAACGTTAATTCAAAAAAGTAAAAAGAATGAAGTGACTTACGTTGTCCCAGGTCACCCGCTTGTTGCGGAGAAAACTGTGCAGTTATTAATCGAAGAAGAAGCGAAAGGGACTGTATCACTCAATATTGTGGGTGGGAATAGCTTTTTAGATCCAATTTTTTCAGCGCTACGTATTGATCCAATTGAAGGATTCCAATTACTAGATGGAACGGACTTTTCACGAAACGAAGTAAGCATGATGCAGCATATTTTAATTGGTCAAGTGTATGATGCATTCATAGCGTCTGAAGTAAAGCTATCACTTATGGACAAGTACGCATACGACCATCCAGTGACGATTGTAACCGCAGCAGGATCGAAAGAAGAAAGGTTAACGACAGTTCCATTATTTGAGTTGGACCGTAAGGCGGAAGTGAATAATTTAACGACGGTTTATGTACCACCTGTGCAATCAAAAGAAGATCGGCTAAAAGAATGGTCTACATTTAGAGAGATTATTGCCCAATTGCGTTCTCCTGAAGGATGCCCTTGGGACCGTGAACAAACGCATGAAACGTTAAAAAAGTATGTAATAGAAGAAACACATGAATTAGTAGAGGCGATTGAGCAAGAAGACGATGAAGGTATTATTGAAGAATTAGGTGATGTTTTGTTACAAGTCTTTTTGCATGCACAAATTGGAGAAGATGATGGTTATTTTGCTTTGGAAGATGTCTTACAATCAATTAGTGATAAAATGATTCGTCGTCATCCGCACGTTTTTGCTGATGTAGAAGCAGCAGATGCAGCTGATGTTGTGCAAAATTGGCAAGAAATTAAAGCGAATGAGAAAGAACATATAATATCGGTGTTAGACGAGCAAGAGCGTCGTTCATCTTCATTGCTGACTTCATTTAATTATCAAAAAGAAGCTGCCAAAGTTGGATTCGATTGGCCTACTATTGATGGGGCTATTGAAAAATTAGAAGAAGAGTTACAAGAATTTCATGAGGCAATAAGAGATGGAACGACCGAACAGCAATTAGATGAACTTGGCGATGTGTTATTTACAGTCGTCAACATAGCACGTTTCTTAAAGCTTTCACCCGAAGAAGCGATGATTCATGCCAATCAAAAGTTCAAAAGACGTTTTACATTTGTTGAACAATGTGTGCGCGCAGAAAAAAATAACTTTAAAGACTATACATTAGATGAGTTAGAAGCATTTTGGCAGATAGGGAAACAGGAGGAATAAAGATGAGAATCGATAAGTTTTTAAAAGTGTCCCGGTTAATTAGAAGGAGGACGTTGGCCAAAGAAGTAGCAGATCAAGGCCGTGTGGAAATTAACGGGCAGATTGCTAAAGCATCATCTTCCGTTAAGGTTGGCGATACGATTGCGATTCAATTTGGACAAAAGATCGTGACAGTTAAAGTTGAGATGATTAAAAACACAACGAAAAAAGATGAAGCAGCATCTATGTATTCGCTTGTTAGTGAAGAGATGTTAGACTAATTTTTCGTTCGTAAAGTGAAATGAAGATAATGAAAATATAACCTGATGCAAAGGGGGGGGGAGAAATCCTTTCTTTGCATCAGGTTTTTTTAGTTAAAAGAAAGTCTAAATGATTATGCAATTTAATAGGTCATGTTTCGAATTGTTTCTGCATAGGATAGATTGAACGTACAAGCAGAGGAGGAAGAATATGCAAATTCAAACAGACAGCTCAACGTACACAATACCATCTGGTGATCATGTAGTGACAATGAGGAATCGAAAAAGGATGGATTTAACTTCCGTGAAGTCCATTGATCGTTTTGATCAGGAGGAATTTCTTGTCCGCACTTCACAAGGATTATTACAAATCCAAGGGGAGGAATTACGCATCGTCCACTTAGATGTGGATAAAGGGTTACTTACACTAGAGGGAACGGTTCGTTTAATGCAGTACGATGAAGACGACTCGGGATCTCGCGGTTTCCTCCAAAAAATATTTGGATGAGTTTATCTGTCCAGCTTTTCAGTCTCCTAGCAATGATTGGGACAGGCATTGTTGCGGCGGCTCTCATCGATGCAATTGGTACAGGGGTTGCTTACGGAGAAAAGGGGTCGCTTGTTAGAAAGTATGCAACCATCATTGAAGTGATTGGTTGGATTTTTGTAGGTTGTTGGGCATTTTTGATTTTATATATTGTAAGAGACGGAGCATGGAGAATTTATGATCCGTTGGCACAATTTAGCGGGCTTTTATTGTATGTAAGTTTTTTTCATCGTCCGTTTCGTTTCGTTGGCCGTATCTTTTTATTATTACTGATAAAGCCGATTTGGTTTGTGCTGACGGTCATTTATTCCATGGTGAAATCCGTACTGAACGTGATCGGTCGACTTTTAAAACTTTCTTTCAATCCATTTGTTCTAATATTCCGTAAATTAACCAAAAAGCCCTTTAAAAACAAAATGAAATAGTATATACTTGAATATAATAAAGGGTGGCTTATTGCGGAAAGGAAGTGCAGACAAGTGAGAAGGCAAACGAAACGTGTTGCTAAAAACGTGACGAAACTAAAAAATGAATATGTCCGCACACGAGAACAACAGGAAAGTCGTAAGAAAGCCCAAAAAGTCCGATTGTATCGACGGCTTGCAGTACTAGCTGTGATTGTCGTCATATCATTTGGTGTTCTTACAAATTTATTTTTCGGACAAAAGAAAGTGTTAGCGGTTAAAGAGAAAGAAAGACAGGTTTTACTAGCTGAGTTAGCAGAGAAGGAAGAAGAGCAAGCTGTATTAACAAAGCAACTAGAAAATTTAAATGACGATGAATATATTGCAAAGCTTGCACGTCAAGAATATTTTTTATCAGACGAGCATGAAATCATTTTTTCAATTCCTGAAAAAGAGGAAAAAGTCAAAAAGAAAGATGAGGAAAAAGAGTAGTCTTATTGACACTCTTTTTTTGTTCGCTATAATAGAGTATAGAACTTAGTCTACTGTCAAGACTTGTGAAAATAGTCAGGAAGGTTTTCTAATAAAGAAAACCCGTTTAAATCTTAAGGAGGAGCATTTTTTTTATGTCAATTGAAGTAAATAGCAAGTTACAAGGGAAAGTGACAGGAATCACGAACTTCGGAGCGTTTGTAGAGTTACCGAATGGCTCGACAGGTCTTGTCCACATTAGTGAGGTTGCAGATAGTTACGTAAAAGATATTAACGAACATCTTAAGGTTGGCGACACTGTTGAAGTAAAAGTGATGAATGTTGGAGACGACGGTAAAATTGGTTTATCTATTAGAAGAGCAAAACCTGAATCTGAGCGTCCACAGCGTGCACGTACAGGCAGCAGTCGACCAAGTAGAGGCGGTGGCGGTCGTTCAGGCGGACGTCCAAGCCAAAATCGTACGGAAAATTTTGAACAAAAAATGGCGCGTTTCATGAAAGATAGTGAAGAACGTCTTTCTACTCTGAAAAGAGCGACTGAATCAAAACGTGGTGGCCGTGGTGCAAGACGAGGATAACTTGCTAGTATATTCAATGTAAGAAAAATGTTTTATATAAAAAAGCGATGCAATTGGAGTGATTTCAATCGCATCGCTTTTTCGTTGTGAGTTAGATGTTTTTAGGATTGTCATGTCGTGATTTCGATAGTTAGTTAAGGGAGTAAGCAAAGAAAAAGCTGTTCAATGAATTATATTTTCAATTCATTGAACAGCTTTTTAAAGATGACCCCTACGGGATTCGAACCCGTGTTACCGCCGTGAAAGGGCGGTGTCTTAACCGCTTGACCAAGGGGCCTTAATAAGAAGTATATTGTTTTTAATTTATGTTTGTGGCATCTTTCACTTGCATTCATCATTTCTCAATCCAGCTTCAATGATCAAGTTCTTGAGTCATAAGCTAAGTTAGCTATGTGGCAAAGATCGCCATGTCGCTAATTTGTCTTATGCCTGTCGAGTCTAAACAACCGTTTCAGCATTTCTCGATCCAGCTTCAACGGTCAGACTCTCGGGTCATAAGTTAAATTGGCTATGTGGCAAAGATCGCCACGTTGCCAATTTGTCTTATGCCTGTCGAGTCTAAACAACCGTTTCAGCATTTCTATTATGGCGGCGGAGGGAGTCGAACCCCCGACCTTACGGGTATGAACCGGACGCTCTAGCCAGCTGAGCTACGCCGCCTCACTTTAAACAACATTTATAATAATACATATATTGGTGAGGAAAGTCAATGTTTTTATAAGAAGAAAAATAGTTCGGAATGCGTCGAAAACTTTTTTAGTTTCTTGTCACGAACAGACAAAAATTTTCAACCATTCTGTGTATACTCGGTTGTACGTAAACATAGGGGGTATGGAAAATTGAAGTTAACAAGTAGAATGGAACGACCGATGTGGCAACCGATTCGCATGTACATTGAGGAGCTTAAAAAGAAGTGGGTAGACTTGGCAATGATATTCCTTTTTGTAGTTGGTTCTTTTTTCTTAGCGCAAGCAGTCTTGTTTGATGCAGCTGTCCCATTTTTCTTGCCTGTTTGGGCATTGGCGAGTATACGTTTCCGGAAGTATTTAATTTGGGTGTTTATTGGTGGAATGGTTGGTAGTGCGTTTCTTGGTTTAGGTCAAGCTGTGATTCATTTATTACAATTAGGTTTATTTCATACATTGATTCGTTTACCGGTTGCAAAGAAATCGGTTCCACTTACAGTAGCGAGTTCAGTTTTCGTGATCCAGTTACTGTGGCAACTTATGATGCATGGTGGAATGATGCCGTTAGACGTTCAGTTCTTTATAGGTCTTGAAGTGATGATGGCATTGTTCATTACGTTCTTTTTGTTTTCGGCATTTCCATCAGCAGATCGCATGTTTTTTGAAGAATGGACACCAGAGCGGTTAGGGGCCGCTTGTATTGTAGGTGTGATGGCCATTACAGGCATGCAAGGCATTGTCATTGGTCAAGTAGCGATAGCAGGTGTTTTTATTCACTTATTATTGTTGTTTGCAGCTTTTGTTGGCGGGGTGCCATTTGCAACAACTGTTGCGATGATTGTAGCCGCCATTATAGGTTTGGCGGAATTATCTTTTACGGGGATGATGGCGGTTTATGGAATGACAGGCTTTTTCGCGGGTACTTTACGGAGATTCGGTAAATTGGGGATTGCAACAGGGGCTCTGCTCGTTTCTCTCTTTTTCTTTATGTACGACTTAACCCTACCATTAGATTCAACATACTTTATCTCAATTGGTGTAGGAACATTGCTTTTTTTCCTCATTCCATCAAAAGCTGTAGCATCCTTAAAGGAAATCTTCATCCCTAAGAATGAAGTTGAGTCGAAACGGCAAAAGTGGATTACGGAAAGATTAGATGAGCAATTGCAAGACTTCCAACAATTTGCGGAGTTTATGTCAACACTAGTAAGCGGAAAAGAAGGTCAGCGGCTTCAACAAGGTCACAGTCAAGCAGTGCCAGTGCCTAGTGTGTGTCAATCATGCTTTAGATATACCAGATGTTGGGAAGATGAAGAGAGTGATATGGGTGATTTAATGCAAGAGTGGGAGAGTAAGTATTCATTTATGAAAAGGGCATCGAGGCATCGAATAGAAGAAAAAATTAAATATAAATGTATTCGTTTTCCAAGTTTAATAGAAGAAATGGAAGCGCAAACGGCAAATCGATTATTAAGCGATCAACTTCAGCATGGAAGGAAAATGCTTGCTTTACAATTGCGTGATATGAGTACGCATTTAGATAAAGTAATGAATGCGATTAAAGAAGATTTGTCGGTTTATCAACCTGCTGAAGAAGAGATTGCACGGCAGTTGGAAGCGCAAGGGGTTGAATATTTCCAGGTTGATGTGTTATCAGAGGAACCTGGAAGTCGAAAAGTCATTTGCTGTTTACCAGAAAAGAAATCAGATTTTGAAGTCGATACGACATTAGCAGAACGTTTTATTGTACCGATTTTGGAGGAGCATTATAAAGAACCATTCAAAATTGTGAAGTCAGCTGTAAAACAAGAACCTTTTACACATATGCACGTCACGTTAGAATCAGCGGTAAGATTTTCTTTCGACTATGGCGTGATGATGACAGCAGGTTATGAAACGTTACAAACGGGTGATGCCTATGAAGTTTTTTCAGTGCATGAAGGGCTCGTTGCAGTTTTATTGTCTGATGGGATGGGTCAAGATATCGAAGCTTACCATGAAAGTCGAAAAGTGATTCGCTTAATGAGGGAATGTTTAGATAAGAAGATGAATCCAGAAACAGCGATGCATACGTTACATTACATTATGTCGTTGAATGGGTTGGATGATATGTACGCAACATTAGATTTAGCGTTGATTGATTTACAAGATGGGCGGTTATGGTCATGGAAAGCGGGTTCGATGAGCACATATATTAAGCGCGGTGATGAGTTTTTAAGATTAGACAGTCAGTCAGTTCCGGTTGGCTTTTCCCCTGCACCTTCTGTCGAAACAAAAAATGAGCAGTTAAAAGCGGGAGATGTCATTGTTATGCTGACAGATGGTGTATTTAATAATGACGTTCCGATACAGTTACAAGAACAAGCATTATACGGTATACTAGAGGAATATAGTGAAAGTAGTTGTGAGAAAGTGGCAGAGCAAATTGTTTATGAGTTAGAGCGGAAGTTTAAAGCAAGCGATGATGATCGAACTGTGCTCGTGTTAGAGGTTGATCATGTACTTGCACAATGGTCAAGCTTCACACCTTATTCAACAACTTTAGTGTAAATGAAGAAGTTACTAGTATATAGAAACGATTGGAAAGGAAGATGAGTTGTGCAAGGATTCGATAAGGAAGTGGATCAGTTTATAAAAGAGCATGCTTTACTTTCAAAGGGGCGTCGAATCCTGATTGCATGCTCAGGCGGCGTTGACTCAATGGTGCTCCTACATTATTTAGGGACGAATAGGAAAAGATTTGAAATTGAAGTTGGTGCTGTTCATGTAGATCATATGCTACGTGGCCAGTCATCAGTCGAAGATGGTCAACTTGTGAGAACTTGGTGTGAGCGGATGTCGATTCCTTTTTATAGTGGAAATGTCCCTGTACCAGATTTGTTAAGAAAAACGGGGGGAAATGTTCAGCAAATTTGTCGTGAAGGGCGGTATACTTTCTTTGAAGAAGTGATGGGTGAAGATTGTTACGAAACACTAGCAACTGCTCATCACGCGGAGGACCAACTTGAGACAGTGCTGATGCAAATTACAAAAGGAGTGTCTCCTTTAGGTATGCCGATTAAGCGGAATATGAAAAGTGGATTTCTAATTCGACCATTTTTATCCGTTGATAAGGCTGCTCTTTATCATTATGCCAATGAATATGAGGTTCCATTTCGTGAAGATCCAAGCAATCAAGCAGACGATTATATGCGCAATCGGTATAGACGCTATGTTATGCCAAGACTCGTAGAAGAAAACCCGGCAGTTGTGAAAGGGACTGTATCTTTAACGCAAGATTTGCAAGAAGATGAATCCCTTTTACAACAATTAGCAAAAGAGGCGGTATCATCCTCTATAGAATTTACAAAAGAAGGATATCCTTCGATGTGTGTAGAGAGATTTCGTCATATGCCAACCGCTTTACAAAGGCGGGCAATTCCACTACTATTGAATTATCTTTATAATAATGAAGAGCATGGTATCTATTATAAAGCTGATTTAATTCATCAGCTTTTAAGGCATTTACATTCAAATGAAGGAAATGTCTCAATCGATTTACCGAATGGCTACCAATTCACCCGTGCTTATAATCGATTTACTTTTGCGCCTAAACCGGAAGTTCAAGAGAAGGAAGTGACCTTACCGCGAGGCGAAAAGGTGTCATGGGGGAGGTACGCATGGTTTTATTGGGGAGAAGTTGGAGAGGTAGAGGAAGAAGTTCTATTGAAAGCAAAAGAAATTGCTTTTTTTAATTTACCAGAAACATCGCTTCCGCTGTTGATTCGTCATCGGCAAGATGGAGATCGAATATTATTAAAAGGGATGACAAAAGCCAAAAGGTTATCGAGGTTATTTATAGATGAAAAAGTAGAACGGTCTTTACGCGATCAGTTACCAGTTGTCGTGACAAAACAAGGGGAAGTCTGTGCTGTATTGAATGTACGGTATGGAACATATTTCACAAAACAGCAAACACCCGAAAGTAAATACATATTTATTGCAGGGAGTAATTAATTTTAGGAGGAGTTTCAATGCCTGAGAATGACATTGCAGAAGTATTAATATCAGAAGAGGAAATTCAAAAAAAAGTCGATGAACTTGGTGCGATTTTAACAGAAGAATATAAGGATAAGTTTCCGCTTGCGATTGGTGTGTTAAAAGGTGCACTTCCTTTTATGAGTGATTTAATGAAGAAAGTCGATGCATTTGTAGAGCTTGATTATATGGATGTATCTAGTTATGGAAATGCAACGGTATCTTCTGGAGAAGTTAAAATTGTAAAAGATTTAAACACAAGTGTAGAAGGTCGAGACATTTTAATTATTGAAGACATTATCGATAGTGGTAAGACGTTAAGCTATCTTGTAGAGCTGTTCAAGTATAGAAAAGCTAGTTCAATTAAAATCGTCACATTACTTGATAAACCAAGTGGTAGAAAAGTTGATTTGAAAGCGGATTATATCGGCTACGAAGTCCCAGATGCATTCGTTGTTGGATATGGTCTGGACTATGCGGAAAAATATAGAAATTTACCATATATTGGTGTGTTGAAGAAAGAAATTTACTCTTTTTAATGAGCGCATAAGAATCTGCTCTATTTTAATGTAAATATTTACTAATATAAGGCATTTTCATTGTAGATTGAATCTTACTTATGATAAGATTTAAAATAGTTTTCTATTTCACTTCTCATTAGGAAGCGGAAGTGGAATTTTTAATGAATATAATGGTTTTTGGCAAGGAATAGAAGTGATTAGCCATATGCGCTAAAAAGAAATACCGTGCAAAAACGCTGTGTTTCTTTCACTTTAAAAACCTTGTTGGAATGATGTAATGATTCAAGCATAAGCATTACATGATGAATTAATGTGTTTTCTAGAATAAGCCTCTATAGATTTCATACGTTTTGCAGGTGCAACTGATAATAGTTGTTCACTTCGAAGCTAGATGTCATGATCACGAGGCGTAATTGATTGAAACGGGGAGGCTTTGGGATGAATCGGATACTTCGATACTTTCTTCTATACGGACTGATTTTCCTTGCGATTATGGGGATTTTTGGTTCATTTAACAGTACAAATCCAAAAACGGAGCCACTTACTTACAATGAGTTTGTTATTGCATTGGAAAAAGGAGACGTTGAGAACGCTACTCTCCAGCCCGATCAGCTCGTATATGTAGTAAGAGGTACAATGAAGGGATATGAAGAGGGAGAAGAATTCCTTACAAATATTCCGCAAAATGATGAAGCTCTACTAAGTGAAATACATGATATTGCTTCATCACCAAATACAGGCACGCATGTTGAGTTTTTGAAAGCACCAGAAAAGAGCGCATGGGTATCGTTCTTTACGGGACTCGTTCCGTTTATTATTATCTTTATTCTTTTCTTCTTCTTGCTTAACCAAGCGCAAGGCGGAGGTGGCGGCGGTCGTGTGATGAACTTCGGAAAAAGTAAAGCGAAGCTTCACACGGATGAAAAGAAAAAAGTTGGCTTTGACGATGTTGCAGGTGCAGATGAAGAAAAACAGGAACTAGTCGAAGTAGTTGACTTCTTGAAAGACCCGCGTAAGTTTATTGAAGTAGGTGCACGAATTCCTAAAGGGATTTTGCTTGTTGGACCACCAGGAACAGGTAAAACATTGTTAGCGCGTGCGGTTGCTGGAGAAGCGGAAGTTCCGTTTTTCTCAATCTCAGGATCTGACTTTGTTGAAATGTTCGTAGGTGTTGGTGCATCACGTGTACGTGATTTATTCGAAAATGCAAAAAAGAATGCACCTGGTATTATTTTCATTGACGAGATTGACGCAGTTGGTCGTCAGCGTGGTGCGGGACTTGGCGGTGGCCATGACGAACGTGAACAAACGCTTAACCAATTACTTGTTGAAATGGATGGCTTTGGTGAAAACGAAGGAATTATCATCATTGCTGCAACAAACCGTCCAGATATTTTAGACCCTGCTTTATTACGTCCAGGTCGTTTTGACCGTCAAATCACGGTAGGTCGTCCAGATGTAAAAGGAAGAGAAGCAGTATTAAAAGTTCATGCAAGAAATAAACCGTTTGATGATTCAGTTAATCTAAAGGCACTTGCACAACGTACGCCAGGATTCTCTGGTGCAGATCTTGAAAACTTATTAAACGAAGCGGCACTCGTTGCGGCAAGGCGTGATAAGAAAAAAATTGATATGGCGGATATCGATGAAGCTACAGACCGTGTCATTGCAGGTCCAGCGAAAACGACCCGAGTGATATCAGAGAAAGAACGAAACATTGTTGCATTCCATGAAGCAGGACACGTGGTTATTGGCCTAACGTTAGACGAAGCGGATACCGTCCATAAAGTAACAATTGTTCCTCGTGGGCAAGCTGGTGGATATGCAGTCATGCTTCCAAAAGAAGACCGTTACTTTATGACGAAACCAGAGTTACTGGATAAGATTGCAGGACTGTTAGGCGGACGTGTTGCCGAAGAAATTGTTTTAGGAGAAGTTTCAACAGGTGCACATAACGACTTCCAACGTGCGACAGGTATTGCGCGTTCAATGGTTACTGAATATGGAATGAGTGAAAAACTCGGACCATTACAGTTTGGACAGTCCCAAGGAGAAGTGTTCTTAGGTCGAGACTTTAGTTCTGAACAAAACTATTCGGAATCAATTGCTTATGAAATTGACCAAGAAATGCAAAGAATTATCAAAGAGCAGTACGCACGTACGAAAGAAATTCTAACAAAAAGACGAGATTTGTTAGATTTAATCGCAACGACATTGCTGGACGTAGAAACGCTTGACGCTGAGCAAATTACTCACTTGGAAGATCATGGAACATTGCCAGAACGTTCTTATGATAATAATGGTGGGAATGGTACTACCTCTACGAACGCAAGTGAAGAAGTAGAAGGTGAAGAGGTTGCAGATGCGACAGGTGCACCAAGTGATCCGTCAATTGGCGATCTACGGAAAGAAGAAACGGATTATGGACCACCATCCAATCCAATTCAGGAAGAGCGTAAAGATTAATTTTACATGTCAAAGAACCGACCATTACCTTTCAATAGGTGGTCGGTTCTTTTTTGGTGATGTGAGTTTATGGATGAAAAGAAAGTTATCTCATTTTAAAATCAAAAGATATATGTAGTTTCATGACTGATTTAAATCCCGAAGCGTTAAGTTCTTTTGTTCTCTTCTAAATGTGGTATGATATGGTGGAAAATGCTGAAGTTAGTGAGGAAGAGAATATGATTTTAGTAATGGATACAGGAAACACAAATATCGTTCTCGGTGTATACGAAGGTAATGAACTCAAGCATCATTGGCGTATGGAAACGTATCGACATAAAACAGAAGATGAATATGCAATGCAAGTGAAGGCATTATTTTCGCATGTAAATCTTCGTTTTGGAGACATAAGTGGCATCATTATTTCCTCAGTTGTTCCGCCAGTTATGTTTCCGCTTGAACAAATGTGTCAAAAGTATTTTAACTTAAAACCACTTATCGTCGGACCGGGGATAAAAACAGGATTGAATATTCAATACGAAAACCCACGTGAAGTAGGTGCCGACCGTATTGTTAATGCGGTTGCGGCGATTGAAGAATACGGCAGCCCATTAATTATTGTTGATTTTGGAACAGCAACGACCTATTGTTATATTAATGAAAATGGTGGTTATATGGGTGGGGCTATCGCGCCAGGAATTGGAATCTCCATGGAAGCTTTATTTAATCGGGCATCTAAATTACCGCGTATTGAGTTAACGCGTCCAGACCATGTTGTTGGTAAAAATACAGTTGCGGCGATGCAATCTGGAATTGTATTTGGTTATGTAGGTCAACTTGAAGGAATCGTTGCGCGCTTAAAAGCACAAAGTAAAGAAGAACCAAAAGTAATTGCAACGGGAGGAATGGCAGATTTAATTGCTAGCGAATCACCGGTGATCGATATTGTTGATAATTTCTTAACGTTAAAAGGACTTCATCTCATTTACGAAAGAAATAAATAAAAGGAGAAGAATTAGACTATGAAAGATTATTTAATAAAAGCATTAGCATTCAACGGAGAAATTCGTGCATATGCAGTTCGGTCAACAGAAACAATTGGAGAAACACAAAGACGCCATAATATGTGGCCAACAGCAACGGCAGCACTAGGAAGGTCGATGACTGCAGCTGCTATGATGGGTGCTATGGAAAAAGGCGAAGATAAATTAACAGTTAAAATTGAAGGAAACGGTCCGATTGGTGCAATGATTATAGATGCAAACGGACATGGTGAAGTACGAGGTTACGTTTCAAATCCTCAAACTCATTTTGACTTAAATGAAATGGGCAAATTAGATGTGCGCCGCGCAGTAGGAACAGAAGGTATGTTAACGGTTGTAAAAGATTTAAATCTGAAAGAATTTTTCACAGGACAAGTACCACTTGTATCTGGAGAGGTTGCAGAAGATTTCACGCAGTATTTTGTTGTTTCTGAACAAGTTCCTTCAGCAGTTGCGCTTGGTGTCTTAGTCGACACAGATAATACTGTACAAGCGGCGGGTGGTTTTATTCTTCAAGTGATGCCAGGAGCTTCAGAGGAAACAATTAGTACGCTAGAAGATAAAATTGCAAAGATGGAGCCTATTTCCAAAATGATTGCTGCTGGACTAACACCAGAAGAAGTTTTAAATACAGTACTCGGTGCTGAGAATATTGATGTGTTAGATACAATGGATATTAAGTTTTCATGTAATTGTTCAAAAGAGCGTTTTGGGAACGCGATTATTGGCTTAGGCGAAAAAGAGATTGTTGATATTATAGAAGAAGATGGTCAAGCTGAAGCGAACTGTCATTTCTGTTTAGAATCTTATGTTTACCCAAAAGAAGAATTAGAAGGTTTCTTGGATGAGATACGCGCGCAAGCGAACCAGTGAACCATCAATACCTGAAAAACGCAGGTTAAAGACAAAGCCACTTGTTGTGTTAATCGGCATTCTTTTGATCTGTAATCTTTTTTGGTTTATTGCCTGGCTTATGCCTTCAAAATCAACGAACAATGATGAAGAAGTCGCTTCGGTTAATGGGAAGTCAATTACACGTGAAACTTGGATGGTTGCAATGGAAGAGAAAATTGGGCGTGAAACATTGCAAGAGTTAATCAATAAAGAGGTAATGGAAGCTGCAGCAAAAGAGTATGGCATAAAAGTTTCAGACAAAGAAATTGATTTAGAACTTGCCCTGATTCATTCAATAGACCAGGATGCTTATACAGGTTTAGATGCAGAGAAAGAACGGGAAACTGTTTATTCAACACTGATTTTAGAAAAAGTTTTAACGAAAGATATTGTAATTGAAGATGCAACCATTAAAAAAAGTTATGAGGAAAATGCTGATCTCTACCATATAGAAGATGCTTATCGAACATCACTAATCGTCGTATCGACCTTAGAAGAGGCTAAGCAAACATTGCAAGAACTGAAAGACGGATCGAACTTCGCTATCTTAGCAAAGGAACGTTCAATTGATTCGGCTTCAGCAAATCTTGGTGGTGATATTGGCTATATTAATGATTCAACGGATTTTGTTGAACCGGCGATTGTTCAAGCAGCATCGGCATTGAAGAAAAACGAGGTTAGTGAGCCGATTGCTTTAAATGACGATACGTATGCAATTGTTTCAGTGGAGAATCAGTTAAAAGGCAAAACCTTCAAGCTGAAAGAAGTGAAAGAGCATATTAGACGTGCGCTTGCATTAAGACAATTACCCGAAAAAGTAAATCCAGAAGCTTTCTGGAAAGATTTTGATGCAAAATGGTTTTACGGAGATTAAATTTTAGAGCACTTTAAACTATGAGTAGTAGTTTGAAGTGCTTTTTTATCTCAATGATGAATTGTTTATTCATTTAACGGGTATCTTTTAAAGAGGGTCAGGTTTTAAACTAAATAAAATTATAGTGGATCTATCTCTAATCAAGAAAGACACGCCTTCTATTTCATTATATTTCCTGGGAAATAGGTAAATATAGTAAAAAGGAATTGACAATTGGAACAATTTAGTTGTATGATTAATTCAATAAAGCCTACTGAAATAGTAGGAATTAAGGAGAGATATAAATGACAGTCGTTGGGAACTCAGTTGCGGATTTAGTTGGAAAAACTCCGCTCGTAAAAGTAAATCGTTTAAATGGTGAAAATGACGCGGATATTTATTTGAAACTAGAGTATTTTAACCCTGGTTCGAGTGTAAAAGATCGCATTGCACTTTCGATGATCGAATCAGCAGAGAAGTCAGGAGAATTACAAGCGGGTAGTACGGTTATTGAACCAACGAGTGGCAATACAGGTATTGGTCTTGCTATGATTGCTGCCGCTAAAGGGTATAAAGCAGTACTTGTCATGCCGGATACGATGAGTTCAGAACGTAGAAACTTACTTCGTGCATATGGTGCGGATTTAGTTTTGACGCCTGGAGCTGAAGGAATGAAAGGGGCCATTGCAAAATCTGAAGAACTTTCAAAGAAAAATGGTTGGTTCATGCCCCAGCAATTCAATAATGAAGCCAATCCAGAAATTCATCGCTTAACAACAGGTCCTGAAATTGCAAATGCGTTGGGCCAAGTGGATGCATTTGTTTCCGGAATCGGAACAGGTGGAACAATTACGGGTGTTGGAAGCGTACTAAAGGAGAAGTTCAAGGACGTAAAAATTATTGCGGTAGAACCTGAAAACTCTCCAGTTCTATCTGGTGGTGAACCAGGTCCGCACAAAATCCAAGGAATCGGTGCTGGTTTTATACCAAAAGTGTTAGATCCGGAAATTTATGATGAAATTATTCAGGTTTCAGACGAAGATGCATATGAAACAGCTAGACGCGCAGCGCGTGAAGAAGGGGTTCTCGGTGGTGTTTCTTCCGGGGCAGCTATTCATGCAGCACTTCAGGTAGCGAAGAAACTTGGAAAAGGTAAGAAAGTTGTTGCGATACTTCCGTCTAACGGGGAGCGTTATTTAAGCACACCCTTATATGCATTTGAAGAAGAATAAGACCCAAAAACAGAAGGCATATCATAGCCTTCTGTTTTATTTTTGAAATTACTTTTAATGATATTGTGCACAAAATAGTCTATGTGCGGTAAGATAAAAGGAACAACTTAACGTAGAAAAGAGTTTACTCTATATGAAGGTTAGCTTACTTATACAATAAAGAAATCGTCGGTACGGGAGGAAAATGATGAAAAAGCAACAAGTACCAGCCTATGCGGCTAGAAAAATGTCCAAAGAACAATTTTATCATGCCTATCATCAGCTAGCGCAAGATGAAAAGGAACATTTATTACTTGAAAGTGGACGCGATGGTAACTATTCAATTGCTGGTGTAAATCCTCTAGCAAAGATTCAGGTTTATAAAGGAAATGAACTTCAAATTATATGGCGTGATGGGAAGGAAGAAATAAAAAAGGGTGATCCCCTTGAAAATTTAATGCAGTTTACAGATTCTTTTCATAGTGAAACGAATGATGAGTTGCCACCATTTCAAGGCGGCACACTCGGGTTTATTAGTTATGATTATGTTAGACGTTATGAAGACTTACCAAATCAAACGAAGGAATTTGTAACAACGCCTGATTTGTACTTTTATTTATTTGATGAGTGGGCGGTGCTAGATATAGAAGAAGAGAAAGTGTATTTTATGGTACTTCCTGATCAAGCAATTGATGTGGAAGCTGTTGCGAATAAATGGATAGAAGCTTCCGAATCTAAAGAAACTCTGTCCTTATCAGATGAAGCGGTGGAAATCTCATCCGAAGGTTTAGAAGTATCCGTAACAGGTGCTGAATTTGAGGAAATGGTTCGTGATGTACAGACTTATATAGAAAAAGGAGATGTGACGCAAGTTAATTTATCGGTGCGACAATCTAAACAAATGACGGTTTCACCTTTAGAATTGTATAGGACACTAAGACAGGTGAATCCTTCTCCGTATATGGCGTCAATTGGTGCAAAGGAATTCGCAGTCGCTTCAAGTTCCCCGGAGTTGTTATTGAAAAAGCGAGGGGGAGTAATAGAAACCCGTCCAATCGGAGGAACGCGAAAGCGAGGGATGACGGAAGCAGAAGACTATGCGAATGAACAAGATTTAATGACTGATAAAAAAGAGAAAACAGAACACCTCATGCTTGTTGAGCTTGAAAAAGCAGATTTTGCACGTGTATGTGAATCGTCTACAGTAGAAACAAATGAGTTGATGGTGATTGAAAGATACTCCCATGTCATGCATCTTGTTTCGAATGTACGCGGGCTTGTATCTCCAGGTGTTTCCAATGCGGATATTGTAAAGGCAGTCTTCCCAGGTGGAACGATTACGGGTGCACCAAAAGTTCGAACGATGGAAATCATCGAAGAGCTTGAACCAGAAAAGCGTGGTCTTTACACAGGTTCAATTGGTTGGTTTGGATTCAATGGAGATTTTGAATTAAACGTAGTCATTCGAACAGCTTTTATTCAAGATGAAGTTGTACATATTCAAGCTGGAGCAGGGTTGGTAGCCGAATCGACACCGAGGGATGAATATATTGAATCTCTTGTAAAAGGTGAGGCATTGTGGAAAGCAAAAGCAATCGCTGAGCAAGAAAGTAATTAGGGAGGGATGACTTTGTTGTGTTGGATGAATGGTGAATATAAGCGAGCTGAAGACTTGACGATATCTCCTTTCGATCATGGCTTTCTCTATGGCGTTGGTTTTTTTGAAACGTTTAGAACGTATGATGGGTATGTGTTTTTATACGATGAACATATGACGCGTTTAAAGAAGGCTTTACATGAATACAAGATTAGATTTCCTTACGACGATGAGGCATTACTGGATATTATTCAAAAGTTGGATGAAGCAGCAGGAGGAAAAGATGGTTATTTCCGTTTAAATGTATCGGCAGGTGTCCATGAGATCGGTTTAGCACCGAGTCAGTACGATAATCCGAATGTGATTTTATTTCGTAAAGAATTGGCTATTCCGGTAGTAGGGATGTCTAAAGCAGGTGTATGGCTTGAAACGCCTAGAAATGATCCGGAAAGCTTGACTCGCCATAAATCACATCACTTTTTAAATAATATTGGTGGTCGATTGGAGCTTTCTTCTTTAAAAGAATGGGAAGGACTCTTTTTAACAAAAGGCGGTGCTGTTGCAGAGGGTATTACATCGAATGTGTTTTGGGTAAAAGAAGGGTGTCTGTATACGCCAAGTATTGAAACAGGAATTTTACCTGGTACGACAAGAGCGTTTATTATTAAATTGGCACAGGGGATCGGACTGAAGATTGAAGAAGGATTTTATCCGAAAGAAGCAGTTGAATCTGCCGAAGAAGTATTTGTGACGAATGCAGTGCAAGAACTTGTTCCTTTACATGAAATTGAACAAAATCCATTGCTAGGAAGTGATGGACCGGTCTATCAAAAGTTACATCAAGCTTATCGTCAAGCAATTAATGAAAGAAGGGCATAAAAATGGAGTTAGCTTATGCAAAAGATGCGTATTACTTTGGTGAACAAATCGTGGATTTTCGAAAAGAAACGGTCATTATGGGTATTTTAAATGTAACACCTGATTCTTTTTCAGACGGCGGAAATTATAATCAAATTGACATTGCACTAAAGCGTGCGGAAGAAATGCTCGAAAACGGTGCAGAAGTTATTGATATTGGCGGTGAATCAACACGCCCCGGTCATGCGCCTGTCTCTCTTGAAGAAGAGCTTGAACGAACAGCGCCGATTATTGAAGCAATTACAAAAGAGTTTAACTGCATTGTTTCAATTGATACATATAAAGCTGAGGTAGCAAAAGCAGCTGTTCAAGCTGGTGCACAAATTATTAATGACGTATGGGGTGCGAAAAGAGAGCCTGAAATTGCGGCGGTAGCAGCGAAGTATGATGTGCCGATTATTTTAATGCATAACCGGGAAGTTGCGGAATATGAAAATACTTTACAAGAAGATATGCAAAGAGACTTACAAGAAAGCATTGATACCGCATTAGCAGCAGGAGTACCACAAGCGAATATTTGGTTGGATCCGGGGATTGGCTTTGCGAAGAATACGACAGAAAATATTGTCGCGATGCAAAGTTTACCTGAAATTGTACGAATGGGTTATCCTGTTCTGCTTGGGACTTCCCGAAAGTCGTTAATCGGAAACGTCTTAAATCTTCCTGTTGAAGAACGTTTAGCGGGAACGAGTGCGACGGTTTGTTATGGAATTGAAAAAGGTTGTCATATTATGCGAGTACATGATGTAAAAGAAATTGCTCAAGCGGCAAAAATGATGGATATACTCGTCGGAAAATCAAAGTATAATGGATAGGGGTGTTATGATGGACTATATTCATGTAAATGAAATGACTTTTTACGGCTATCATGGAGCGTTACAAGAAGAGAATAAATTAGGTCAAAGATTTCGTGTAACTGTATCGCTCGCGGTAGATCTTCAAAGTGCTGGAGAGACAGATGATCTTTCTCAAACAGTTAATTACGCGGAGGTATACACGGTATGTCAGGAAATTGTGGAAGGTCCCCCTGTAAAGCTAATCGAAACGGTTGCTGAAAAGATTGCGAAAAAGATATTGGACACTTATCAGGACCAGGTGAAAGGCGTTCGCGTTCAACTTATTAAACCAGATCCACCGATAGCTGGACATTATGCGTCAGTGGCTGTTGACATTACGAGGGGGCAGTACACGTGAATGAAGCATTTATTTCAATAGGCTCTAATATCGGGGAACGTCATCAGTATTTATACGAAGCAATTGACGCACTAAATAGCCGAACAGATACGACTGTAGAAAAAGTTTCTTCTATATATGAAACTGCACCTGTTGGTTATACAGACCAAGCCAATTTCTTAAACGTCGTAATTTCAATCCATACGTCTTTATCCGCTAAACATTTATTGGCAGCTTGTCAGCATATAGAACAGGAACTCGGGCGTAAACGTACAATTCGATGGGGACCGCGAACTGTAGATCTTGATATTTTGCTTTATAATCAAGAAAAAATTATAACAGAACATTTGATTGTCCCGCATCCACGTATGGCGGAGCGGGCATTCGTTCTTGTCCCACTTCTTGAAATCGCACCGGATATTAAAGATCCGGTCGAAGGAAGGCTTTACGCAGAAAAAGAAGCTGTTCATGATGAAGGTGTAAATATATGGAAGGAAACTAAGTAAGTTAATGTGAAAATCTTTGCTTTAAAGGTAGAGTCAAGAACAGATAAGTGCGCATGAGTATATCCTGCTGTAACTTTATTTGAAACTTAGGTTGTCGTGAATTGTGATAGCCCTTTTCTTTGTGTACAATAGAAACAGCAAATCACACACGTTAATTTAAAAAAGTTTGTGTTGTGCCATTAAAATATAAGAAACTTAAATAAAGGAGTGTATAAAATGTCTCATCTCGACGAATTAAATGATCAACTTCTGGTGAGACGCCAGAAGATGAAGGATATTCGTGAAAGTGGCCTGGATCCATTCGGTTCGAAGTTTGAAAGAACACATTTATCAGCTGCAATAAAAAACGAATATGATTCATTCACAAAAGAGGAACTTGAAGAAGCAGGACATAAGGTAACAATCGCAGGTCGTCTGATGACAAAGCGTGGAAAAGGAAAAGCAGGCTTTGCTCATTTACAGGATTTGAATGGTCAAATTCAAATTTATGTAAGGCAAGATGCAATTGGTGAAGAAGCTTATGAATTATACAAAACAACAGATCTCGGTGATATCATCGGAATTAGTGGAACAGTTTTCAAAACAAATGTAGGAGAACTGTCTGTAAAAGCAGAAGAATTTACATTTTTAACGAAAGCACTCCGCCCACTACCGGAGAAGTTCCACGGTCTCCAAGATATTGAACAGCGCTATCGTCAGCGTTATTTAGATTTAATTTCAACAGAAGGAAGTAAGGAAACGTTTATTCTGCGCAGTAAAATTATCCAATCAATGCGCCGCTATTTAGACGGAGAAGGATTCCTTGAAGTTGAAACACCGATGTTGCATTCAATTGCGGGCGGAGCGACAGCGCGTCCGTTCATCACGCATCATAATGCATTAGATATGACACTTTATATTCGTATTGCAATTGAATTGCATCTAAAACGCCTAATTGTTGGTGGTTTAGAGAAAGTGTATGAAATCGGTCGTGTTTTCCGTAACGAAGGAACTTCAACACGTCATAACCCTGAGTTTACGATGATTGAACTTTACGAAGCATATGCTGATTACGAAGATATTATGTCATTAACGGAAAATATGGTCGCACATATTGCTCAAGACGTGCTTGGTACACAGCAAGTAACGTATGGTGAAGATGTAATTGATTTAGCGCCAGGTTGGAAGCGACTACACATGGTAGAGGCGATTAAAGAGTATACAGGTGTAGACTTCTGGAAGGAAATGACGAAGGAAGAAGCACATGCCCTTGCAAAAGAGCATAATGTAGAAGTAACAGACATGATGGAAGTAGGCCATGTATTGAATGAGTTTTTCGAACAAAAAGTTGAAGAAGAACTTGTACAACCAACATTCATTTATGGTCATCCAGTAGAAATTTCGCCACTTGCAAAAAAGAATCCAGAAGATGGACGATTTACAGATCGTTTTGAATTATTTATCGTTCGTCGTGAACATGCCAATGCATTCACGGAGTTAAATGATCCAATCGATCAGCGTGAACGTTTTGAAGCACAGCTTGTTGAAAAAGAACAAGGAAATGATGAAGCGCATGATATGGACGAAGACTTTATTGAAGCGTTAGAATATGGACTCCCGCCAACAGGTGGACTTGGCATCGGTGTTGACCGTCTCGTCATGTTATTAACAAATGCACAGTCAATTAGAGATGTGTTGTTGTTTCCACAAATGCGTCCTAGAGAATAAACATAATATAAAATTAAGAAGAAGATAAAGGGGGGGAAACCTTTTCTTCCTCTTATTTTATTGACCAATTATAATTTTGACTGTGAAAAGTATAGCAGTTCTTTTCTAAATTATTAAAGGTTTGCTGAATAAAAACAACCAACTTATATCTTAAATATATTACTTTTGTATGTTGCTTACCTGGATGATTGCCATATTATATTAAAGCCTCAGATGGAAAGTATGGATTGTTAACTGTGTAAGAACTTACTTAGAAGACATTTAATAAAAGAGCATCGTTCGTGTTTATCTTACTATAATGAAGGAACTTGATTTTTGAGTAGGATTCTATTAATTAATCAATCAAAATGAAAACTTTTTAAAAAAGGTGTTGCATTTTTAAAAAACAGGTGGTATAGTTATAAACGTTGCTTATCCGAGCGGTAAGAAACGAAGACACCTCAAAAAAAGATTTTTAAAAAGGTGTTGACAAGAGATTCAGAAGTTGATATGATGTAAGAGTTGCTATCCGGAAGCGGGTTGCAACGGTGGAAGGAAGTTTTGAAAGTTTCCTTCTATAATATGAACCTTGAAAACTGAACAGCAAAACGTCAAGATATAAATTCATAATTGACACGTTCAATTATGAGAACTGAATCTTCGGATTCAAATGGACATCTAACAAGATGCCAGCAAAGAAATCGAGCTAAT
>JAPFCR010000016.1 GCA_026169375.1 Sporosarcina sp. | reverse complement strand
GTCAGTTCGGGATTTTGCGTCCGACTTCCTTCAGCCACTACCTCACGATAGCCACCTTGTCTTTCGCTAACAGTTCCTACTGCCAAGCCTGTAGCGGACTTTCACCGCCGAGTATTTACCCATGCAGGGCACACTTAAAAAGTCTGTTGTTACTCGAAACGAGTAACAACAGACTTTTTTCGAATCAATACACCAATTGTAAATTAATAATCAAGAGCCGTTCATCTATTGGTACAATAATATATGAATGGTTTTTATTCATCTTACGATCAATAGCACATACTTATTTCCATTTCAAAAAAAATTCCCGAGCAATTTGAGTAGGATTTTCAGCTTGCATTAATGCAGATACAATAGCAACGCCAGCTATCCCTGCATTCCGTAATGATTCGATGTTTTCGAGTGTAATTCCTCCAATCGCCACGGATGGTATCGAAACGGATTGTGTAATTTTTTCGAACATCCCGGCGGGCAGAACTTTTGCATCCTTTTTTGTCCCCGTTGGAAATGCTGCACCTACTCCTAAATAACTTGCACCTGTTTCTTCCGCCAGCAATGCTTCTTCCACTGTCGAAACCGAAACGCCAACAATCATCGACTGAGGCAAAATGTTTTTAACCGTGTGAAGTGGCAAATCACTTTGTCCAATGTGCACACCAGCTGCGCCCACTGCAAGTGCAACGTCGACACGATCGTTAATAATGAGTGGAACATCATACCGATCAAGTAGTTCTTTCAATGCTTTTGCTTTTTCATAAAAAACATTGCCATCACTACTTTTTTCTCGAAGCTGAACAAGAGTAACGCCACCTTCAATTGCTTTCTCTACAATTGTCAGCAACGCTTCTAATGGAGTCGCCTCATCCGTAACAAAATAAAGTGTCAAATCAAGATTCAAGTAGACGCACCTCTTCCTTCCAAGTATCTCCGTTCATATTGAAAATTTCATCCATTAATCGAACTTTATACATGCCAATACCTTCGCCTTCTTGAAGATTTCCTTTTGCTCTTTCGCCAGCCAGACTCATCAAAGACATCCCAGCAATACTAGCTAAAAAGTGGTTATCCGTTGTTCCAACAAAACATCCGATTAATGAAGCAGTCATACAGCCAGTGCCAGTAATGCTTTTCAACCAAATGTCCCCATTCTCGATTTGAATCGTTTCCTTACCATTTGAAACCGTATCTACCTTGCCGCTTACGACAACTACGCAAGAAAAAAGATTTGCTGCTTTTACAGCAAGTTCTTTCCTTGTTAGTGTAATGTCACCTTCATCTACTCCTCGCGTCTTGGAAGCACCGCCAATTAACGAATCTATCTCACTCGCATTGCCACGAATAACCGCAACATCCACTTGTTGAAGTAACTCCTTCGCCTTCTCTTTACGAAATGATGTTGCACCAACTCCGACTGGATCCAAAATAACGGGAATTTTTTCCTTATTTGCTGTTTTAGCTGCTAAAACCATTGCCTTAAAACCATCAGCTTGAATCGTTCCAATATTAATAACAAGTGCATTCGCTAATTGCACCATTTCCTCTACCTCTTTTATACTTGTTGCCATCACAGGCGACGCACCGACTGCAAGTGTCACATTCGCACAATCATTGACGGTAACTACGTTCGTAATATGGTGAACCAGAGGATTTATCTTACGGATAGTTGAATAAAGAGCTATGATTTTCTCCTTGTTCATCTCGTTCTTTCCCCGTTCGCTTTCTCATATAAATCATAAAAATGATTCGTCGGTCCATGTCCCGAACCTAATTTTAAACTATGTGTAATTGCTGTCGTTATATATTTTTTTGCCAACGTTACAGCCTCAAGCATTGTTGTGCTTTTTGCAAGATTTGCTGCAATTGCAGATGATAATGTACAGCCTGTACCATGCGTATTTTTTGTTTTAATTCGTTTTGCTTTTAACCAGTGGAAGTCCTCGCCATCATAGTAAAGGTCATCGGAATCACCGGTTAAATGGCCACCTTTAATAAGCACTGCTCCGGGCCCCATTTCTTTTAATTGGATACATGCATTGTACATCTCATCTTGAGTTTGAACTGACTTTCCTAGCAATGCTTCTGTCTCAGGAATATTAGGTGTGATTAGCGTTGCTAACGGGAGTAGTTTGTTTACTAATGCATTTACTGCTGACTCTTGCAATAAATGATGCCCTCCTTTTGAAATCATTACCGGATCCACTACGATATGTTTAGGCTTGTATTTCTGTAGAGACTTTGCAACCACATTGATCGTTTCAGCATTCGCAAGCATCCCAATTTTAACTGCATCCACTTGTATATCATCAAAAACTGCTTCGATTTGATCTTGAATTATCGCAAGATCAATATTTTGAACGGAACGAATTTCATGAGTGTTTTGTGCTGTTACAGCTGTAATTACAGACATACCAAATACACCTAAGGCAGACATCGCTTTTATATCCGCTTGAATACCCGCTCCGCCGCCAGAATCAGATCCTGCGATTGTTAGTGCTGTTTTCATAAGAATAACCTCCGATATTAAATTGGCCATTTTTCCTGTTTATAGTTCATATCCCAAAATAGATATTCGTATCTCGATGTCATTTCGAAATACTTCTCTATTTGTGCTAGCCCGACGTTCTTCTACTAATTTAGAAACTGATTCTCATTCCAATCATCTTAATCTCCCATTATATATTTAATTTTTTGACATACTAAAAACCGCCTTCCTTGGATGGAAAGCGGCTGTTGACTACACAATGAAATAGCTTGCTTGTAGTGGTTCAGCTGCTTTCCTACGCTAGTGTTAACTAGATCAGGTTCAAAGGGTTTACATCAAAGATGCGTCTCAGCCTATAAAGGCCCCCCCAGCAGACATATTCAATTACTGGAAAGTACTGAAGATTCAGCACTAAAATCTACTAAAGCTTATCACATATAAATTAAAATGCAAATACTCCCTCAGCGTTGGACAGATGATTTGGGAGCATATGTCCTGTTGATGTTTTTTACTTATCGTAATAAGTTCTTAAAATCGACAATCCTGATTCGGTGAACGTCAACTATTTCTTACCTTTTATGGTAAAATTAAAATATAAATAGTATAGGAGCGAATTAGAAAATGAAGAAATGGATTCTGTTCACTTTCACACTTGTTTTTACATTCACATTAGTTGCTTGTAATAATGAAACAACTTCTAAAAGTGATGATGAGGATATCAAAGAGAAAGTTCACGAGTATAGTGTTGGAAGCTTTGATGATGCTGTCATGGCATCGATTACATCACATGAACTCATCGTGAATGAAAATGGTAAAGAAACACGGTTAAACCTACCGGAAGATGAATTCTTTGTTTCAATTGCACCGTTCGTTGAATATACGCATGAATGTGCGATTCATAGTTTAACAGGCTGCCAAGGAGAGCTAGTAGAACAAGACTTCGACGTACTCATTTTAGACGAAGACGGTAACACAGTTGTCGATGAAAAAATCACATCTTTAAGAAATGGATTTATTGACTTATGGTTACCGAGAGATCAAAACTTCCAAGTTCAAATCGAATATGACGATAAAACGGTTGAATCAGATATCTCTACATTCGAAGGAGATCATACTTGTATCACAACGATGCATCTAACATAATTTTGATGTGTTACTATACTTATTTTTTCAAATGAAATACTGGCGACAATTTCATGCTATATTGTATTTACGATTGAAAAATTAACGGATTGAAAGAGAGGGATTTTTTATGTTTGTGAGAGATTTATATTTAGAGTTAAATGATGTGGTTGTTACTCAAAATAATCGAGGGGTTCAAGAAGTTTATGATATTTTAAAAGAAAGTGGCTATCGTTGTATTCCTGTTGTTGATGAACAAGGCAACTACCAAGGAATGATTTATAAAGTGCATGTGATGGAAGATCTTTATGAAAATGATGGTGCTGAAAAAGAAAATATTGATCACCTACTCCAGCATAAAGATTTATTCATCCGACAAAGAACACCTTTTTTAAACGCACTCGTAAAGATTAAAGCGCTCCCTTTTATTAGTGTTGTAGAAAATGAAAAGCTCATTGGTATTTTAACGCATAACAAAGTCGAAAGTGTACTGGAAGACGCATTCGGTTTACACACAGGCGGCGTTAGCTTAACACTTTCTTCAATCGAAGCTAAAGGGATGATCGAAAAATTAACAAGAGTATTACGCGGAGAAAATATTGAAGGCATGTTTACGCTTGATAGCGGTTCAGTAGTTGCCCGAAGAGTTGTCATCACATTAGAAAAGGGCAAGTCTGAAGCAGAAATTAAAAACATTCAAGAAAAACTTGAGAATAATGGATTCCGAGTCTTACACCTGGAATACTTAGATGAATTAACATAAGAACAATAAAAGGTTGTCCAGAAAGTCAATGAAGACTGATTTTCTGCGACAACCTTTTTTCATGCTAAACGATAAACTAAGAACTTCTCTTTTTTATCTTGTGCATCTGGCACCCTTACTTTATTTATTAATTTGAAAGGCGTGTGATCTGCCATAAACCTTTTATAACTACCCGTCGGATAATATAATATTAAATCGATTGAGCGCTCATTTTCTTCTACTGATTTTAAAATATTATGAACAACTTGCTTAAAAATATCAACCGAAAACGGATTGAAAAAGTAAAAAACTGTATCTGTTTCTTCTATTTCAAATTGTTCAGCAAGCGCAAAATTAAATCGAATGGGTGCTTCTATATCACTTGCCAGATATCGATAGCTTCTTTTATTATCTAGTGCTTCATCAAAAGTTTGATCATTGACTTCTACCCCAGTAACCGGGATTTTAAAGCGATTATGAATATAAAACGAAACTCTCCCTCGTCCGCAACCAAAATCCACTACTTCATCATCTTTTTGTAGTTTATAAACTTTAAAAAGCTCGTCCAATGCCTTATATGGTGTCGCTTCGTAACGATGGTAATGCGTTTCATTTCTCCACTCTCTTAAACCAGTCGTTCGAATATTCAGCATCTCTTCGTACTTTCTTTCAGCCAATTCATATTCCTCACTTTATATATAGTTCCCTACTATGATACTGCTTTTGGTCAATTTCTTCAAACGTAATCGACTTTTTAAAAAATCTACTTCTTGTATTTACTTCTTCATTGAAAGACAATTCATCGATTCGTTTCAATCATTTCGACAAATCGAGTAGCAGCTAATGACAAAGGTACACTTTTCAAATGACAAACGCCGATTTCCCTTTTTGGAATTGGGTCAACAACTTTTACTTCTGTCACAAGATCATCTTTCAAGTAGTCTTCTGAAAACTCTTTCGTTACGCAAGCAATCCCTAAATTACTTTTCGCAAACTCTAGTACGAGATCATGTGAACCTAATTCAAACTCCGGAACAATTTGTGTCCCTTTCGATAAAATATAGTCTTCTACATAGCGACGCGTATTTGATTTTGGTTCAAGAAAAATTAATGGATACTTCATCAGTTCGTCGTATGTAATTGGATTTTCTAGTATATGTTTATACTTTTCTCCGCAGACAAAAATGTCATGCACATTAATAAACGTTTTTAATGTCAAAGTTGGGTCATCTAATGGAAAATTACAAACACCAATATCGACCTCGCCTGCTTTTAACATAGCGCATAGTTCAGGTGTTGTTCCATTTTCAATTTTAAATTTCACATTCGGATAACGATTATGAAACTGTTCTAAATAAGGCAACAAAAAATGTCGTGAAATCGTATCCCCGACACCTACTTTTAATTCGCCAGCTGTTAAGTTTTTAAATTCACCAATTTTTTCTTCCCCAACTTGTAATAAATTTAACGCGGAACTCGCATACTCAAATAAGACATGACCTTCATCTGTCAAAAATGCACCTTTAGGCGTTCGATGAAATAACCGAATGTCTAATTCTCTTTCTAGCTGCATAATCGCCTGGCTGACAGCAGGTTGTGTCATGTACAAAGCTTTTGCCGCCTGGGAAAAGCTTTTACTTTCACCTACTTGGCAAAAGATTTTATAATGATCTAGTTTACTTACCACATAAGCACCTCTTATATGTATCATTTGATATATTAATTTTACTTATATCACTATCATGATGTATATTACAAGTATATGAGTTACTTTTTCAAATAAATTCTGTACGTATTAAGGAGAGAATAGAGTGGAACGAGTAGTTGGAACTGTTGCGAGAGGTCTTCGTTGTCCAATCATTAATGAAGGAGACTCTGTCGAAGAAATCGTTGTAGATAGTGTACTTAAAGCATCTGAGGTAGAAAACTTACAAATAAACGATAAAGATATTGTAGCCATTACAGAGTCTATCGTTGCACGTGCGCAAGGAAATTATGCAACAATCGATCACATTGCAAAAGATATTGAAGCTAAATTTGGTGACGATACTGTTGGTGTAATTTTTCCGATTTTAAGTCGAAACCGTTTCGGAAACTGTCTGCGTGGTATCGCAAAAGGAACGAGAAAGATTGTGATTATGCTTAGCTATCCTTCCGATGAAGTCGGGAACCATTTAGTGGATCTTGACACACTCGATGAAAAAGGTATTAACCCTTGGACGGATGTCTTAACTGAAAAACAATTCCGGGATACGTTTGGGATTAACAAACATGCTTTCACTGGCATTGACTATATTGAATATTATAAGTCGTTAGCAGCAGAATTTGACACTGAATGTGAAGTCATCTTCTCTAACAAACCTGAAACAATTTTAAATTACACAACGAGCATACTCGCTTGTGATGTTCATTCAAGAGAAAGAACAAAAAGAATTTTAAAAGCTAATGGTGGAGAAAAAGTTTATAGCTTAGATGACTTTTTAACAGAGTCAATCGATGGCAGTGGCTATAACAAAGAATATGGCCTACTTGGTTCGAACACATCAACTGATGACGGCATGAAGCTATTCCCACGTGACTGTCAACCTGTCGTAGACAACATTCAAAAAATGTTAAAAGAAAAAACAGGTAAAACAGTTGAAGTCATGGTTTACGGCGATGGTGCATTTAAAGATCCCGTCGGTAAGATTTGGGAACTAGCAGACCCTGTTGTTTCACCTGCTTATACACCGGGTCTTCACGGTACGCCAAATGAAATTAAATTAAAATATTTAGCGGATAATAACTTCTCTCATTTACGTGGAGATGCCTTAAAAGATGCAATTTCAGAGTTCATGGATACAAGAGAAGAAGACTTAGTCGGTTCACTTGAATCTCAAGGAACAACACCTCGTCAACTGACAGATTTAATTGGTTCTTTAGCAGACTTAACATCTGGAAGTGGCGATAAAGGTACACCGATTGTCTTTATCCAAGGGTACTTCGATAACTTTACAAATTAATTTTCAAAAGATTGTCTTACGTGTTATTCAGGCGGAGACAATCTTTTTTCTTTTCTTTAATGCCCTCCTCGTCAAATCATAACAATCTACACTTTCACAAAACTCTGTTGTATATTATAGATAGGTGATGATTATGAAAATCAATGACTATTTAAACAACTCGAATTACATTTCAGGTACTACATTAAAAGATGATCGGTACGCAGAAGAAAATAATATGGCCTTGCACGTCTGCGAAAAGATTGAGAATACACTTGAAAACCGACGCCAACTTGCAAAAGAACTACAAGTCCCGCTTGAAAACTTTGTCTGTGCAAACCAAACACATAGTGCGAACTTTTACCGTGTTACAGCCCAAGACCGTGGACGTGGTGCAACTCAACTAGAGACCGCTATTCCAAACACAGATGCGTTGTATACGTATGAACCAAATCTTGTCCTCTGTAGTTTCACAGCTGACTGTGTTCCAATCCTTTTTTACCATGAAACAAACGGCCTGATCGGTGCTGTACATTCTGGTTGGCAAGGAACAATAAAAGAAATTACATTGAAGCTTTTTCAGCATCTAAAGCATAAAGAAAACTGCCAGCTCGAGCAAATTCATGTCCAAATCGGCATGGCATTAAGTCAGAAAAAGTTCGAAGTCGATGAAGATGTTTATAGGAAGTTTAAACAACTCGGCTATGCAGATGAGTTTATATACTTTAATGAACAAACAAAGAAATACCATATCGATAATCAACAAGTCGTTAAAAAACAATGTGAAATTGCGGGCATTCCAAATGTCCAAATTCATATCGATCATACTTGTACATTTAAATCTACCGATGGCTTTTCTTATCGGCAAGATAAAAAATGTGGGCGACATGTAAGCTTTATTATGAGAAAAACAAACTTATAAGAAATGAGTGAGTCAAATGACAACATTAGAAATTACAACTGAAGAACAATTAGCAACTGCTTTTAACATACGTAAAGTAGTTTTTGTTGAAGAACAACAAGTTCCTTTAACAGATGAGTTTGATGAGTTTGACCAATTAAATGCCGCCTGCCATCATATTCTGGCTTATCATCAGAATCAGCCTATCGGAACAGGAAGAATTCGCTGGATCAATGACGTCGGCAAATTAGAACGCATTTGTATTCTTGAAGAATATCGTTCACTAGGACTCGGAAAGTCGATTATTGCTGGATTAGAAGCAATCGCTAAAAATGAAAATACTAAAAAAGTAAAATTACATGGCCAAACGCATGCAGAAGGTTTTTATCATAAACTTGGCTATGAAACGGCTTCAGAGGTCTTTATGGAAGACGGAATTCCCCATATCATCATGACGAAAGTATTTGCGTAGACATGTTGATTTAATTGATATATCTATAGGTGATTTTTTAAGTGTTGGTGTCTCAGTTCAAATCATTTAAAAAAAGATCACCACTCTTTTATAGTAGAAGTCATATTAACGAACGAAGGGTGATTATTCTTATGATGTGCGGTTCAAGATGCTATATTGTTGAAATAGAAGTAGATGGGAAGAAAAAACAAAAAAGGGTCAATGCAAGAACACCTGTCAACGCTAGGAAGTTTATTCGAAATAAGTATGGAAAACACGCGCTTATTCACTCGGCTGTGGCGGAGAAAAAATAAAAAATGCCGAGTCACTCATTTCACTAAAAGTAGAGCGACTCGGCATTTTTTTATTTGAGTTGTTCTATAAAATGCTTCAAAATTCTCGCAGTTAAGCCCCATATCGTATAGTCCTTGTAGTCATAAAACCATTCCTCAATTGCACGTGTCCCCCACTTATAGTCAGAGCCGTTCATAATCTTTTCAAATGGAAAATCAGATGATGGTTGTGGTTGAACAGAGACCAAATGCATATATGGTTCATGCTCCAATAACCATTTAACTGGGATTGTAAATACCTCTTCAACCTCGGCTTTATTATAAGAAGGCACAATCTCATTATATTGAATCACACCAACGAATGGATAAATGACAAACGAAGGTGAAGCAATATAAGGACTTAGCGACTGAATCACTTCAACTGTTTGAGGATTTACCCCTAACTCTTCTTGCGTTTCACGTAATGCAGCAGCAAGTGGTGTTGCATCCGTCGTATCGATTTTCCCGCCTGGAAAACTAATATCACCAGGTTGGTTCCGCATTGATAGAGAGCGTACTTGTAATGCAATATGCCATTCTCCATCGACTTGGACTAAAGGGATTAAAACAGCTGATCGAAAAGCTGTTTCCTCACCGATAAACAAAGGTTGGTTTTCTTGTAATTTCTTCTTTAAATGATCTAAGAACACAACATCCTCCTCATTTCATAATTGATTGTAATTTTATCGTATCACGAATGATTCATTCAACAAAGTGAATGATTTTAAGGAATAGCATCTACTTATTGAAATGATTCACTAGGTAAAAGTAATCTTTTTACATCGATACTCATCACATTCAAAACGAATGAACAATCAATGACATTAATGAAAAGCAAAAGTTTGAACTAGAATGGATGGAAGGCGAAGAAGACACGATACTTACAATTGAATAAATATCTTACAAAAGAGGACTAGATTTTCTAGTATTCTTTTTTAAATGCTTTTTATAATGAAGATAAAAAGCTTCACTTGACTTGAAGCTTTTTATAGTATAGAATTTGCATCACTTTAATTTTATAAACTATTTATTAAAATAAAGTAATATAGATAAATGGAGTGGATATAGAAAGTGGAAAAGAAAGAATTACTAGATAAGATTGGCGATACTGTTTTCGATTTAACACTCGCTATCAACGAAGAGTTTGGCGGTTATCATCAACATATTCCAGAGAGATATCGAATGGTTTTAATTTTATTAAGCCGATACGAAACCCTCTATGTGAAAAACTTAGCAGAACTGCTTCATATGTCTGCCAGTTCAACAAGCCAACTACTATCGAGAATGGAAGCGGATGATTATATCGTACGCGAATCTGATCCAGATAAACGTATTCATACACTCGTAAAACTTGGCGCAGAAGGACGTAAAACAGTAGATACTATGGAGGAAAGTGGTAACAAGATTTCTACGAAGTATTTAATGGAGTTACCTCTCGAAGATTTGATGGGCCTACAAAATATCACCATCAAAATCAAAGAAATCATAGAAAGAAAAAAGGAAGGAGAAACCACTAAATGAAAATAACAGCACTGTCTATTAAAAGACCAAAACTAACAATTGTGGGGATGATTTTATTCGTCCTTCTTGGTGTGGTTTCTTTGACAAATTTACCTTTACAACTATTTCCCGAAATCAATCCGCCTGTAGGAGCGGTTGTTTCTAGTTACCCAGGTGCTAGTCCCGAAGAAGTAGAGGATAAAGTGACCAAACCATTAGAAGAATCACTCTCCACTCTTCCTGGACTGAATCGAATGACCTCATCCTCTGAAGAAGGGATGACGCTTGTTTTACTTGAATTTTCTTGGTCTTCTACAATCGATGAAGTAGAACAAGACATTATAACCGCCATGAATCAGGTGCAAATTGCAGATGGTGCTAATTCGCCTAGATTTATGAAATTCGACCCTTCGATGATTGGGATGAATCAGATGGCGATTACTTCAAATGGCCAAAATGTAACAGATTTCCAATCCGATGTTGAAGATTTTCAAACAGAACTAGAACGTATTAAAGGCGTTGCCAACGTGACTTCTTCAGGTGGATTAACCGAGCGTTACGAAATTAGTTTGGATCAGCAGAAAATGACTGACAATCACTTAACACAAGATAATATTGTACAGCTCATTCAATCTCATGAAATCGCCCTTCCTGGGGGTACGATTGAAACAGACGACCATACATTAACGACTCGTGTTTTAAATTCAATTGATGGAAAAGAAGGCTTAGAAAAACTCGCAATTACAGATAATTTAACGCTTGCAGATATTGCACAAGTGAAGTTAAATACTGCGAAGCAAACTGCACTTACAAGAGCCAATCAAAAGCCAGCACTCCAGTTAACGGCTATGAAAGAATCAGATGCTAATACAGTGCAAGTTTCGACGCTTTTCAATGAAAAACTTGATGAATTGCTCGATAAAAATGAATATGAAAACCTATCAGTCATTTCACTTTACGATGAAGGAGATTATATTCAACAATCCATTGATAGTGTAACTTCATCTCTTATACTTGGTGGAGTTTTTGCAATGATTGTGCTGTTTCTCTTTTTAAGAAACTTTAAAACGCCACTCATTATCGGAATCTCAATACCATTTTCAGTCATCGTGACATTTGCTTTTCTTTACTTCACAGATGTCAGCTTAAATATTATGACACTTGGTGGATTAGCACTTGGAATTGGTATGCTCGTAGATAACGCTATTGTTGTTATCGAAAACATTTATAGACATCTCTCTATGGGGAAAGATCCTAAGATTGCTGCTACTGAAGGAACAAAAGAAGTAGGCGGTGCAATTACAGCTTCTACTTTAACAACAATTGTCGTATTCTTGCCGATTGTCTTTATTAGTGGAATCGTTGGAAATATCTTCATGGAATTTGCGTTAGCGATTGCCTTTAGTTTAATCGCTTCATTAGCTGTGGCATTAACAGTCGTTCCGATGATTGCAAGTAGAGTTCTCACTGTTCCTAACGATAATGAAGAAATTAAAAGACAACAATCTTCTTCTATGAAGCTCTTAGATCGCTCAATTCGTTGGGTATTAGGACATCGCCTTGTGACAGTTCTTATCGTCGTCCTTCTTTTAGGAGTAGGTGGTCTAGGGCTCGCTCGAACGGGGGTCGATTTCTTACCAGAGGCAGATCAAGGCTCCTTTACGATTGATGTAACACTAGAAAATGGTGCTAAACTTGATAAGACGAAAGAGACAGTTGAAAAAATAGAAAATATTTTAGATAAAGAATCTGATGTCAAAGATTATATGGCTGTCATCGGTTCGTCTAGCGAAGGTGCTGCAATGGGAGGACCATCCGGCTCGAATGCAGCGATGATGTTCGTCTCGATGGCCGATCCAGACAATCGGAACCGAAGTACAATTGATTTTATAGAAGACTTTGAAAAAGAAATTAAAGGCGTTAACCCAGACGCAACAATTTCATTATCTAGTCAAGCCGCGATGGGCGGTGGAGATGCAAATTCAATCGTCTTTACAGTAAGTGATAATGATGTACAGCGTCTTGAAGAAGCGACTGCAATCATTCAAGAAGACTTGGAAGATGAAAAAGACATTCGTGAAGTTGATATCTCTATAGAAGAAACATCACCTGAAATTCAAGTTCGTGTGAATGAAAAAAATGCTCGTGCTCATGGACTTACACCAGGAGAGATTGCCCAAACTGTGAGTCATGTGACGCGTGGCCAAACGGCAACCTCAATCCAATCTGAAAATAGCGAGATCTTTGATGTTGTCGTTAAATATGCAGATGAAAATCTTGAAAGTAAAACCGACTTGGAAAATTTATTAGTTCCTAAACATGACGGGAGCTATGTATCCCTGAAAAACATCGCAACGATTGAAGAAGGCGACGGGCCAACAGTTATTAATAGATTAAACCAAGAACCAAGTGTAGAATTTACAGTCACTTATTCAGCAGATACAAACTTAAATTCAGTAGCACAACTGATTAAAGAAGTGATGGATGACGCTGACTTGGAAGATAGTACATCCTATGCTTTCTCTGGAGAACAAGAATTGTTAGAGGATTCCATTACAAGCTTAGCGTTTGCTTTCGTCCTCGCGCTTCTCTTTATTTATCTAGTTATGGCAGGACAATTTGAATCCTTTAAATATCCATTTGTCGTTATGCTGAGCGTACCTTTAATGGTCATCGGAGTTATGCTTGCACTTACATTAACAAATACAACTTTAAGTGTTACTGTATTTATTGGGATTATTGTCCTTGCTGGAATCGTTGTAAACAACGGTATTGTGTTAATCGATTATATTAACCAATTAAAAGAACAAGGAATGTCTACACATGACGCATTAGTAGAGTCCGTTAAAAGACGTACTCGTCCTATTTTAATGACTGCTTTAACAACGATTTTAGGGGTATTCCCACTAGCTCTCGGTATTGGTGAAGGTGCAGAAATTCAACAACCGATGGGAATTGCAGTGATTGGTGGACTTGTCAGTAGTACGTTCTTAACGCTATTTTTCGTGCCAGTTCTTTATAGCCTTTTCGATAAAGAAACACGAAGAAAAGCAAAGAAATATGTAACACCAGATGGGCAAATCATTGCATCAATGCCGGCGCCTCAACAAGATGATAGAGATACATCTGTAGAAGATGAACCTATTGTTCAAAAAACTTCTACTGAGAAAGAAACTGAGTCCGATCAGATGAATTCAGTTGGCGAACAAAATGATGAAGCAAAAGAGGTAATTATTAAAGATACCAATGAAGATGAAAAAGTAATTACTGAAGAACCAATAAAAGATGATTCTGATGAAGATGTTGTCGTTGAAGAAACAACGGAAGAACAAAACGACGAGATACCGACTCCTTCTGAAGAAAACGAAAAGTCTCAAATAAGTAAAGAAGACTTAACGAAAGACGACATCTTAAGCTTGCTAGAACAAATCCTTCTACAATCTAAAGATGACGAGAAAAAATAAGATGTAAATCTAACGAAGGGAACAGCAGAAATTGCAGCTGTTCCTTTTGTTTATGTTAAAAATAAAAATGATTAAGGCTTTTTCAATTGGCATAGCAAAGGACCACCTAAGAGAAGCAACTTCAATCTTAAAAAATTAAGAATGCTTGAAAACACGAGGCAATACGTGGTATAAGTGTTAAAGAAATAGGTACATTGATGGTTACTCGTAAACTTTTCAATCGATCATAATTGCTTTCTATATCGCAAAGAGGGGATGTCAAATGAATAACGAACAAAACTTTTGGCTCGATTTACCGAAGCCTTTTTTTATATTAGCACCAATGGAAGATGTAACAGACGTTGTTTTTCGTCATGTAATTAGTAAGGCTGCACGACCTGATGTATTTTTCACCGAGTTTACAAACACAGAGAGCTACTGTCACCCGAATGGTAGAGACAGTGTACGAGGGCGTCTGACATTTACAGAAGATGAACAACCGATTGTCGCACATATTTGGGGAGACCGACCTGAGTACTTTAAACAAATGAGTATTGATATGAAGAAAATGGGCTTCCGCGGAATCGATTTAAATATGGGTTGTCCTGTACAAAACGTTGCAGCCAAAGGAAGAGGTGCAGGCCTCATTCAACGTCCTGAAGTAGCTGCTGAAATTATTCAAGCAGCAAAAGCAGGTGGACTACCTGTAAGTGTTAAAACACGGCTAGGCTATGTTAACCTAGACGAGTGGCGTGATTGGCTTACGCAGGTATTTAAACAGGACATCGCAAACCTTTCTATCCACCTCCGCACGCGCAAAGAAATGAGTAAAGTTCCCGCACATTGGGACTTAATTCCAGAAATTAAAAAACTACGAGATGAAATTGCACCGAATACATTACTCACGATTAACGGAGATATTCCCGACCGTGCAAAAGGATTAGAGCTCGTTAAAAAGTACGGTGTTGACGGTATAATGATTGGTCGTGGTGTCTTTACGAATCCGTTCGCTTTTGAAAAAGAACCAAAAGAACATAGCGTAAAAGAGTTTTTAAACTTATTGCTTTTACAATTAGATCTTCACGACCACTACTCAGAAGAATTCGATCCACGTCCATTTAAACCATTGCTTCGCTTCTTCAAAATCTACATCCGTGGATTTAGAGGCGCAAGCGAACTAAGAAACCAATTGATGAGCACAAAATCAACAGACGAAGTTCGAGAATTAGTAAAACCATTTTTGGAAATGGATTTGGATTGATATGAAAAAAGGTAGTTCCCTATTTAACATGCATGGGAACTACCTTTTTTACTCATTATTTGTGGTACGGTTCATTCTTTATAATTTTAAAAGCACGGTACACTTGCTCCATTAAAATTACCTTCATCATTTGATGCGGGAATGTCATTTTTGAGAAAGATAACAATTCATTTGCTCGCTTATAAATGGTGTCATGTAAGCCAAGCGATCCCCCGATTATAAAACAAACTTTACTTTTTCCATAAGTCATATAAGATTCAATATCTGCTGCAAGTTCTTCAGAAGTCTTCATTTTCCCTTCAATTGCGAGTGCGATGACATGCATATCTGGAATAATTTTCGATAAAATACGTTCTGCTTCTTTCGCTTTTACATTCTCCATTTCCGCTTCACTTAATGTCTCCGGTGCTTTTTCATCTGGAACTTCTATTACTTTCATTTTTGCATACGGTTTTAATCTTTTTTCAAATTGATCGATCCCCATCTTTAAATACTTATCTTTAACTTTTCCGACCGTCACGATTGTAATATTCATAAACGACTCATCCTTTTTTCATCATTATAAGCCAAAACTATACACATATCCACAACAGTTATCTACATATTGTGCCCGACTATTCGTTCGCCACAACATATAAGTTTGAAAATAAACCTGTGGATAACTTGTGCATAGTTTTGATTTTAACTTACTACTTTTAAGAGAATAATGAATTTCTCTCTTTTATGAAATCAATCCACAAGGCTTGTTATATATACGTTTATTAACTATTTGATCTCATTCATTTCACACATTTCTTGCATTATTTCTTTTACACAGAGTTATTCACATTTTCTAATAATTGTCCACAATCGAAAATAAAATCGCGTAAAATAAGCAGGATAGCAATTGTGTTTGCTTTCCTGCTTATTTGTGGATAACTTTATATTTATTTAGCGAAAATTAAAGTGTTATGTCATCTTCTAATGTCATTTCCAACTCAAGTATTTCTCCTTCTCGATACACTTTCAAGCTCAACGAATCGCCTACTGCTTTTTCATTATATAGATGTTTTCGTAATTCGATCATATTCTCGATCTTTTCGCCATCCATTTCTACAATCACATCATATCGCTCGAGACCTGCTTCTAACGCTGGTGAATCTGGCAACACATCATTTACTACAACACCATGTTTTACATCAGCTGGCAACTTCAACACAAATTGTTGTTGAGCCGGGATACTCGTTAAATCGATTAAAGTTACACCCATCGTCGGACGAATAACTTCACCGTATTTCTCCAATTTATTAATAATGGGTGCTGCTAAGTTAATCGGGATTGCAAGTCCAATACCTTCCACTGTTTCTTGGGAGATTTTCATCGAGTTAATACCGATTAACTCTCCTGCTAAGTTAATGAGCGCGCCTCCCGAGTTACCTGGGTTAATAGCTGCATCTGTTTGTAATACGTCGGCATACCAATCGACCTGCCCATCTCGGTTAAAATCAATTGGAATCGATCGATCTTTCCCTGAAACAACTCCTACTGTCACAGACCCAGAAAATCCAAGACCAAGTGGATTTCCAATCGCAATCACCGTTTCCCCACGTTTCAATAAATCAGAATCTCCGAATGTCGCAACGTCTTCGACTAAGTCATCATCAATTTCAATAACTGCTAAATCAGTCCACATATCACTACCAATGAGTTTGCCTTCCGTTTTTGTCCCGTCGTCAAAGGTAATCTCAAGGATTTCTGCATTTTCAACGACGTGATGATTGGTAACGATATACGCTTTTCCATTTTCTTTTTTATAAACGACACCTGAACCTGTTCCTGTTTCTTGTGTTGACTCCGTTGAAGACCAGAAATCACGAACGGTTTGTAAATTGGTAACGCCTACGACTGTGTCTGTTGTGTCACTAACAACATCCGTTAAATCAGTATGAACGTCAAGATGAACTTGCTCTTGCTGAGTTGTTTGTTCATCATTTACAGCAGGATTTGACGAGTCAAGCTTTGCCGTCGGTGTTAAAATCCAAACTAAAAGAGCACCGACCACAACACCAATAACTCCAATGATAAAAGTCCACATATGATTTGGTTTAGGACTTCTTGGAACTGGAGTAAAGTCATCCATCATGCATCATCCTTTCATTTTTGAGTCATAAAAACCTTACTGGTCGGCATTTTTATACCACTATAAAGTAAGGTTTTTATTCACTATAGTCGATTCAATTTCATCAATCAAATATTAACCATCTATCGATCAAACAGTCACAAGTTTCGTTGGTTCTTCGGGATCTGTATCAAATAAATGGACATACTCACCTGTTTTAATGCCACAGGTTTCTAATGTTTGAGACACACTCATTCGGGCTAAATCCTTCATATTATTATCTTTGCTTAAATGAGATAAATAAATACGTGTCTCTTTTTCATCAACCACTTCACTCATAGCAACCGCCGCATCTTCATTCGATACATGCCCTACATCGCTTAAAATTCTTCGCTTCACTGACCATGGATAACGACACATTTGAAGCATCCCGACGTCATGATTACTTTCAAAAACGAACGCATCAGCTCCGCGAATAATTCCTTTCATGCGATCACTAACATAACCTGTATCTGTAATAATTGCTAACTTCCGACCATTTTGATGAAATGTATAAAACATTGGATCTACTGCGTCATGAGAAACTGCAAAAGATTCAACATCTAAGCCACCAAATGATTGCACAGTCTCCATATCAAAATCAAAACATTGGTCAGATGGTACTGTACCTATTAGGCCGTCCATTGCTTGCCATGTTTTCGCATTTGCATAAATTGGAATCCCGTATCTTCTCGCAACAACGCCAAGTCCTTTAATATGGTCGCTATGCTCGTGTGTCACGAAAATTCCATCCAAATCTTCCATCGAACGATTAATATTTGCAAAAAGTCCTTCTAACTTCTTACCGCTTAAACCTGCATCGACAAGAAATTGATGTTCATCGTTTTCGACAAATATTGCATTTCCGCTACTACCACTTGCAAGTACACTAAAACGCATATTCAAAACTCCTTATTCTTCTCCGTTCTCATCCCGTTCACTTTTAAACTCGATAATCTTTCCTTCAACTGCATTCATGAAGTGATCTTCGAATTCTCCATCTTCTAATTCTACACGAACTCGCCATGTCGGTGCAAACACTTGCGTTTTCGTTAATGTGATTAATGTTGAATAACCAAGTGAAACACTTGTCACTTTAGAATCACGCTTTAAATAATCTCTTGAATATAGCGTATTAATCACATCTCGTGGTGACAAAATATCTTTCTTTTTATTAAAATGTTCAAACTCACTAAAATGTTGTTGGTCATAGCTTGTAATATTTCCTTTTTCGTCCCAATAAACAATTAACATCGCATTGTCATTAAAGTAAATTGGATATTCTTCAACTTTTTGAAAAAAGACTGCAAATTGATTTTCCTCAATGATCTCCCAGAGTAAATACTCTTCACCATAAGGAACATACTCTTTCAAGAAATCATTAAGTAAATAATCTCCTTTTGCATTTTGTACATTAAAAGGAACTTCTAACGTGGCATGCAAAATTGTATCGTCAGTTGTCACGAAATGTTGATCCTCATATTTATCTAGTTCGCTTTTAGGAAATGTTGAAATATCTGCTGAAACATAAGACATTTCCTTTGGATAATCTGGCAATTCTTCATACGTAATATTATCCTGTTCTAATGACTCATCAATAGATGTTTCATTTAAAGTTTGGACGTTACGCGCTTCCGTATGTTGGCTCAAGTAAAGCGAATATAAGAAGACATTGAGAATCGCAAAAACAACGATAAAAATTGTTTTCGTTTTATTCCAATCCAAGCTTCCCACCTCCCAATGAGTCAGATGAGAAGCAGTGCCACTTCCCATTTTGTAAGTAGTACCAAGACGGTTCTAATACGAATATATTTAAATCTACATCTTGCCTCATATAATAAGCTGGGATAATTTCATCGATTGTATTAAAATCCACTTCCGGATCAGCCATTAATGATTCCGCCACATCAATTCCAGACGGTAAAACGACTGTTTCTGTTTCGGAAGGTAATGTATCTCCTAGTGTATAGTACGGCCTCTTATACTGATAAATCGCATCTTCTCCCCAAATTTGCTCTATTTCAGTTAAAGTATTGCCGCCAAGAACTGGAATCCCTCGCACGTATAATTTAAAGCTGACATAACGTGTATGAAAGTTCATCTTGCTAAATCGGTACTCATCAGTCCAGCCGCCGTGCTCATTCACAAAATCAATCGTGTCCTCTAGTAGTTCAGAAGGGATTGCTAGTTCTTTACTTTCTACGATGGGATGAACAAATTGTAATTGTTTTTTCTTAGTGTCTACGCTCATTAAAGCATGATTATCTTGAAATTCCTCCCGATATTTACTAGGTTCACTTCTTCTTACCGCATGTGGATCGCTAAATAATGCACTTCTAAAACGCGTAGGATTAATTTCATCTCTTTCACTTGGGAAATACGTATTTTGGAGCAATTTAATTTCGCCGGTAGGCACTGTGATAAACTTCCCACCTTCCGCATTTACAGCAATATATGGACTATATGTGCGCCCTACATTAATCACTTCTCGTGAAAATGTCTGTGATTCATATATTTTTGCTGTTGACTTATAGTGAAGTTCATTTACCCTACTTACAAAATGTATATCAAGTACCGCATTTGTTAAATCCCATTCAACGACAATGAAATTAAAGCTGATTTCGGGAATGTTTGGATTTTCAATATTTAATACATTTTCATAAACAGGTAAGGGAACATCATCAGGATAATAAAGAACTAGACGATTCGGCTGTCTAAGAAGTTCATTTAACTTCGTTTCACTAAATGAATCATCTATCAGCTCTGGGTTTGTCATTCTCCACTTTTCTAAATGGTCTATCATATAAGTAATTTTTTCCGAATCTGTTGTTCCTGTCAATCCTTCTTCATAGTTAAAGTTAATTTTATAAGGTTGAATAATTGAACCAATATCTTTCTTCTCTGGTGATTCTGCAATTGAAATATCTACAGTTGTTTGCCTTCCAATCGTGTCATAAGGTGCAGCATTCCATATTAAAAAAGTTAAAACTAAACTAAGACCGATGAGTACAATCAACACAACTGATTTAATTCTTTCAATATACTTCAATCCCACTCACCATCCTCATGTATTTCAAATGGTAATGTAAAGAAAATTGTCGTTCCTTTTCCTTCTTCACTTTCCGCCCAGATTTCTCCACCATGCGCAATAATCATTTCCCGAGATATCGCAAGTCCTAATCCTGTTCCTCCCATCTCCCGAGAACGTGCACGATCTGCTCGGTAAAAACGATCGAAAATTCGATTCACATTACTTGGTGATATCCCCATGCCTTCATCCGAAATCATCACTTTAAAATATTTTTCAAATACGGATATCTCGAAATAGACATCCCCGCCATCAGGTGAATACTTTAGCGCATTTGAAATAATATTATCGATTACTTGCGTCATTTTATCTGTATCAATTTCAACGAATAAATTTGTCGATGGTAGCAATCTTCTAAAGTTTACATTTTGGGATTTTGAAAGTTCAAATCGATCGATGATAAAATTTAAAAAACGATTAAACTCTACCCATTCCTTGTTTAAATCGTAATCTTCGCTATCCATTCTCGATAACTTCAGCAAGTCCTCAACAAGGCGAATCATTCGCTCTGTTTCAGTTCGTGTGATTCGTAAAAAGGAAGGTGCGATTTCTTTATCTTTCCAAGCGCCTTCAGCTAACGCTTCTAGATAACTCCGCATTGTTGTTAAGGGGGTTCGTAATTCATGTGAAACGTTAGATACGAATTCACGTCTTTCCATATCAATCTTTTCTTGCTCCGTATTATCATGTAAAACAACGATCAGTCCATTGACAAACCCAGTTTCTTTTTGCGTAATCGAAAAACTTGCACGTAAAATATAAGGTTTATCTGCTGTACTAAAATCGAGCGCAATCGAATCCGTCTGTTGCGATAAATCTTCAAACGTTTGTGTTTCTTCCAAGCCAAGAACGGAAGAAATCGGTCGATTTAAAATATGTGCTTCATCATAAACACCTAGCATTTGAAGCGCCGGTTCGTTAATAAGCACAACTCGTCCTCTCCTATCTGTTGCAATGACCCCATCTGTCATATTTTCTAGAACAGACGTAAGTTTTCTTCGCTCTCCTTCCGTTAACTCTTGCGACTCTTGAAGACGATTTGTTAAATGGTTAAACGCTACAGCAAGCTGCCCAATTTCGTCATCTCCATACACACGTACCTTTCTGGAGAAATTTCCTTTCGCCATTTCCTGCGCTTGTCTTCGCATATCGGAAATTGGCCGCGTCATCGTTTGCGCGATAAAAATTCCAAGAATAATTGTAATCGTTAAAGAGACTGCAGTGCCCCCTGCCAGAATCTGATTAATTTCCTGCACTTGCTTAAACATTTTTTCAATATTTGCTTCAAGATAAATTGCACCTATGATTTCATCTTCACTTTTCACGGGAATGACCCGTACCATAATTCGATTACCTGTATTCTTATTGAAATAAATGGCATTCTCGCTAACTGCCCCTGAAGTAATTGTTCTTTTTACGACATCATCTAAAGAGCGTTGCCCAATTCTAACTTTATTGTCTAACACCGAAGTTGCAAGTATTCGAGAGTTTGAGTTTATGACTTGAATTTCATTAATATCTTGCGAGTCAAACCCTGACAATACATTATTTAAACTTTCCTCAATCGTTGGATCTTCTTCCGTACGCTCTTTCACTAATTCTTCACGTACGCTATATTCTACGAGACTCATCCGGTCCGCAACTGATGCCATAAAGTTAGTTTTCAACGTATTTTCAAGTCCTCTAATAAAGTACAATCCTATAATCTGCATTGCGATTATAACAAGCAATACATAAATCAGCACAAACTTAACATGTATTGAACGAAGTATTCCGAGTTTCTTCATCCCATTATTCCTGTTCTGGATCGCGTAAATAATAGCCTACACCACGTCTTGTTACAATCCATGTCGGATGACTCGGCGTATCTTCAATTTTCTCGCGTAGCCTTCGAATTGTAACATCGACTGTTCGGACATCACCAAAATAGTCATATCCCCAAACAGTTTGCAGTAAATGTTCTCGCGTCATAACTTGACCCAAATGTTTCCCTAAGTAATGAATTAATTCGAATTCACGATGTGTTAACTCAATTGACTCTCCACGCTTTTGAACGATATAAGCATCTGGCTGGATAATCAGTTGACCTACAACAACATCGTTAGATTCTTTCTCTTCTTCTGTTGCTACTTTCATATGTCTGCGTAAATTTGCTTTTACACGCGCAATGAGCTCTCGCGTACCAAAAGGTTTTGTGACATAATCATCCGCACCTAATTCCAATCCTAGTACTTTATCTATTTCTGAATCCTTTGCCGTTAACATAATGATTGGAAAATCATACTTTTTTCGTACTTCACGACAAACTTCCATCCCGTCTCTTTTTGGCAACATAATATCCAATAACATTAAATCTGGTTTTACTTCTTCTACTTTTTCAAGTGCTTCTTCCCCGTCATATGCACAATAAACAGTAAATCCTTCTTTCGTTAAATTAAATTGTAATATATCTGCAATTGGCTTTTCATCATCTACAACGAGTATTGTTTTATCTTGCATCATTGATCGTTCCTTTCTATTTGATAATTTTCTATCATCATTTTTTGACCAGACTACTTTTTTAATCATTCACCATGTTTATTATTAATAACAATTCTCTAAATCCTTTGCCTAATGAAAACATCTTTATTCTTTTAACTTTATCACGATTTCACTTGTTTCGCACGTTCTACTCTTCCATGCATTTTGATTATTTCCTGGGGAATATTTTCAATAATGATAAATTTCGTTGCTGAAAAACTAGTCATCTGAAAAGTCATTTCTCAATTGAAAAGAACCAAGAGTGTTTACTTGTCATAAACATTCTTGGTTCTTGATTATAAATAATTGATTCAATTAATTGAGTACAGATAATGGATTAATTAGTGTTCCATTTTTAGTCACTTCAAAATGCAAGTGAACGCCTGTAGAGTTCCCTGTCGATCCCATAATCCCAATGGACGACCCTGCGCTTACTGTTTGACCAGGTTTAACGCTAATTGAAGATAAGTGTGCATATAATGTACGGTATCCATTGTTATGATCAATTATGATTCGATTCCCGTACCCACCTTCAGTACCTGTCGAAACAACAACGCCATTATCCGCTGCTAAAATCGTGCGGTTCGATGGTCGTGCAATATCGATTCCTCTGTGAAGCCTTCCCCAACGTTGACCCATTTGACTTGAAACGTAACCGCCAACTGTCGGCCACTTAAAAGTTCCTATGCCTTTTGAAGGGGTTACTTTTGTTCCGACTATGGTTATTTCTTCAACAGGTTCAGAAAGTATTTCTTCATCTATTATAGATCTTCCAATGACTTGTCCGTTTTTCTTACGAACATAATCCGTAATTTCTTTCTCTCCATCTTTTCCTTCTTGCGTTACTTTCTTTTTACCTTTATCCATTTTTCCATCTTTTTTCGTTACTTTTTCATAAGCAATTCTTTGTTTGTTTTTTGATTCGTAATGAACTTCTAGCTCAACATATGGTTTTACAAATGTCACATTCAATTCATCACCAATTTGTAAAACTGTCTCTTCAGTTATGTCATCATTGATTGCGATTAATTCTTTTGTTTTCATACTATGCTTATTTGCAATTTTTCCAATTACGTCTCCAGCTTGAACTTCATATTTCTTTTCAGCTAACGCACCTGTATTTAGAACTTCTACTGCTTCAGAAACTGTTAGAATTTCTTCCGGCTTTATCTTTTCAGTGATAGGCTCCATGTCTGCACTGAAAATCATTTTCGCAATTCTTGTTTCCCCTTCAGCAAGTTCATGGAATTCGGTGTCTTCTTCCTGTGCAGCTTCATATGCGACTAACTCTTCCTCTGAAACGGATTGCAATGTAAATGCTTTGATGACTTCTTCATAGCTTTCTTCATCTTTTACATGCAGCGCTATTTCATCGTTCACTTGAACCCCGATTCCTTCTGTTTCTACAGCTAGTTCTTGATCGAGTTGTGTTAATACGGATTCGTCATCTGCCTTCACACTAAAAACGCGTTCAGGAACAATGGATAAACTCTCCTGAATCGCTAATGAATACTCCGCATATTCTTTTTTGGCTTCTTCTATTTTCTCTGCTTGTAATTGTTCTAGCTTTTCTTCATCTGCTACTAACCCTATATATTCATCATCTAAATACACATGATGGATTGTTTGAAAGTCTTCTGACTGATTTGCTTCTGCATATTTTACACCAAATGGTAAACCGATTAATAAAATTCCAGACATCATTAATTTTTGTATGTTAGAATTTCGGTTTTTCTTCAACGTAGGCGATTTCTCGGTGCCACGTTTAGTTAAATCGAACAGCATTCCAAATTCCCCTTTTAAATATTTCACACTTTATACTTTTCACTCAAAGCGAGTTGTTTTATTAATCTCTTTTAATCCTTTCTTAAGATACCATATCTATAATCTTAATTGTGAAATGATACATATTTGTAATAAAAATGTATAACAACATCCAATTATCTGGAACCTACTTACAACAACTGTAATAATATAAATCAAAAAAATCGGCAAACCTTTTTTGAAAAGATTTACCGATTTCCTTTTATTTTAAAAAGCTGGTGTTTGTCGTTCGCTCCAATCAACATTGACGAACTTATTGTATTCTTTTACAAACGCGAGCGTTACCGTTCCTGTTGGTCCGTTACGCTGCTTTGCAATAATGATTTCAATCATATTTTCGTTTTCTGTTTCTTTATCATAATAATCTTCACGGTATAAGAATGAAACAATGTCCGCGTCTTGCTCGATACTTCCTGACTCACGTAAGTCAGACATCATTGGACGCTTATCTTGTCGTTGTTCTACACCACGTGAAAGTTGTGATAAAGCGATGACTGGGATTTCTAACTCTCTCGCTAGTCCCTTTAAAGAACGTGAAATCTCAGAGACTTCCTGCTGCCTACTTTCACCTGAACCACTTCCGTGAATAAGCTGTAAGTAGTCAATAATGATCATTCCTAAGCCATGTTCTTGTTGTAAACGTCGGCATTTTGAACGAATTTCATTGACGCGGATTCCCGAAGAGTCATCTATAAAAATTCCAGCATTTGAAAGACTACCCATCGCCATCGTGAGCTTATGCCAATCTTCAGCTTCTAAAGCACCTGTTCGAAGCACTTGTGCATCAATATTCCCCTCCGCACAAAGCATACGACTTACGAGTTGATCTGCCCCCATCTCTAAACTGAAAATTGCTACGTTCTCTGATGTTTTTGTCGCAACGTTTTGGGCGATATTTAAAGCGAATGCAGTTTTACCAACGGATGGACGTGCTGCTACAATAATTAAGTCATTTCGCTGGAAACCTGCTGTGATTTTATCTAAATCGGTAAAACCAGTCGGTATCCCAGTCACATCGCCTTGACTTGTATGCAAAAGCTCAATATTGTCGTACGTTTGAACAAGTACATCTTTAATATGTTTGAAGTCCCCAGCATTTTGTCGATTGGAAACTTCCATCATGTTTTTTTCTGCTTCAGATAGAAGTGCTTCTACTTCATCTTCTCTTGTAAATCCATCTTCTACAATTTGTGTAGCTACACGTATTAAACGGCGTAGCAAAGACTTTTCCTCTACTATTTTGGCGTAATGTGTAATATTCGCCGCAGTTGGAACGGCATTGGCAATTTCCGTTAAATAAGAAATACCGCCAACATCTTCTATTTCCTTTTTAGCTGTCAACTCTTCTGTGACTGTCACAACATCAATTGGTTGCGCCTTATCACTTAAATCGAGCATCGTACTAAAAATTTTCTGGTGGGCAACCCGATAAAAATCCTGTGGCATTAACACCTCAGCAGCAGTAATTAAAGCTTGTGGCTCCAAAAAGATTGCCCCGATGACCGACTGCTCTGCTTCATTGTTATGTGGCGGGATGCGATCGATCATTTCATTCATTATACTCGCCTCTCATTACGCTTCAATCACATGAACTTTTAAAGTCGCAGTTACTTCAGCGTGAAGTTTGATTGGAACATTTGTATAGCCAAGTGAGCGAATTGGATCAGGTAATTCCATGCGACGACGGTCTACTTTAATCCCATCTTTTTTCGCCAGTTCATCCGCAATTTGCTTCGTTGTAATCGAACCGAACAGTCTACCACCTTCACCTGATTTCGCTGTCATTTCAACTGTAATTTCTTCCACTTTTCTCTTTGTTTCTTTTGCTTCTTCAAGTTCCTCAGCAGCGTCTTTTTCTGCTCTTTTTTGTTGGCCTTTCAATTTACTTAAGTTCCCAGGTGTTGCTTCAACTGCTAATTTATTTTTAAGTAAATAGTTGCGTGCATAACCAACTGGAACGTCTTTTACGTCACCTTTTTTTCCTTGCCCTTTTACATCTTCTAAGAAAATAACTTTCATCTTTAATTTCCCCTTTCTTCTTCCTCATCTTCTTCACGCAATGCTTTTTTCAGTCGTTCAACAGCCTCTTCAACGGACCCAGCTTCTAATTGACATGCAGCATTCGTTAAATGGCCTCCGCCGCCTAACTCTTCCATGACGACTTGAACGTTTAAATCTCCTAAGGAACGTGCACTCACGCCTATCTTACCATCTTCACGAGGTCCGATGACAAAAGACGCAGTAACACCTTCCATTGTTAATAATATATCAGCTGTTTGTGCGATTAAAACAGAGTTATATATTTTATCATCTTCACCTTTTGCAATCGCAACCCCATCATGTACGATTTCAACTGTTTCAACCAGTCTTGCTCGTTCTACATACGTGTCAATGTCTTCTTTCAATAAACGTTGAACGAGTGTTGTATCTGCCTGATTTGTTCTAAGGAATGAAGCTGCTTCAAAAGTTCGTGAACCCGTTCGAAGTGTAAAGCTCTTTGTATCCACAATAATTCCAGCTAACAAAGCTGTCGATTCAAGTCTCGTTAATTTTTCAGTCTTAGGTTGATACTCTAATAGCTCCGTCACAAGCTCAGCCGTTGACGATGCATAAGGCTCCATGTAAACAAGCATTGTGTTATCGATAAATTCTTCTCCTCGGCGGTGATGGTCAATAACAACAACTTTTTCTGCTTTCTCTACAATCCGCTCATCAATGACTAAACTTGGCTTATGTGTATCGACAACAACGACAAGAGATTGGTCAGTCATCATTCCTAACGCTGTTTCTGGATCAATGAACTGTTCATAGAGCTTTTCATCTTGACGAATTTCACCCATTAATTTTGCTAAACTACCATCGACATCCTTTGGATTAAGAATTACATAACCCTCCACATGATTCATACAAGCCATTTTTCGAACACCTACCGAAGCACCGATTGCATCCATATCTGGCATTTTATGACCCATTACAAATACGCGGTCACTATCCTGAATTAAATCCCGTAGCGCATGAGAGATTACTCTTGCACGTACTCGGGTACGCTTTTCAGCTGGGTTCGTCTTGCCACCATAAAATTTCACTTTACCGTCTACTTGTTTGATCGCAACTTGGTCGCCACCACGACCTAATACTAAATCTAAACTAGATTGTGCAAGTTCTCCTAATTCTATAAGTGAAGAAGATCCTGCACCGACCCCTATACTGAGGGTCAAACCAGCACTTTGTTCAGCCGTTGCTTCTCTTATATCATCTAAAAGTGAAAAACGTGCATTTTCAATCCGCTCTAATGAAGCTTCGTTGAAAACAGCAATAAAACGATCTGAATTTGTACGTTTGATATAAACGCCGTTGTCAATGCCCCACTTCATGATAAGTGAAGTCACCTGAGAATTTAACTGACTCCTTGTCTGGTCATCCATTGCTTGTGATAATTCATCATAATTATCGATCAAAATAATTCCTAGTACAGTTTTATCTTCTTCGTATAATTTTTCAATCGCAACTTGTTCGGTACTATCAAATAAATAAATGAGTTTTTCTTCTTTATTATAAAAAACCGTATAAGAAGACTCTTCTACCTTTATAGTAGTCGGCTCACTCTTTGCACTCTGAACGACTGACTGCAAAGCTTCTGATATGTCAAAAAGCGATTCGCCAATGAGTGATTCCGCTTCGAAGATTTTTGTTGTAAAAGGGTTTGTCCACTCTACACTTTGTTCATCATTGATTAAAATAATTCCGATTGGTAGTGCTAACAACGCTTCTTCTCCTACCTTTTTCACCCGGTAAGAAAGTGTTTTAATATGCTTTTCCGTAGAAAGATACGTATCTTCTTCGATCTTCCATGTTAAAGCAAGCGCCACTAAGAACAAAATCGAGAAAATGAGCCCAAGCCAAAAGCTATTTAATAGTAAATCCACAGCGGCAATTATACCGAGTAGCGACAAAGCTAGTAATGGGTAGCGAATCGCTCTTTTTCTAAAAAAAGTATTCACGGTAATTCATCTCCTTAGCTCGATTTATTTCTTCCAACCCACGCGCGTAAATTGATACCCGTGTCTAGAATACCAATAATAATCGTTAATGGACTGAATATAATTGCCACAATCGATAATAATATAGTGACCCATTTTTGGGCTTTCATTTTATGCATCACGTGATGAATAAAAGAAACACCTTGAATTAAAAATAAGAATCTTAATATGAAGGATGCGTTAATATACGTTAACTCAGTCGTGGAACCCGACTCCATATTCATAAAAAATGGTAATAAAATAACAATCATATACACCCATACCGTAAGTACCGGAAGTCTCATATAACGAAACGGCGGAAATGTTGGTACTTCGTGTCCGAGACGTTTAACAATCGGTAAGTTAATTAAAATAATGATAAACGCAAAGAAGAACGACGATAAAATAAAGGCAGAAGGAATTGCTAATAATGTATACTGAATCGTTTCATTCAACTGCTTCACAAACTCTTCTGGAACTTCGCCTGTTTTTTCTAAAAAAGTAATTATCCGACCTTGCGATTCCGTAATCATTTTAGATAACTCATCGATCGTATTAATCCCGAACAATACAATCGAAGCCAAGTATAGGATAATTGTCGTAATTAAAAAAGTAAGACCTGCTGCCATAAATGTATATAACTTCGTCTTCTTATTTTGAATCGCTTCCCCGATTACAAACCCTAATGGTCCGAATACAAAGGCCACTGGCAATAATAAAACCCCTCCCAATACGGAAAGAAGTGTTCCAGCAACCAACACGAATATAGATGCAGCTCTGTCATACCGGAATCTATAGAGTATAATCGGTAATGGAATAAAAAGCATTGTCACTGTTCCAAGTAGCGGAACATATACTGAAATTGCTATTAAAATAATAAAAATGGCAATCATCATTGCGCCATAAGTCAGCTTCCTTGCATTGTCTTGCATATGTAAAACTCCTCCAATGAATTGCTCAATCCAGTGTGTTTATTTTAAAACTTTCTTCAACTACCGACGTACTAAACGTGTCATCAGTGAAAAATAAATATCACTTTTAAAAATTGAATTATACCTTTCATTATATCATGATTATTGCTTATAAACCAAAGACCTACCTAGCAGATGAAGTCAAGGTTTTTGAAGGAAGATTTAAAACTTTACTATACTCTTCTAATTAGAGTGAATTTCATAACTCTGACCCTTGCATCTAAGGCTTTATAAATATAAAAAAATCATCTTAATGATATTCATTAAGATGATTTTATAATTATACTTATCTTTCTTCCGCGCTGAACGGAATAAGTGCCATCATACGTGCACGTTTAATCGCAACTGTCAGTTTACGCTGATATTTAGCGCTCGTTCCAGTTACACGGCGAGGTAAGATTTTCCCACGCTCAGAAATGAACTTTCTGAGTAGGTCAGCATCTTTATAATCGATATGTGTAATGTTATTTGATGTGAAATAACATACTTTACGGCGTCTGCGGCCTCCACGACGGTGTCCCATAATTCTTTACCTCCTTCTATTTAGCCGATATCATTTTCTGGTTCTAAAATGGTAGATCATCATCTGAAACTTCGATTGGTCCACCACTGTTTGAAAATGGATCGTCATTCATATTCGTATAATTTTGCTGACTTGGTTGTTGATTCGATTGGTAACTAGGTTGTTGTTGGTAATTCCCTTGTGACGGGGCACCTTGTCCTTGAGAAGAAGGCGCAAATTCTCCGCCACCCCCCTGATTAGTATTTGCACTACGTGGTTCGAGAAATTGTACGCTGTCTGCAACCACCTCTGTCATAAAGACACGGTTACCGTCTTTGCCTTCGAAGTTGCTCGTCTGTATACGACCTTCGATTCCAGTAAGACTTCCTTTTCGTAAAAAGTTTGCAGTGTTTTCAGCTTGTCTTCTCCAAGTGACACAGTTAATAAAGTCCGCTTCACGTTGACCTTGTTGGTTTGTGAATGAGCGGTTTACAGCAAGTGTAAAACGTGTAACTGCGATCCCATTTTGTGTATACTTTAGCTCAGGGTCTTTGGTTAAGCGCCCAACTAAAACGACTCGATTAATCATCAGAATCTAACCCCCTCATCATATTGTAGATGTCCTAATTTTGTAGGTATTCTACTTTGTTATTGATTTTATCTATTGGCTTATGCGTCAAGGCGAATAGCCATATGGCGAATAATATTTTCGTTAATATTCGCTAAACGTTTGAATTCATCAAGTGCATTTTCTTCTGCGTTAAGTGTTACTAACTGGTAGTAACCTTCACGTAAATCATTGATTTCGTAAGCTAAGCGGCGTTTGCCCCACTCTTTCGACTCGATGATTTCAGCACCATTTTCAGTAAGGATTCCGTCAAAACGTTCGATTAACGCTTTTTTCGCTTCCTCTTCAATTGCTGGTTGAATAATATACATAATTTCGTATTTTCTCATCTTTCGTCACCTCCTTATGGACTTTGGCCGGCTGATTTCAGCAGGCAAGGAGTAAGTAATGATTCATTACTCACATCAATTTATTCTATCATAGCATACTTCGAGATACAACCTATTTACTTTGTTTATTCTTTCATAACAACTTTTTTTTCGTTCTTGTACAATAAAGTGAAACTAATTATCGGGATTTACAATGAACTAGCTTTATCTTACTCTTAAAATGAAGATCATTACCCGTTCATGTGGGATGCAAGAAATAAAAAGAAAGGAATGATTCATTGATGGAAAACTTACCTGAACCAGACCATATCGTCGCATTAGATTTATCTAAAATTGCTAAGCAAATGCTTTACTTAACTGGATTATCTTTCTTTATTTTATTCGCCCTACAAATCGCGATTCATGAAATGTTCACGTACACTTTTACATTACTTACTTTTAGTTTAGATATTCTAATCTTTTCTGTTGGTTATCTTGTATTAATCGTCTTACATGAATTTTTTCATTTACTCGGATTTCGTGTTTTTTCGAAAGTACCATGGAGACAAATGAAAGTTGGCGTTAACTTGAAATTAGGCATTGCCTATGCCACAACTTCCAAGTTGATGACGAACCAAGACATTCAAAAGTCTTTACTCCTCCCTTTTTGGATGACGGGTATTTTACCTGCAATCCTTGGGCTTTATCTCGATAGTAATCTGTTAATCGCTTTAGCTGCATTATTAATCGGAGGGGCAGCTGGTGATTTTAGTATGTATAAACAGTTAAAGAAATTACCAAATGATTGGTTAATTAAAGATCATCCAACACAACCTAAAATGTTTCTTTATAATCCTGAAAATGTATTGATGGAAGAGGATATTATTTTAAAATGAACTAAAAAAGTTGTCGATGAAAGTCCAGTTTATAGACTCTCTCGACAACTTTTGTTTTTATACGTTGAAACGGAATAAAATAACATCTCCGTCTTGCACAATATACTCTTTACCTTCTTGACGAACTTTCCCGTTTTCTCTTGCAACTACCATTGAACCAGCTTCAGCTAAATCATCAAATGAAACTGTTTCTGCTCGAATAAACCCTCTTTCAAAGTCCGTATGAATGATGCCCGCACACTCAGGCGCTGTCATTCCTTTTTTAAATGTCCATGCACGTACTTCTTGTTCACCCGCTGTAAAGTACGTCGCATAACCTAATAATGAATACGTCGCACGAATTAAAAGATCTAAGCCTGCTTCTTCAATGCCGAGCTCTTCTAAAAACATTGCTTTGTCTTCATCATCTAATTCAGCCATCTCTTCCTCGATTTTTGCAGATACGACGATTACTTCAGCATTGTCTTCTTTTGCAAAATCACGAACAGCTTGCACATACTCATTATCATCTGCTGTTGTAATACCGTCTTCGTCAACGTTTGCAACATAGAGCATTGGTTTAATTGTGAGTAAGTTTAAACCTTTAATGACTTCGTATTCTTCATCCGATAAGTCAACCGAACGAGCTGGTTGTTCATTTTCGAATGCTTCTTTTAACTTGAGCAAGATTGGCTCTTCAACCATTGCTTCTTTTTCTTTTTGTTTAGCCATTTTCGATACACGCTCTAAACGACGATCAACACTTTCCATATCTGCAAGAATTAACTCTAAGTTAATCACTTCGATATCATCGATTGGGTTAATTTTTCCTGAAACGTGCGTAATGTTTTCATCAGCGAAACAACGAACAACCTGACAAATTGCATTTACTTCTCGAATATGTGAGAGGAACTTGTTTCCAAGACCTTCCCCTTTACTTGCACCTTCAACAATTCCTGCAATATCCGTAAATTCAAATGCAGTTGGTACTGTCTTTTTCGGCGTTACAAGTTCTGTTAATTTCGCTAAACGATCATCTGGTACTTCAACGATTCCAACGTTTGGGTCAATCGTACAGAATGGATAGTTTGCCGCTTCTGCACCTGCTTTTGTAATTGCATTAAACAACGTTGATTTACCAACGTTTGGAAGTCCAACAATCCCTGCTGTTAAGGACATCTACTCCACTACCTTTCATCTATAACTCATACTATTTATTCCGCATTAACGTTCATTTGAATTTGCTAATACTTGTACTTTTAGCGAGTCAAATGAAATCCTTAATTTACTTTCAACTTTTCTATTATAGAGAGTATCGGAAGAAATGTCTATTTTCCTATTCCTCTTCTGCTCTCACGGTGACTTTTTTCATCTTTTTAGCAAATTCATTTCGTGGCAGCATCACACTATGTCCACAACCTTCACATTTAATCCGAATATCCGCACCCATTCGAATAATTTTCCATTCATTTGTTCCGCATGGATGTGGTTTTTTCATCTCAACAAGATCGTGTAAATCAAATTCTTTTGCACTCACTTTCTTTAACCCTCCTCTATATGATAGACCATTTTAGGATATGGAATTTCAATACCATGGTCGTCTAAAAATAATTTTAAATCCTTCCTAAATCTTCTGCCAAAAGCCCATTGATAAGCTGGATGGGTTTCGGCTGTTACTCTAAAGACGATTTCAGTAGCTGTTAAATCTTGAACGCCAATGAGTGTAGGGGGTGCAACTAACTCTTCATAGTCATCTGATAAATTGGCGATAAACTGTTGGATGAGTTGCTCGGCTTTATTCATATCTGTGTGATAATCGATTTTAATATCCATAATCGCTAATCCATTGTTAATTGAATAATTGATCACTTCCGCAATATTCCCATTTGGGATAATATAAACCTCGCCACCATACGCTTCTAGTTTTGCCGTGCGTAAGCCAATCTCCATGACAGTTCCTTCAGCTTCTCCAATTCGGATATAATCCCCAACTGAAAATTGATCTTCAAAGATAATGAAAAATCCTGAAATGATATCTTTCACCAAACTTTGTGCACCAAAACCAACGGCTAAACCGAGTACCCCGGCACTCGCGAGTAAACCGCTTATATCCATAAAATCAGATAAAATCGCTAAAATTGCCGAGAAATAAACGACGTAAGATAACGAGTTTTCTAGTAATTTTAATAATGTTTTTTCGCGTCTTTCAGAAGGTCGGATTTTCGCATTAACCTTAATTTTAAATATCCTCCGAATAATGGACTTTCCGATACGAATAACAATCATTGAAAGTACGATAATTAAAATGATTTTCAATATATGCATGCCCAATGAAATCCAAATTTTCTCATCAAATAATACTTCTTCTAATTTCTTTAACTGTTGTTTCAAACTGATATTATTCCTCCTATTGTATAAACTCTTTCTCTTTGGCATAGACTACTTATAAAAATGAAATGGAGTTTTCAGATGCGAGCCACTATTCCTAGCACATTCAACTTCCGAATTCACTATGAAGAAACAGGTGCAGTTTGGAGATTGAGTAATTTATTCTTACAACAGATCCCATTCCACGAAGAAAACATTATTTTCCTATGTATCGGCACGGATCGTTCCACTGGAGATGCATTAGGTCCACTCACCGGATCACATTTAGCGGAATTAAAAACATTTCCTTTTTCAGTGATCGGAACATTAGACGAACCTTTACATGCACTCAACTTAGAAGAAACTTTAGAATTGATTCATCTGCAAAATCCAAATGCTTTTATCGTTGCAATCGATGCTTGTCTTGGAAAAGGTACTTCAATCGGACAACTTCTCTTTCAACGTGAACCACTCTATCCTGGACAAGCTGTAGGGAAAAAACTACCGCCTGTCGGTGATGTGTCGATTAAAGGCATCGTCAATATCGCAGGCTTTATGGAGCATGCGGTATTACAAAGCACTCGGCTTCACTTACCTTTTAATATGAGTAAAATTCTCGCTCGCGCATTACAACTTGCTTATAGTCGTCACCATTCAAAACAAATATACAATTGTCACAATGACACTCACGACTAATATGCCAGGTACTAAATTTGCTACTCTAATTTTTGTTAAGCCGATTAAATTCAAACCTATCGCAAGAATCATTAAACCACCCGTCGCGGTCATCTCTGATATGAAAAAATCTAATAATGATTGTGGAACAACTTTGCTGATTTGTGTAGACAGAAGAGTAATTGCCCCTTGATAAATAAGAACAGGCAATGCTGCGAAGGCAACACCAATGCCAATACTTGAACTTAAAATAATGGACGTAAAACCATCGATGATTCCTTTCATCACAAGAACATTATGGTCGTTACGAATACCACTATCAATTGCACCGATGATTGCCATTGAGCCAACAACAAAAATTAATGTTGCTGTGACAAAACCTTCTGCAATATTTGTCTCTTGATCTTTTTGAGGCATTTTAGATTCTATCCATTTTCCTAAAGTTGTAACCTTTTTATCTAAATCGATCCATTCACCTATTACTGCACCGAGTACGATACTAATAATGACAATGAGGATTTGCGTCGTTTCAAATGTCATTTGAATACCAATTACTGCAACCGCAAGTCCAATTCCATACATGATTGTTTCTTTCATCTTTTCAGGTATACTGCGTAAAAATCTTCCGATAAACGTTCCTACAACAATGAGTAGTGCATTCACAATTGTTCCAAACAACACCATAGAGACACTCCCATTCAGTAAAATTAAAAGGGTGTCCAATAGCTGAAAATTCGACTTGTTGGACAACCCTATTTATTTCATGACTCTTTCAGTAATTCTAGAATTCTTTCCAAGTCTTCTTCAGAAAAGAATTCAATTTCAATTTTACCTTTGTTTTTCGTCTTTTTAATTTTTACGCTCGTCCCTAAATAGTCACGTAAAGTAGATTCCCGTTCTTGTAAAAATAAATCCTTTTTCTCATCTTTTGTTTCACGTGGAACATTTTCATTTAATTGTTGGACAAGTCTTTCTAATTGTCTCACGTTTAATCCTTCTTTTAAGACTCGTTCAGCGATTGGAAGTATTTGCGCTTTCTTTTGTAATCCTAATAATGCACGACCATGTCCCATTGAAAGCGTTCTTTCTGTAATGAAGACCCTCACTTTCTCTGGAAGAGCTAATAACCTTATATGGTTTGCGATATGTGATCTACTTTTCCCTAATCTAAATGCGAGTTGCTCTTGTGTCAATCGAAGGTTATCCATTAATTGGTTATACGCTTCTGCTTCTTCAATAGGCGTTAAATCTTCTCTTTGTAAATTTTCTAAAATTGCAATTTCCATCGTCTCTTCATCAGTTAATTGACGAATGATCGCTGGAACTTCATCTTCACCAGCCATTTTAGCTGCCCGCACTCTTCTTTCTCCTGCTACAATTTCATAAGCAGTTCCTATTTTTCTAACGATAATCGGTTGGAGAATTCCGTGTTCTTGAATGGAATCAGAAAGCTCCTCAATTGCTTCTTTCGCAAATACTTTCCTCGGTTGATAAGGATTAGGCTTAATGCTTTTCACATGAATATGCTCAACTTTTTCCTGTTCAGAGAGAGATTCCCCGGGAAATAACGCACTAAGTCCTTTTCCAAGACCTTTAGCCATTATGCACCACTTCCTTTGCAAGCTCTAAGTACACTTCTGCCCCACGTGATCTTGAATCATAAACAATAATCGGCTCACCGTGACTCGGCGCTTCACTCAAACGAACGTTTCTTGGAATAACAGTTTGGTAAACCTTATCTTGGAAATATTTCTTCACTTCTTCAATTACCTGAATACCGAGATTTGTCCTCGCATCAAACATTGTTAATAAAACACCGTCAATCATTAATGCTTCATTTAAATGCTTCTGCACTAAACGAACAGTACTTAATAACTGACTTAACCCCTCTAACGCATAGTACTCGCATTGGACAGGAATAATAATAGAATCAGACGCTGTTAATGCATTGATCGTCAACAAACCAAGTGAAGGTGGACAGTCAATAATAATATAGTCATATACGTCTTTCACATCTTGAATGGCATGCTTCATACGAACTTCTCTTGAAATCGTAGAAACCAATTCAATCTCTGCTCCGGCTAATGAAATCGTCGCTGGAATAACGTCTAAGTTTTCTATATTCGTAGATAAAATAACCTCTTCCGCTTTTACATCGTCTATTAAAATATCGTAAATACAATGTTGAAGGTCACCTTTATTAACACCCACTCCGCTCGTTGCATTCCCTTGTGGATCTGTATCAATTAACAAAACTTTTTTACCAAGATGGGCCAGGCAAGCACTTAAGTTTACTGATGTAGTTGTCTTCCCAACGCCGCCCTTTTGGTTCGCAATCGCTATAATCCTGCTCAAGCTCACACCTGCTTCCTCTTACTTTTTTAAAAATTTCTTACTACTTCCCAATAAATACAAAGTATTGGTAGGAATCAGAAATCATTTATTCTATTTAATTCTATCATATCAAAACTTTAGAAGGAATAAGAGAGTATGTATTTGAAGGCATTCTCTATACAAAAAGAACATCCGATAAATTGATTTTTGTTTACCAGATGTTCTTTTCACACTTATATTAAGTTTGACTTCTATTTATTCTTAGGAATCCTTACTGTAATTTGATAAAAGTCTTCCGAATCCTCTTCCTCTGTTTGAAGGTCAATGCCATTTTTGGTTACGAGTGATAAAGATTGTTTAATCGTATTTAAAGCAATTCGAACATCTCGACTCACTGACTTTCTCTTTGGACGCTTTTCAGTTTTTTCTTTTTCTGGTGGATTCTTAATTTCTTCAATACGTTCTTCCAATTGCTTTATATTTAATTGTTCTTCAATCACAACATGACAGAGTTCTATTTGTAAATCAGGTTCTTTTAATGAGATGAGTGCACGTGCATGTCTCTCAGATATTTCTTTATCCATAATCGCCGTTTGAACTTCCTCAGGCAGCTTTAATAAACGAAGCTTATTCGCAATTGTCGACTGACCCTTTCCTAGTCTTTGCGCTAAGGCTTCTTGTGTGAGCTGATGAAGATCCAATAATTGTTTATAAGCATAAGCTTCTTCTATTGGTGTTAATTCTTCACGTTGTAAGTTTTCAATTAACGCAATGGAAGCTGTTTCTTTATCATCCAGATCGCGAATAATTGCAGGTACTTCTTTCCATCCTAAAGACTCCATAGCCCGGTATCTACGTTCTCCGGCTATAATTTCATATTGTTCTTCACCGACTGTTCGAATTACAATAGGTTGAATGACACCATGTGTATGAATTGTTCTCGCAAGTTCCTCAATCTTTTCTTCTGAAAAAATTGTACGCGGTTGATATTTGTTCGGGGAAATTAAATCAATCGCGATGTGCTTAACACTTTCATGATGATTCCCTTCACTATTTTCAGGTTCATCTTCTTTGTCATTTCCCCCAAAAAAACGTGAAAAAGGACTTTTCATTTCCGGCACCACCTTTTCAAACTTCTTCACTGTTCCACTAACTTCATGTCAATTATACCTCTGTATGATTCCATCTGCAGAAGGATTTTCATTAAAATATGAATCATTTAATTGATGAAACAAACACTTCAAATGAAATGTTCCACGTGAAACATTTTATTTGATTGGTGTTTTATTTGGAACTCCTGGTTTACGTGGGTATTTTCTCGGTGAATCTTTCACTTTAGAAAACACGTAAATGTTTCTTTCACTCTCTTCAATTGGCAATAAAAAAGAATGTTTCTTTTTAATCTTTGCGCCTAAAACAGTTAATGCTCTTCTAGCATCTGCTAATTCTTCTTTTGCTGCCGAACCTTTCATCGCAACAAAGAGTCCACCCTTTTTAACGAGTGGAATACATAACTCTGATAGTACAGATAATCTTGCGACTGCACGAGCCGTAACAAGGTCAAACTGTTCACGGTATGCTTTGTTTTGTCCAAAATCTTCTGCTCTTGCATGTACAAACTCAACGTTATCTAACGCTAACTTTTCTGCTAGATGGTTCAAAAATGTAATTCTTTTATTTAAGGAATCGACAATCGTTACGTGTAAATCTGGAAAACAGATCTTTAATGGGATACTTGGAAATCCCGCCCCTGCCCCAACATCACATACTTTTTTCTCTCCTGTTAAATCTACGTAAAACGCTGCAGATATAGAGTCTAAAAAATGCTTTAAATAGACTGATGGTTCGTCTGTAATTGCAGTTAAGTTCATTTTTTCGTTCCATTCAACTAGTTCTTCGAAGTATGTTTTAAATTGGGCGAGTTGCTTTTTTGTCAAATGAATATCATGGTCTTGTAATGCTTGTAGAAATTGTTCTTCATTCATCTAGTTATCTCCTCTTTCTACAAATTTATCTCTCTTTTTTTATGAATATGATTGATTGAGTAAATTTCATAATTACCTTTGATACTTGAATATCCGAACAATGTTGATTTTCGTTCTAATCAAATTAAAAATAAATACTATATATAATTTCTTATTAAATCCATCGTTCAAACAGTACTTATTAAGTTAATGCCATTATCTTAAAAAACTGGTATGGCATTTAAATCCATACCAGTTTATTTTACAGAATGAAAGGTATACAGTCAATCACACAACGAAGAGTGTGATTTGCCGTATTTCCGTATGCTCTTTACGGAAATTAAGGCACCGACTAGGCATTCCCCACTCCATCCCAGCAGAAATTAAACCTTTCCATCGCATATTCTCATTCATAACACTTCGTTTTTATTCATAAAAATCGTTTTCGTAACGGCTTTTAATATTCATTTAGTTTTATACTCTCGCGACATTCCCTTGTTCAATATAAACAAGTAAAATAGAGACATCTGATGGGTTTACACCAGGCATTCTAGATGCTTGCGCAATTGAAAGTGGACGCACTTTATTTAGTGCTGCTTTCGCTTCCATCGCAATACCTGAGATCGCATCGTAATCGATATCATGTGGTATTTTCTTATCTTCCATTTTTTTCATGCGCTCAACTTGTTGCATCGACTTGGCAATATATCCTTCATACTTTGTGAAAATCTCAACTTGCTCTGTGACTTCTTCAGACAACTCAACTTCTGAAATCATTCGTGCAACTTGATCATACTTCACTTCAGGACGTTTTAATAAGCCAAATGCTTTCATCGGCTCTTTTAATGCCGTTGAGTTCGTTTCCGCTAAAATGGCATTCACTTCGTCCGAAGGTTTTACCGTAATATCGCGTAAACGTTGTAACTCATCGTCAATTTGTTGTTTCTTCTCTGTATACATTTGGTAACGCTTTTCACTTACTAACCCAACGTCATAACCAATTTCCGTTAGGCGTAAATCAGCATTGTCATGACGTAGTAAGAGACGGTATTCCGCACGTGACGTTAATAAACGATACGGTTCACTCGTTCCTTTCGTTACTAAATCATCAATTAACACACCAATATATCCGTCAGAACGACCAAGAATAAACTCTTCTTTTCCTAATGCGCGCGCTGCTCCGTTTGCACCTGCCATTAAGCCCTGTGCCGCCGCTTCTTCATAGCCAGACGTTCCATTTAACTGACCAGCTGTGTAAAGATTTTTAATTTTTTTCGTTTCAAGTGTTGGCTTTAATTGTGTCGGTACAATTGCATCGTATTCAATCGCATAACCCGGACGCATCATTTTAGCATTTTCTAACCCAGGTACACTTTCAATCAGACGGTGCTGGATGTGCTCAGGTAAACTTGTCGATAATCCTTGAACATATACTTCTTCCGTATTTCTACCTTCTGGCTCCAGAAAGATTTGGTGACGTGATTTATCATTAAAACGAACGATTTTGTCTTCAATGGACGGACAATAACTTGGTCCTGGTCCAACATCCGCACCTGAATACATTGGAGATAAACGTAAGTTATCGTTAATAATTTCATGTGTTAATGGTGATGTATACGTGAGCCAACATGGAAGTTGATCCATAATAAATTCTGTTGTTTCATAACTAAATGCACGTGGAACATCATCGCCCGGCTGAATTTCTGTTTTACTATAGTCGATTGTACGGCTATTAATTCGTGGTGGTGTTCCTGTTTTGAAACGAACGATATCAAAGCCTAGTTCACGTAAGTTATCCGCTAATTTAACCGATGGCATTTGGTTATTCGGACCACTTGAATAACGTAAATCACCGATTAAAATTTCACCACGTAAAAATGTTCCCGTCGTAACGATCACTGTTTTTGCAAGGTAAATCGCACCAACTTGTGTGATCACACCTTTGATTTCATCATCTTCTATGATTAACTTATCAACAGAGGCTTGTTGTAATGTTAGATTTTCCTCTTCCTCTAAAATACGTTTCATTTCCTGTTGATATAAAACTTTATCTAATTGGGCACGTAACGCTCGAACAGCAGGCCCTTTTCTTGTATTTAACATACGCATTTGAATATGTGTTTTATCGATTACTTTCCCCATTGCTCCGCCAAGTGCATCAATTTCTCTCACAACGATTCCTTTAGCAGGTCCTCCAATTGAAGGGTTACATGGCATGAATGCGACCATATCTATATTTAAAGTTAAAACGAGTGTTGAAGCACCCATTCTTGCTGAAGCTAATGCTGCTTCTACACCGGCATGACCGGCACCGATTACTATACAATCGAACGTGCCGGCTTCAAATTTGTTTGGCATGTTCTTCTTCCTTCTCTCTACTAATTTATTTTCCAAGACAAAACTGCGAAAACAACTGGTTGATTAACCCATCTTGGACAGTATCTCCGACGATTTCGCCGAGCACTTCCCAAGCTCTTGTAATATCGATTTGAATCATATCGACTGGTATACCTGCATCAGCTGCTGCTAATGCATCGTCCACAATGTCCTTTGCATTGTGTAATAAACCGATATGTCTTGCGTTCGATACATATGTCATATCTTCTGCTTCAATTGTTCCTGCAAAAAATAGACGTGCGATTGCTTCTTCTAATTCAATAACTCCTTCTTCTTCTAATAAAGAAGTCGTTACGATACTATTTTCTCCAGCAAGCTCTTTGACTTCATCTAAATCGACTTTGGCAGGTAAATCTGTTTTATTCACAACAACGATTGTATCCATACCTTGAATCGCTTCAAAGAGTCGCTTGTCTTCTTCTGAAAGTCGTTCTGCATAATTTAATACTAAAAGGATTAAATCTGCTTCTTTTAACACTTGCCGTGAACGCTCGACACCAATTCTTTCAACGATGTCTTCCGTTTCTCGGATGCCCGCTGTATCTACAAGACGTAATGGGACACCACGCACATTCACGTATTCTTCTATTATATCACGCGTTGTTCCTGCAATATCAGTAACAATCGCTTTATTCTCTTGCACAAGACTATTCAAAAGTGACGATTTTCCAACGTTTGGTTTTCCAATAATCACAGTCGATAAGCCTTCCCTTAAAATTTTCCCTTGCGCAGAAGTTTTGAGTAATTTCTCAATTTCTTCTTTCACCCAAGTACACTTTTCAACCATTAACGGGACGGTCATCTCTTCAACATCCTCATACTCTGGGTAATCGATATTCACTTCGACTTGCGCTAATGTTTCTACTAGCGCTTGCCTTAACTCCCCGACGAGCTTAGAAAGTTTTCCTTCCATTTGACCTAATGCAACATTCATTGCGCGATCAGTTTTTGCTCGAATTAAATCCATCACTGCTTCTGACTGCGATAAGTCAATTCGTCCATTTAAAAAAGCACGTTTCGTAAACTCTCCAGGTTCCGCTAAACGTGCCCCCTCTTTTAATAAAAGCGCGAGCACACGATTTACTGCGACAAGTCCGCCGTGACAATTCACTTCGACAACATCTTCACGCGTAAATGTTTTCGGTGCTTTCATTAATGAAACCATCACTTCTTCAATCGTTTCATTGGTTTCAGGGTCTATTAAATGACCATAATGGATTGTATGAGATTGTTCTTCTGCTAATCGTTTTCCACCGGGTGAACGAAAAACGCGATCTGCAATTTGGACTGCTTCATCACCACTTAACCTAACAATTGCAATGGCACCTTCTCCCATTGGTGTTGAAATTGCAGCTATTGTATCAAAATTCACGGGTCTCACCTTCCTGGAGTAGTTATTCACATGTGGACAACATGACTTTTACATGACATCCTAACTAAATATATTAACACAAAACATGCAAACGTCATAGCCATACAATTTAGTGTCTTTCTAGTAAAGACACCCTGTTATTTCATAAAAGTATTTCCATATAAAAATAAACGTTTCTTCTGGTAATAATGCTATTCAAACCAAAGCATTTAAAGATGCGTCATTCCTATACAATAATCCATATATTTTATCATTATAAAAACCTGTGAAGAAAGCGCATAACCTCCTTCACAGGTTTCCATTAAAATTGTATTTAACTTTACATTATTGAACGGGTTCAATTACAAGATAACGATGCGGATCTGTTCCTTCAGAGTATGTTTCAATGTCTAATCGATTAGATAATGTATGATGAATTACTTTTCTTTCATACGCTGGCATTGGCTCTAATTGGACTTTTCTCTTAGTATGGACTGCTTTATCTGCCATTCGATCTGCAAGTCGCGCTAATGATTCTTTACGTCGTTCACGGTAATCACCGACATTCAATCGAACGACTTTAAAACGTTCTGAATGTTGATTGGCCACAAGTTGTGTCAATTGTTGAAGCGCATTTAATGTTTGACCTCTTTTCCCAATTAACAAAGCAGCTTTTTCACTCTCAAGTTGGAAATGAAGATATTTCCCGTCTGTTTCATATGACACTTGTAGGTCATCAATTTGCATTTCTTTCCCAACGTCAGTTAAATAATTGATTGCTTCAGTAATCGGATCTTCTTCATTTTCAGTGATGACCGGAGCTTCTTGTTCAATTTCTTCAGATATAGCCTGAGGTTGTTTCACTTCCTCAGTTACCTGTTCTTTTTCTTCGTAAATTGGTTCGGATTTTGATTGAACTGTTACTTTAACCTTTGCGTCTCTCGCACCAATTCCTAAAAAACCTTTTCTTCCTTGCGTCAGTACTTCAATTTCTACATCTTTCCGGGAAACGTTTAATTGTTGCAATGCTTTTTCAATCGCTTCTTCAACAGTGATGCCAGATTGTGTCACAGTTGTCATTTCTTTTTCCCTCCTACTTTTGCAGGTTCTCCTTCTTCCTTTTTAAACGGTTTGTAAATGAAAAAGTTTTGAATCATAGAAATGATATTACCGATTACCCAGTAAAGAGATAATGCCGCTGGTAAAATTGTACCGATTACAACGATAAAGATAGGCATGATATACATCATCATTTTCATTTGCGGATTTCCCATTGCCGGGCCTGTTCTTAAAACAATAAACTGCATAATTCCAGCAATAATTGCAAATGTAATACTTCTTTCTGCAAGTTCAAACCATAAGAATGTGCCTAACTCAATCTCAGGTGTACTGTTCATACGGCTGATCGCATGATAGAAACCAATTAAAATCGGCATTTGAATAAAGATTGGTAAACAACCTGCAACTGGGTTGATTTTTCTTTCCGTCATCAACGTTTGCATTTCCGTACGATATTTCTCTTGTGTTACCGCGTCTTTAGATTTGTATTTCTCTTTTAATGCATTTAATTCTGGTTGAATTTCTTGCATTTCTTTTGAACTTTTCGTTTGTTTAATCATAAGTGGCAATAAAACCAAACGAATAATAACCGTTACCGCCACAATTCCATATCCATATGTACCAAGCAATTCTTTAAATAAAGTAATGAGTGATACTAATGGCCATACAATATACTTGTTCCAAAATCCTTCACTATCTGCATAAATCGGTTCGTTAAATTCCGTACAGCCCGCTAATAAAAAGACAACTGCAGATAACATGACGATCAAACCTAGCCTTTTCTTCACATTCGCTCCCCCGTATCTTTTCGTTTTGCTCAATTTCTTCATAAGGTCAAGAAGATCTTCTTTTCTCGAATTAAAAAACTTAGAAAATAAGTGAACCTTCAACGCATACTTCATGAAATTGAACCATATAAATAAAGTATATAGTTTTTCATACCATTATAATAGGTAAAAGTACGTGCTTTTTATTGATCTCTTCTTTTTAATACACGTGCAATTCGTAAAACATGTTGTAAGCTTTTTTTCGTTTCATGAAAATTCATTGTTGCAGCTTGCTTTCTTGCAATAATGACATAATCATAGCCAGTTTTCACTTCATCTTTTAACTCTAAAAATGTTTGTCTTATGTAACGCTTTATACGGTTTCTCGTAACAGCGTTTCCAATTTTCTTACTGACTGACAAACCAAGTCTAAATTCAGTTTGTCCTTCTTTTTTATAACGATAAATAATAAATTGCCGGTTCGCAAACGATTTTCCGTCTTTAAATACTTTTTGGAATTCACGATTTTTTTTAATTCGTTGTCGCTTATTCACTTCATACAACCACCTGTCCCGTCAATAATTTCTAATAAACTAGAAGCGATCACATACAGATGAACTTTCCGATCTATCTAATAAGATCCTTATCAGCCATAAAAACACGCATTCCTCATAGATATATTTCTTTAACGCAATTATATTTGAATAAAAAGATGACAAATCAATACTTCCTTATCATTGTCATCTTCTTAGCTTTTTAAAATGTAATGAAAAAAAGACCACTGAGAGTCAGTGGCCTTATGCTGAAAGCACTTTTCTTCCTTTACGACGACGTGCTGCGATTATTCTACGACCGCTTTTCGTGCTCATTCTAGCACGGAAGCCGTGAACTTTACTATGTTTACGTTTCTTTGGTTGGAATGTACGTTTACTCATTTATAAAACACCTCCTACATTGATTGTCGTTCTCTTTACTCTCGACAGTCCTAGTAATTATAATTTTATTCAATCCGAAAGTCAAACATTTACTGAAAATAAATAAATAGCGTTTAAGACACTATTCATATTTACCTCACTTTCGCTTCTAACCTATTTTAACTGCAACAACTTTTAAAAGAGTAAATGTCACTTCAACAATCATAGACATTACTTATATTTCTTTGCTATTTTCAACTTTTAATCCCATCTTTCTTCACATAAAAAGTTATCCACATCGACACGTTTTTACTTTGTATGATTCTGTTTGCAGTTTTTTGTCGAAAAAAGTTATAAACAATAGATATCGACAATAAATGCACATATAAATGCCTGTGGATAAAGGTTTTCCCAGTCGTGGAGCGTCCTGTGGGTAAGTTAAACAAAGCCTTGTAATTACTTCAATACCCTGTTACAATAAAAAAGATTTGGTTGTGCACAATATTATAACGAAAATTCTTATCCACAATTGTTAATAGGTTGTGGATAATTTTTTCCACACTTTTGAATAACTCTTATCCACAAGGTGATTATATGTGTATAATACATATCTTCACGCTAATAATCTATAGAAAAGGAGGCGTCTAAGTGGCTGATCTTGAAAAGTTATGGGATGAAGTTCTGTCGAAAATTGAAGAACGTATTTCGAGGCCTAGTTTTGAAACTTGGTTAAAATCGACAAAGTTAATTTCCTATGAAGAAGAAAACGTCACGATAGCTGTTCCGAATACATTCTCTAAAGACTGGTTGGAGAGTAACTATATTCATCTTATTACAGGAATTTTATCGGAAATTACGGGTGAAGACCGTTTCATCCATTTTGTTGTTCCTGAAGATATGGAAGAAAAGGATTTTATGGTACCTAAACCAGTTGAGCAGCCCGTTGAAACACCTGCAACTAATTCAATTGCTGGCATGCTAAACTCCAAATATACTTTTGACACATTTGTCATTGGATCGGGGAACCGTTTTGCTCATGCCGCTTCACTTGCCGTCGCAGAAGCACCTGCAAAGGCATATAATCCGCTTTTTATTTATGGTGGAGTTGGGCTTGGGAAAACTCACTTAATGCATGCGATTGGACATTACGTTTTGGAAGATAATCCGAATGCCAAGGTCGTTTATTTAACTTCAGAAAAATTTACAAATGAGTTTATTAATTCAATTCGTGATAATAAAGCAGTTGAATTTCGTAATAAGTACCGAAGTGTCGATGTGCTTCTTATAGATGATATTCAATTTCTAGCTGGAAAAGAACAAACGCAAGAAGAATTTTTCCATACTTTTAATACATTGCATGAAGAGTCGAAACAAATTGTTATTTCGAGTGATCGTCCACCGAAAGAAATCCCAACATTAGAAGATCGACTTCGATCACGCTTTGAATGGGGGCTAATAACTGATATTACGCCACCAGATTTAGAAACACGAATTGCAATTTTACGTAAAAAAGCAAAGGCAGATGGACTCATTAACATTCCAAATGAAGTGATGATGTACATTGCCAATGAAATTGATACGAATATTCGAGAACTTGAAGGGGCACTGATTCGCGTAGTGGCCTATTCTTCACTTGTAAATAGTGATATTACAGTTGAACTTGCCGGGGAAGCCTTAAAAGATATTATTCCAAATGCAAGACCTAAAGCTGTAACAATTCTTGATATTCAAAAGCAAGTTGGACAGCATTTTAACATCCAACTTGAAGATTTTTCAGCTAAAAAGAGAACGCGCGCAATCGCATTCCCACGTCAAGTTGCGATGTATTTATCAAGAGAATTGACGGATTTTTCATTGCCAAAAATTGGTTCCGAATTTGGAGGACGAGATCACTCAACTGTTATTCATGCGCATGAGAAAATTTCGACGATGTTAAAAGATGACGAAGCATTACAACAAGATGTAAAAGATATAAAAGCTGCACTTGGCCGAGAGTAGACTGTGAGTAACATAGAATAACTTATGCATGACCATGAACAGGTTATGCACATGTGGAAAACTTATGACTCTAGCACGAAAGCTACTTATCCACAAATCCACAGGGCCTATTACTATTACTACGATCTTTATTAATTAATTAATATTATATAAGCGAGGGTATGAAATGAAATTTGAAATTGTGAGAGATGAACTTTTAGACGGATTAAATGACGTCATGAAAGCAATCAGTTCAAAAGTTACAATTCCCATTTTAACTGGAATAAAAATCGAAGTGAATGAGAATGGAATGTCTATGATTGGTAGTAATTCAGATATTACCATTCGTACTTTTATTCCAGTTGAAAGAGATGGAAAAGAACTTATTAAAATTGAGGAGAAAGGCAGTATCATTCTTCAAGCAAGAGTTTTTAGTGAAATTATTCGTAAACTCCCAACGAACGAAGTCAAAATTAATGTAACAGATGGCTTACAAACGTTAATTCAATCAGGAAAATCTGAATTCAAATTAATCGGATCTAACCCAGATGAATATCCTGTGTTACCTGAAGTAAAAGATGAACATAGTTTCACTTTACAATCGGATTTGATGAAATCGATTATTCGTGAAACGGTTTTTGCTGTTTCGCAGCAAGAAACAAGACCTATTTTGACTGGCGTTCATTGGACAGTTGAAGATGGGCGTTTATCTTGTGTCGCTACGGATAGTCATAGACTTGCAAGAAGACTCGCAACACCAGAAAATATGCCATCCATTCCTTTTAGTTTTGTAATCCCTGGGAAAAGCTTACAAGAGTTTAATAAAATTTTGCCAGACTCCAATGATCCAGTTGAAATTTTAATATCTGATCAGCAAGTTTTATTTAAAATAAATCATGTCTTGTTCTATTCTCGTTTACTTGAAGGAAATTATCCGGATACATCTAGGTTAATTCCTGAAGATCATAAGACGTCAATTGTTGTGAATGGCCGTGCGTTATTACAATCGATTGACCGTGCTTCTTTAGTTGCGAAAGAAGAACAAAACAATATTGTACGTTTTTCAACTGATGAAAAAATGATAGAAATTTCTTCTAACTCACCTGAAGTTGGAAAAGTTGAAGAACTTGTTGAAGCCGTTAAAGTTGAAGGGGAAGAACTGAAGATTTCATTCAGTGCAAAATATATGATGGATGCCTTACGTGCGATTGATGGACAAGACATTGAAATCCAATTTACAGGTGCTATGCGTCCATTTATTTTGAAGTCAGTTGATAGCGATTCAATCTTACAATTAATTTTACCTGTCCGAACGTATTAAGAATGTATAAATATTCACAGAAAAGTGAATGATGAATAGTGATGTATAAACATGCATTGGACTACGAATAAAGCGATTTTATCCTTTATTTTGTAGTCTTTTTTTACTTACTGCGCCAAATCCTGTAAAATGAAAGGATAACTAACAAATGAAAGGTTGAAAATCAATGACAGACCTGACGATCCATTCGGAATTTATCACACTTGGACAACTGCTACAGATGGTGAACTTAATTGGTTCAGGTGGCATGGCCAAATGGTATCTCGACGAACATATTGTTTATGTAAATGGTGAACAAGAACAAAGGCGTGGAAAAAAAGTAAGAGATGGAGACATCATTGAAATTCCAGAACTCGGCATGTTTAAAATAAACGAAGAGATAGACGGAACGACGGATGCACATTGAACAACTCGTATTAACGAATTATCGAAATTACGAAACGTTAGATTTAACTTTTTCACCAGAGATTAATGTGTTCATTGGAGAAAATGCACAAGGAAAAACAAATGTCATGGAGGCAATCTACGTTTTGTCGATGGCAAAGTCCCATAGAACGTCAAATGATCGTGATTTGATACGTTGGGAACAAGAGTATGGTAAAATAGAAGGGACCATTAAGCGAAAGTATGGACCGCTCCCACTTGAACTTGTTATTTCTAAAAAAGGAAAAAAAGCCCGCGTTAATCATTTGGAACAAAATCGTCTGAGCGATTACATTGGCAAATTAAACGTTGTGATGTTCGCGCCGGAAGATTTAAATCTTGTAAAAGGGAGTCCTTCAGTAAGAAGGCGGTTTCTCGATATGGAAATTGGTCAAATCTCTCCAGTTTACTTACATGACTTATTAACGTTCCAAAAAATATTAAAACAACGCAATGCGATGCTTCGAGAAAACCGTGGAAAGTTAAATTTCAATGACGTAATGTTTGATGTTTATACAGAACAGTATATTCAAGCTGCTGTACAAATTATTCAAAAGCGCTTTTATTTCATGGAACTTCTACAAAAGTGGGCTGAGCCAATCCACCGAGGTATTTCGCGTGGTATGGAATCTTTGAATGTTTCGTACAGCACATTGAAAGAATTGAATTCTAAGCAGACGACTGAGGAAATGAAGGGAATCCTTGAGGAAAAGCTGAAGGAAGTTCGTTCACGTGAAATTGAGCGTGGTGTAACGCTCGTTGGTCCCCATCGTGATGACTTACATTTCTCCGTCAACGGCTATGATATTCAAACTTTCGGTTCACAAGGCCAGCAAAGAACGACTGCATTATCGCTAAAATTGGCAGAAATTGAACTTGTAAAACAAGAAGTTGGAGAACCACCGATTCTTTTACTAGATGACGTGTTATCGGAATTAGATGATTATAGGCAATCACATTTATTAAATACAATTCAAGGTGAAGTCCAAACATTTGTAACGACGACAAATATTAGTGGAATTCACCATGAAACCATTAGGCAAGCAGAGATATTTGAAGTAACTGCAGGCACTGTGAAAAAAAAATAATGAATTGTTGATCATAATTTTAAATAGATTGATCTGATTTAAGAAAAAACCCTTTACTTCTGTAAGTATTAGGGTGAATGCAAGTATTTTATTGTTCAGCTGGCGTCAAACACTGGCAGAATTCAGATAAAGCCTCTGATGGATGTTATGCTAAGGCATAATTGATTAGAAAACATACCGATCCTTCCGCATAGGTAGGTCGGTAGTTTTTACTGAATGGATATGAAATCTATGCGGACTTGACGTATCCAAAAGTTAATTCCGAAGTTCGGCAGATACTTTAACTGTTGCTTAGTGCCAGGCGCCAGATGTTCGGGTCTAAAGCTAAACCACAGTCATTGTAAAGTATGTAATTAGTTGCCCTTTTACCCGTTTCGGTTAACCGGGTATCTTCAACTTTTGGTTGTATACGTTTAGAGAGGAAAGGTGAGTAGTTTGGCTATGGAAGAAAATAACATGCCGTCCTATGATGAAGCACAAATACAAGTCTTAGAAGGGCTCGAAGCTGTTCGGAAACGTCCGGGAATGTATATAGGAACGACGAGTGCAAGAGGTTTACATCATCTCGTATGGGAAATTGTCGACAATAGTATTGACGAAGCACTCGCAGGTTACTGTGATCATATTACAGTAACAATGGAAAAAGATAATTGGATTCGTGTTGACGATAATGGGCGAGGCATTCCTGTTGGAATTCAAGAAGCAACTGGAAGACCAGCTGTTGAAGTTATTATGACGGTACTACACGCTGGAGGTAAATTTGGTGGCGGTGGCTATAAAGTTTCAGGTGGACTTCACGGAGTAGGAGCAGCAGTTGTAAACGCTTTGTCGATAGAAACAGAAGTATATGTTTCACGTGATGGTAAGAAATATTATATTAAATTTGAAAAAGGGGTTCCAACGGTCGAGTTAAAAGAAATCGGTACCTCTGAAACGTCAGGTACAAGTGTCCGATTTAAAGCAGACCCTGAAATATTCACAGAATCAATCGTATTTGACTATGACATTCTTGCAAATCGTTTACGTGAACTTGCTTATTTAAACCGTAAACTTCGTGTCACGATTATAGATGAGCGTGAAGATGAAATCCGCACGGATACCTATTATTACGAAGGCGGTATTAAATCATACGTAGAACATTTAAATAAAAATAAAGAACCGGTTCATGAAGAGCCAATTTTCATAGAAGGGGAAAGAGATGGCATATCCATTGAGATTGCGATGCAGTATAACGGTGGATTTGCGGAAAATCTATTCTCTTTTGCGAATAATATTAATACGTATGAAGGTGGAACGCATGAATCAGGTTTTAAAACTGCTCTAACGCGTGTTGTAAATGATTATGCACGGAGAAATGGTGCTCTGAAAGAAAATGATCCAAACTTCTCTGGGGATGATGTGCGTGAAGGATTAACGGCAATCATCTCAATCAAACACCCAGACCCGCAATTTGAAGGACAAACGAAGACAAAACTTGGAAACTCTGAAGTCAGTACGATTACGAATCAGTTGTTTTCAGAAGGATTACAACGCTTTTTACTAGAAAATCCTACCGTCGCACAGAAAATTATTGAGAAAAGCTTACTCGCTGCACAAGCGAGAGTAGCCGCTCGGAATGCAAGAGAATTCACACGTAGAAAATCAGCATTGGAAGTCTCAAGTTTACCTGGTAAATTGTCGGATTGTTCATCACGCGATCCATCTATTAGTGAATTGTACATTGTAGAAGGTGACTCAGCGGGTGGCTCTGCAAAAGGTGGACGAGACCGTCATTTCCAAGCAATTTTACCGCTGAGAGGAAAAATTCTAAACGTTGAAAAAGCACGTCTTGACCGAATTTTAGGTAATGAAGAAATTAGAGCAATGATTACAGCACTTGGTACGGGTATTGGCGATGAGTTCGATTTAGAAAAAGCCCGTTATCATAAAGTCGTCATTATGACAGACGCTGACGTTGACGGTGCGCATATTCGTACACTATTACTGACCTTTTTCTTCCGGTTTATGCGTCCACTCATTGAAGCAGGTTATATTTACATCGCGCAGCCACCACTTTACCGTGTGAAACAAGGCCGCCGTGAACAATATTGCTATACTGAAGATGAGCTAGAAGAAATTATCGCTAGTATGTCAGAAACACCAAAACCAGTCATTACACGATACAAAGGTCTAGGTGAAATGAATGCAAATGAATTATGGGATACAACAATGGATCCAGAACAACGCCTGCTATTACAAGTGGAACTTGAAGATACATTATTGGCAGACGAAACTTTTGAAGCGCTAATGGGAGAAGATGTTGAACCGCGTCGCCAATTCATCGAAGAAAACGCAAGATATGTCCAAAATTTAGATACGTGAGTAATGTTGATAGAGGGATAGCGGGCGGCAATTTGTATTCAATCAATCGTCTGAGGCTTCTATCAATATTATTTTGAATTCATATATGAAATAAATTTAAAAGATCTTCATTACAGGAAACTGAAAGGAGTATACCGATATGGCAGACACGCCAAATCACGGCGTCAAAGGAATTAATATTAGCACCGAAATGAGAACATCATTTTTAGACTATGCGATGAGTGTAATTGTTTCACGTGCACTTCCAGACGTTCGTGACGGATTGAAACCAGTACATCGCCGTATTTTATATGCGATGCAAGATCTCGGGAATACCGCAGACAAGCCACATAAAAAATCAGCCCGTATTGTAGGGGATGTCATTGGTAAATACCATCCACACGGTGACAGTGCTGTATACGATACGATGGTTCGAATGGCGCAAGACTTCAACTATCGTTATATGCTTGTAGACGGGCATGGAAACTTTGGTTCTGTAGATGGTGACGCTGCAGCTGCAATGCGTTATACGGAATCACGTATGTCTCGCATTGCGATGGAATTACTACGAGATATTAATAAAGATACAATTGACTATCAAGATAACTATGATGGACAAGACCGAGAGCCAGTCGTTTTACCGAGTCGTTTTCCAAATCTACTTGTGAATGGGACATCGGGGATTGCGGTTGGGATGGCAACGAACCTACCGCCTCACCATTTAGGAGAAACGATTGATGCGGTACTCGCTTTAGCAGACAATGCTGAAATCACGACAGAAGAGCTAATGGAGATTATCCCAGGACCTGATTTTCCAACAGGTGGAATCATTTTAGGACGTAGTGGCATTCGTCGAGCGTATGAAACAGGGAGAGGCTCTCTCATTATTCGAGGAAAAGTAGAAATTGAACAAAAATCGAATGGCAGAGAAACGATTCTCATTCACGAACTACCCTATCAAGTAAACAAGGCGAGGCTTATAGAAAAAATTGCAGAACTCGTTCGGGATAAAAAAATAGAAGGCATTTCAGATTTACGTGACGAATCAGACCGTAATGGCATGAGAGTTGTCATTGAAGTGCGTCGAGATGCAAATGCGAATGTCTTATTAAATAATTTATATAAACAAACTGCACTACAATCGAGTTTTGGGGTTAATATGCTAGCGCTCGTTGATGGTACACCGCAAGTCCTTTCTCTGAAGGAAATTTTATATCATTACTTAGAACATCAGAAAGTTGTTATTCGTAGACGTACACAATATGATTTACGCCGAGCAGAAAATCGTGCGCATATTTTAGAAGGATTACGGATTGCACTTGATAATATTGATGCGATTATTTCTTTAATTCGTGCGTCGAAAACGACCGAAGAAGCAAAAACAGGCTTAATGTCAAAATTTGATCTTTCTGAACGTCAGGCGCAAGCAATTTTAGATATGCGTCTCCAACGTTTAACAGGATTAGAACGTGGAAAAATCGAGGAAGAGTATAATGAACTTCAAGTACTGATCGCGGAATTACGTGAGATTTTAGCAGATGAAGCGAAATTATTAGACATTATTCGCGAGGAATTAATAGAACTAAAGGAACGTTACGCGGATGACCGTCGTACGGAAATTACAGTAGGCGGAGCGGAAATGATTGAAGATGAAGACCTCATTCCTGAGGAGAATTTAGTCTTAACATTAACGCACCACGGTTATATTAAACGTTTACCAGCGAATACCTACCGAAGTCAACGCCGCGGCGGACGTGGGATTCAAGGAATGGGGACGAATGAAGATGATTTTGTCGAACATTTACTGAATACGTCAACGCATGATACGATATTGTTCTTTACGTCGAAGGGAAGAGTTTTCCGTACAAAAGGCTATCAAATTCCAGAATTTAGTCGAACGGCAAAAGGACTTCCAATCATTAATTTACTCGGCGTGGATAAAGATGAAAAAGTAACGGCAATGATTCCAGTTGATGAGTTCCATGAAGATCAATACTTTTTCTTTGTGACCCGAAATGGTGTCGCAAAACGAACGACTGTTGCTGCCTTTGCTAATATCCGTGCAAATGGGTTAATCGCTCTCACATTGCGAGGAGATGATGAACTTATTGGTGTAAAGATGACTGATGGTACAGAAGATATTGTCATTGGTACAAAAGATGGCATGCTCATTCGCTTTGAAGAAGAAGCTATTCGTTCAATGGGACGTACTGCGGGCGGTGTCCGGGGAATTCGTTTACGCGACCGAGATCATGTGATTGGGATGGATATTTTACGAGAAGATTATGAAGTACTTGTCGTCACTGAAAATGGCTACGGGAAACGTACAAGTGAAGAAGAATACCGTGTGCAAAATCGTGGCGGTTATGGTGTTAAAACATTACATGTCACAGACCGTAATGGCCCACTTGTTGCGATGAAAACCGTGGACGGTACAGAAGATCTTATGCTTATTACGATAAATGGTGTTTTAATTCGTATGGATATTGATGATATTTCTGTCATTGGTCGTAGCACACAAGGCGTTCGACTCATTCGTTTAGGAGATGAAGAAGTCGTCGCAACTGTCGCGAAAGTTGAAAAAGAAGACGAAGAAGAAACTGAAGAAGCGTCAGAAACAGTAGACGATGAGGTTTCTGAGACTGAGGAAGAAATGGAAGAATAACAACATAAATGAAAGACAGTTCAGGATCGGTCATACGAGATTGAACTGTCTTTTTGTTTACCCACATATTTGTTCATGAACTATCGCTTTCAAATTAAGGTTGGATTTTTTGATAGGTATAACGTATTTTTATTAGAGAAAGGTAAATGGTGTTAATACTAATTTTCCAATTTATAAATAATTAAAGGGCGTGATAAATATGAAAGCAATTTTAATCGATGATAAGAACCTAAGTCTCGCTTTAACACAAATTAAAGAAAACCAAAAACCAGGATTGAGGAATTTCACTATTGCAGGACATAGGGGATACCGGGATGGACGTCACTTTAGTAATTTAGACGAAGTGCCTGTCGGAGAAATGGCTTATTTACACGCGAAAGAAAAAACGTATGCCTATGAAATTACTAGTTCAGAAGTGATTGAAGCAACGGATGTGGACGTACTAGATGACCAAGAAAACTTAAATAAACTTACGTTAATTACCTGTACAGTTTCCGGTAGGCAGCGTGTAGCTGTAAAAGGTAAATTAATCGAAGAGATTTCAAAGGAAAAATGATGTCTTCGTGGAATAAGGTCATTTTCGAGAGGCTATTGTGCAATAGTTCAAATGTTTAGTATAGTTAATGGTATGTAAGCTGTGTAATGAATCTGTAGAAAGACCGGAGAAGATCATTCTAAGCGAAGTAAAGGAGTCAATAATTATGAGCGATGTATTCGTAAAGTTGTCTGAGGTAAAAAAAGGCGTAATCGTTACTGAAGATGTGTATAAGAATACGATTTATCCAATCGTTAGAAAAAACACAGTATTAACAGATGAACATTTGAATGTGTTACAGCTATTCGCAATTCAAAAGATTAAAGTAAAACCAAACACAACTTCCAATCCAGAACAGGATACTCTTGAAAAAGTAGAGAATGACATGGCGGTGAAACAAGTAAAAAAGCCAACGTTTCAAAATCAATACGAAGAAGCCGTGCAACAAGTGAAGAAAGAGTTTGTTAAATGGCAATCAGGAATCAAGCCTGACGTCGCTAAAATGCGTTCAATTATTGTTCCTTTGTTAGAACAACTAAAGAGGCCTGAAAGCGAACTAACCTTTTTAACTACTGTCGCAACGAAGGAAGAGTATATTTATCACCATTCAATTGCTGTAGGATTACTAGCTCATGCAATCGGTGAAAAAATGAATTTATCAGCCGGTGAAACAATTCAATTAGGAATTGCAGGGACGCTGATCGATTGCGGGATGGCAAAAATTCCACTTACGATTTTAAATAAAAAAGGGCGTCTTACAACAAAAGAATATAATGAAGTCAAAAAGCATCCTGTCTATAGCTACCAAATGATTAATGATTCGCCTCTTCTAAGAACAGAAATGAAGTTGGCGGTTTTACAACACCATGAACGTTTAGATGGCAGTGGTTATCCAAGACATGAAAAACGAGATTATATAACGTTGTATGCAAAAATACTAGGGACTGCCGACGTTTATCATGCTAGAACGTCAGAGCGTATTTATCGTTCTAAAGAGTCACCGTATAAAATATTAGAATCGTTTAAAGATACATATGAAGCATTTGACGTTGAAGTGATTAATGCACTTTATGAAGTGGCGGGTCGTCTTTCAATTGGTACAACGGTGAGGTTATCGAATCAAGACATTGGTGCCGTCGCTTACCTTCACCAAGCCGAACCATTTCGTCCAGTTATAAAGTTGAAGGAAAATGGCAATATAATAGATTTAACAAAGATGCGAAGTATTTCAATAGAAGAAGTATTATCATTTTAAATTATAAAACTGAATCTAAGTATGTTCTTTCGTAGTATCGTATAGAAAGAACATGCTTTTTATTATTTGAAACACTAAGAGATTCATTCAAATAAGATGGTTTAAAGACTTTTTAGTATACACTTTCTAATTGGTTGGATTGATTTATTGGTCTATTATATAGAAGGGATTTATAAAAGAGCATAATTTTACAAAACCACACGTCGGTTTTGAATGTTTATAATAAACTTTCTATTTAAAAGGGCTTGAAATAAAAAAAGGAAGATGGTATATTTATATACGTTGCTTCAACAAGCAGCAAAAACAAAAAACATCTTGAAAGATATTTCTGGAAAGGTGTTGACATCAGTTCGGTAACTTGATATGATGTAAGAGTTGCTATCCGGAGGTCGGTTGCGACGAAGGAAGGAAGTTGTGAAGGTTTCCTTCTATAATATGAACCTTGAAAACTGAACAGCAAAACGTCAAGATATACATTCATGATTGACACGTTCAATTATGAGAACTGAATCTTCGGATTCAAATGGACATCTAACAAGATGCCAGCAAAGAAATCGAGCTAATCGAATTTCTCTATTATGGAGAGTTTGATCCTGGCTCAGGACGAACGCTGGCGGCGTGC
>JAPFCR010000001.1 GCA_026169375.1 Sporosarcina sp. | reverse complement strand
CGTTCCAGGCGCACGCTTTCCGTGGGGCGGGCGGCGAGCCTCCTCGGTCGCTTCGCTCCACTGCGGGGTCTCACCTGTCCCGCTAAACCCACAGGAGTCGGCGCCTTCCACTCCAATCAACGGATATCCCTTGCAATAAAACGAACATTCAATCACTCGTTAACATTAAAGTTCGTCTTTATTACAAGAATAAGCAATTATGAAATTGATTATCAAGTGTTAAAAAAATAAAATTGGGAATAACAATTTAAGATAGGGAGGTGAAGATATGAGGAAAATCATTCTTTTTATTTCCATGCTGACTATGTCAATCTTGCTTGTTGCCTGTGGCACGACAAATGATGGCAATGAAACGCAAGGCGATCAACCTGTTATTGAAGACAATAAAATCGAGACGAACGAAGAAAGAGATGAAGACAGTCAAGCAGAAACAAATAATGAAGAACAATCTGATTCGGAAAGCGATGATGAAGTAGCTAAAATGGATCGATTAGATTATGTGGAATTCGAACTTGAAGTCGAATATGCAAATGATAAAGAGTATGAAGCCGAGCTTGAAAAGAAAAGTGATGGTAGGGTGGAAGCTGAAATTGAAGATGAGTTGAAAGGTATTCACCTAGAAGGCTCAGAAGCATTTGATGAGCTCTATCCATTAGTTGAACAACTTACAATTACGCAAGAAACAACAAAAGAAGAAGCAATCGAAGAGATTTTAGATGTCTTTCAATTAGACGCAAATTATGAAGAGTTTGAAGTGGAACTCACTTTTAAAGATGGCACGAAAATTGAGTTTAAAGATAAAAAATAAATTTAAATAAAGAGGTTCGCCATCATAGGGCGTTACACATTAAAAAAGAGTTCAATTCATTTGAACTCTTTTTTTAATGTGTGAAATGAGTGAGGGAAGGAAATTGATGAGGTTCAAAGAAGTATTGATGTTTCATTTCTATATAAAAGGAAAAAGATAATCAACCGGGTCATTAGATGCGAGCAGAGACAAGTGTAATGTTGAAGGAGTTGGATGAAACGAATGAAGCAAATAACATTGGGGATTGTTCCTGCTCCAGGTCTTCCAGCAAAAGTTAGTACTCATATAAGTAGTGATTTGGAAACACTTTTAAATGATGAGTTATCAAAAGACGCAGAGTGGAAGGTGAAGATAGAAGTTGACTGGTTTACAGGGGCATCTGAAAAAATACAAAAGATTTCAGAACAGGCCGTTGATATTAAAAAAGCAAAAGAATGGGATTATGTTATTTCGTTAACAGATTTACCAATATTTTATGGCGATTCGATTATCCTTTCAAATGCGAATGCCAAGCAACGCATTGCACTTATTTCGTTACCTGCATTAGGCTTGACACCTACTGCAAATAAAGTGAAGAAAACAATTTGTGAAATGGTAAAAATATTACATTTAAATCAAAAGCAAAAGTATTTGGAATGGCAGGATATTAAAATATCAAAAGAAAAGAATCTTTTTGGAAAATTGACCGGTATTTTTAAATTCACCCAAATAAAAAGAAGAGAAAGTAGTGGAGAATGTGATGATGCTTCGTTGCAATTTGTTCTTCATCCAAAATGGATTGGGAAAATCAAAATCATTTCAGGAATGACCGTTGCCAATCGACCATGGTTAATAATTCCTTCATTCAAAAAAATTATGGGAACCGCTTTTGCTACAGGTTCATATATGCTTATATTTACAACGCTGTGGGAACTTAGTGGATTGTATAACTGGGCTAGATTCATTATGCTTATGCTTTTTGCGACATCTGGGATGATTATATGGATTATATTTGCTCATAATTTATGGGAGAAGCGTACAAATTATACTTCTCAACGTTTACGTCATTTGTATAACGCAACAACCATTGCGACATTAAGCGTTTCTATGCTGTTTTTCTATACGTCTATGTTTTTATTATTCCTTTTTGCAGTCGTCATATTCGTTCCTGGCGACTTGTTTGAAGATGTAGTAAATCATGAGGTCGGGTTCATTGATTATTTACGACTTGCATGGCTTGTTTCCTCGACTTCAACTATAGCAGGGGCTATTGGAGCTAGTTTAGAAAATGAAGAACAAGTGCGTAAGACAGCTTATGGATACCGCCAATATATTCGTTCGGAAAAAATTAAAGCAAAGGAAAAGCAAGAAGAACAAGAGAGAAATCAAACACCTAGTTAATCGTTACAATTTAAATTAAACCACATTAAGAATCTCGAGCCGTGTGTTACATAAATTGCACACGGCAAAAAATGAGGAAACTAAATAAATTTATTCAATGAATCAGCGCAGCTATTTAGTCTGAAATAGTTGTTTTTTATTTATAAAAGCTTATAAATATACAGAAATATAAATTTTTATTCCGAAAAGACTTTCAATTTTTATTCATTTGTAGTAAAATGTGCATCATACTAATTATTAGACTATTTAAAAATAAGTAGGAGTTATGTGGAATGAAGAAAAAGCGAATTGTCGTAAAAATTGGAAGTAGTTCTTTAACAAATGACGATGGTGAAATTGATCAAATTAAATTTAATGATCATGTCAAAGCACTTGCTAAATTACGTGAATTAGAACATGAGGTGCTATTAGTTTCTTCGGGAGCTGTAGCAGCTGGATTTAAACGTTTAGGTTATATAACAAGACCCATCACGCTAAAAGGAAAACAGGCAGCGGCGGCAGTTGGGCAAAGTTTATTAATTCAGTCTTATATTGAAAAGTTTAGTGGGTTCCATATTATTCCAGCTCAAATATTACTCACACGAGATGATTTTACAAATCGGGATCGTTATAAAAATGCTTATGAAACAATTACAGAATTATTGGATAGAAAAGTGCTTCCAATTATTAATGAAAACGATACAGTATCTGTTAGAGAGCTAACATTTGGAGATAATGATATGTTGTCAGCGCTCGTTGCCGGCTTTATAAAAGCTGATCAATTAATTATTTTAACTGATGTAAATGGATTATACGATGCAAATCCAAATGATCATCCTGATGCTAAAAAAATAGATACACTAACGGATATTAGCGACGATATGCTTGCTTGTACAGATGAGTCAGGTTCAAAAGTTGGAACAGGTGGGATGAGATCAAAGTTATTAGCCGCTAAAACAGCATTGTCTGTCGGTGTTCCTGTTTTTATTGGAAAAGGATTTGGCCCGAATAAACTAGTTGAAATTCTTCATGGTAATGGTGATGGAACTTATATAGAAAGTGAAAATTACAATTCTATTTCAATAAACCAACAATGGATTGCTATGCATTCTGAAGCGACTGGAAAAATTTATGTCGATAAAGGAGCAGAAAATGCCATTTTATACCATAGTAAAAACTTATTGCCGGCAGGAATTTTTAAAGTTCGGGGCGAGTTTAAAAAAGGCGATATTGTTGAAGTCTTTGGTTTGAATGGGTTAATTGGAAAAGGAGAAGTCACTTACTCTTCTAGAGATTTAGAAAAGGCAATTGGGAAGCGAAGCGAAGAACAAACGAACCGTGTAAGAACAACCCCAGTAGAAGTCATTCATAGAGCCAAATGGGTAACGATATAGGAGGAATCGAAATGGGAAATTTAACAATTGGAAATGAAGTACAAGATAAAGGAAAGAAAGCAAAAGCGATTACGTCTTTACTCGGAACGAAAACGACGAGTGAAAAGAATGCTGCGTTACAATTAATCGCAGAACAATTATTAGTAGATCAAGATGATTTATTAGCCGAAAATGCGAAAGATATCCAAAAAGGTAAAGAAAATGGATTAACGCAAGAAGTGCTTGATCGTATTTTACTAACAGAAGAGCGCATTGAAGCGATGTCAGGTGCAATTCAAGAGCTCATTGAATTAGCAGATCCAGTCGGCGAAGTGTTTGAGTCGATTGAAAAAGAAAATGGGATGTTAATCCAGAAAAAACGTGTGCCAATCGGCGTGATTGGGATGATTTATGAAGCGCGTCCAAACGTAACTGTTGATGCGGCAACATTATCGATTAAAACAGGAAATGCGGCAATTTTAAGAGGTAGCTCTTCGGCAAAATACTCGAATATAGCGCTCATGGACTCAATTCATAAAGCATTAGAAAAGAGTGCACTTCCAATAGAGGCAGTTCAGTTAATAGAGGATACGAGCCGCGAAACTGCAAAAGAGTTGTTTAATTTAAATGAATATCTCGATGTATTGATTCCACGAGGTGGTAAGAAGTTAATCGAAACAGTCATCCAACAATCGACTGTTCCTGTACTTGAAACAGGTGCAGGAAATTGTCATTTGTTTATTGATGAGTCTGCGGAGAAAGATATGGCGTTTGATATTGTATTGAATGCAAAATTACAACGTCCATCTGTTTGTAATGCAATTGAAACGATAGTTTTACATGAAAAATGGTGCGAACAGTACGGAGAAGTGCTTGTTGATTTATTAGAAGAGAATAAAGTAGTTATTCACGGAGATGCTGCTATTCAAACGCTTTCAAATCACGTTGTAGCGGCAACCGAAGAAGACTGGTATACAGAATATTTAGGGCTTGAAGTAGCAATTAAAGTGGTGAAAAATGTAGACGAAGCAGTAGAGCATATTGCCAAATATAGCACAGGCCATTCTGAAGCAATCGTGACGAATAATCAAGCACATGCCGATCAATTTTTAAATGAGGTAGATGCTGCTGCAGTTTACCATAACGTTTCGACAAGATTTACAGATGGGTTTGAATTTGGTTACGGCGCAGAAATTGGGATTAGTACACAAAAATTACATGCAAGAGGGCCGATGGGCTTACAAGCATTAACTTCTAGTAAGTTTGTGATTCAAGGAACCGGACAAATTAGAAATTGAGTGAAAAACTGCGTTTGGGATGAGATTTCCGAACGCAGTTTTTTTATATGGCAAATATTTGTCAGTCAATATTCACAAAAGCTTATCATATAAGGTTATCGTTTGACATTCGAGGTGAAAGATTACTATTCTGTTAGTAGATAAGTTATTATATCATAATAAAATGATAGGCTCATAGAAGTGAGTGAAATCATAAAAAGTTGGAGGAATAACCTTGAAAAAAATAATCTCGTTCGCGATGATGATCGTTGTTGTCGGCATGTTAGTAGCTTGTAGTGATAATGAGGAACATGAAGTAATTACTGAACCACTAGAATTAGAACAATTAATGGTAGATTTAACAGTAACAAATGAAGTTGAAGTTGATGAAACAGTTGATATGTCAGCATTTGTCACAATTGGTGACCGCAAAATAGACGAAGCAGATGAAGTCGTCTATGAAATTTGGGAAGAAGGAAAGAAGTCGGAAAGTGTTACGATTGATTCTAATAATGAAGGGGAAGGGATTTATACAGCTGAAACGTCATTTGAACATGATGGACTGTATCATATTCAAGTACATGTAACTGCGGAAGTACAACATGCAATGCCGGTAGAAACTGTAACGGTTGGAGATGGCGGCGAGTATGAGGAAAGTGATGAACCTGAGTACCATACTGAAGGATTTGCGATGCATTTTATGAAGCCAGCAAATGTTGAAGTAGGAAAAGAAGATTCGTTACTTGTTCATATTGAGTTAAATGATGAAGCTTTAGAAGAATTAGATGTTCGTTATGAAATTTGGCATGAAGGAGATCCAGACAAACATGATTGGATCGAGGCGACAGAAGAAAATGCTGGAGAATACAATGCACTTTATACATTTGTAGAAAAAGGAAAATATACGATTGTGATTCATGTAGAAGATGATGACGAACTACATGAACATGAAGAACATATCATCGAAGTAAACTGATTAGCATTTCACATTAAATGGAAGCTACTTTGTCGGATCAAAGTAGCTTCCATTTTTCACTTCAATAGTGCGTATCTAGTATGAAGTTAAATGATCATATACGCTATGATGGAAACAAGGATTGATGTAATCGTCATCACGATTAACGGCTTTAGGGCTTTCGTGCGTAAATCTTGTAGATGAACATTTAATCCCAAACCTACCATTGCGGCTGTTAATAGCCAAGTTGTTATATTGTAAATAAACTCCATCACATTGGGTGGTGCAGGAATAGATTGGCCTAACACATAACTGCCAAGAATACTTGTCGCAATAAACCCAAGTAAAAACCATGGAAATGGTACTTTGTTCTGTGTTGCATGAGATTGTTTGTTTTTACGATTCATGACATATATATAAATAAAAGCAACAGGTACAAGGAGTAAAACTCGACTTAGTTTAGCAAGGAGTGCAATTGCAAGTGCATCATCGCCAGCAGGTTCAGCAGCAATCGCCACATGAGCAAGTTCATGAAGGCTTACACCAGACCAAATCCCATAATCGATCGCTGGAATTGGTAGAAGTGGTCCTACAATTGTATAAAAAATAGCAAATACTGTTCCCACTAAAGCGATGATTCCAACGCTGATTGCGGTGTCTTCATCTTTCGACTTCACAATAGGCGCAATGGCCGCAATCGCCGCTGCCCCGCAAATCCCTGTACCGACACCAAGTAAAAGCGAAATCATTTTATTCGCTTTCATTATCTTCGCTAGCCAAACAGTAAAAAGGATCGCAAATGCGATGACTATAATCCCACGGACAAGTAAGCCTAATCCATCGTTTAGGACGATATCGATGTTTAATTTAAACCCATATAAAATAATGGCTAAACGTAATAATTTTTGGGAGGAAAATGTAATCCCCTTTCGTAATGCCTCAGGATACCCAAAAATTTGTCGATAAATAACCGCGATGATAATCGCACATGCCAATTGACCAACACGATCGAATCCTGGAAGAAGTGCGAATAGAAAACCTAATAATGCAATGAAAAAAGTGAATAATACCCCGGCAAACCACATCTGTTTTGGACGTGGATGTTGCATGTTTTCTGATTGAGTAGACAAGAAAACACCTCCCGTTAATTATTAGAATAAAAGGATTCTTGTAATAAGTAAAATAATTTATTATGATGATGACGATAAGTAAATGGTTATGGTCAAAAAGGAGAGAGAATAAATGCCTGTAGATCAGCACTTACTAGTGTTTATGAGCGTTGTGGAAAAGGAGAACTTTTCACGTGCAGCCGAAGCGCATCATATGACACAGCCTGCTGTTAGCCAATATATTCATACGCTTGAGAAACAAATGGGCACTAGGCTTTTGGAACGCAGTAATAAATATGTCCGTTTAAATAAGGCTGGGGAAATCGTTTACCATTATGGAAAACAAATAGTAGGCATGTATGAACAAATGCAACGTCATGTAGATGATTTAACGAGAAAAGCAAGTGGTCCTTTATCGATCGGTGCGAGCTATACATTTGGAGAATATGTATTGCCACATCTAATTGCTAAAGTACAAAAAATGTATCCAGAAATTGAACCAACTGTAAGAATTGGTAATACAGCACAAATCGCTAATTTAGTCGAAAATCATCAATTGGATATTGGAATTGTTGAAGGGAATTTTAAAAACAAATCTTTAATCCAAGAAGTGTTTGCGGAGGATTCAATGGTCGTTGTTGCATCGCCTACACATCCATTAGCGTTGAGAAAAGATATTAAGCGAAGTGAATTAGCTGACGAAACATGGATTGTACGTGAATCTGGATCAGGAACAAGGGAGGCGACGGAAGAAATTTTTAATCATTGGAATATATCACCTAAGAAGTTGTTATATTATAGTAGTATACAACCGATTAAAGAGTCTGTAGAAGTTGGATTGGGAATAAGTTTATTATCGAAATGGGCGGTTCAAAAGGAATTAAAATACGGTGATTTAACTGTAATTGATATAGAGGCGTTACAGTTGAAGCGATCGTTTTCGTTTTTAAGGCAGTCTCCATTTCAAACAAAAGCGCTGGAAGTATTTATTGCGCTACTCCGGGAAAAAACGATGTAATTCGCACTAAGGAGATGGGTTGAAGTTTACTTTAGCGATTCGGAGATTTTTTGAACATCATTTGTTCTTGCGAAACTTACAATTGTTTCTAGTGTTGGATTACCTTTTCCAGTTTCAAAGTTAGAAATAAGTGCAGTTCCAACGTCGCGCTCTTCATGGGTGCATGGATTGAAATTGTGGGCGACTGTTATAAAGCCCAATATAAAATAGGATGACGTATAAAAACACATCATCCTATCATACGTATAAAACTAAAAAGCCGACAATCTATTTCTACAGATTGTTGTTTTTTTAGTCATCATTATTTTTCGGAACGATATCAAAAATCTCATGATCTTCAAATGCATCGACAAGTCGTTCAAGCCAGTTATAGTAATTACGTATATAATCTAGCTTTTCAATATCTTGTTTAGCAAGTTCTTTTACTTCCTCATCCGTCTTTTCATCTTGAAGGAGTGCGTTAAGTTCTTTTTGTGATCTTCGAATTGCACTTAGATGTAAAGAAATCGAACGTCCCCATCTTAATGAAAAAGTATCTATAAAATTTTGGTACCAATCATCATTCACTTCATATAAATCTTTTCTCACACCACGTTCCCATACACGCTCGACTAGTTTAGATTCTGCCAATGAGCGAATTGACGTACTCATACTTGTTTTACTCATGCCGAGTTCTTCAGACATATCATCTAATGTCATTGGTTTATTTTCAAAAAACAACATACTATATTGTCTCCCCGCGGATGGCGGTTGCCCAAAAAGATGGATGTTTTGCGTAATTGATTCCATTATGCGTTTACGTGCATGTAAAAGTTTATCATATCCATTCATAACGCTATCTCCTTGTATGATTCATTTAGCTTAAAAAAGAGTCAATAATTCACATATAGCATAATTTATAATGAGTAGAAAATCAATTTTAATGACTTTCGTTTTGTACAGTTTTTTCTGTACAAACTAAATAAATTGTAAATACGGTTGAAATTATATCTCGATGAGTTATACTAATAGACGTTCGAAAAAATCGAGGGAGTGTAAAAATGGAAGAGCAACCTAGTAAGAAGAAAATTGAAGTGAAAAGAGCGACAAAGATATTCGGTAAACATACGAAACGTGCAGCTCAATTACTTCAGGAAGGCAAAACTAAAAAAGAAATATTAAAAGCGACTGGGGCGACAGTAGGCGTTAATAATGCGTCTTTTGATGTCAATGAAGGTGAAATCTTTGTCATTATGGGGCTTTCTGGAAGTGGAAAGTCAACATTGGTTCGTCTTTTAAATCGACTAATCGATCCAACGCTTGGGAATATTTTAATAGACGGAGAAGATATTGTTCAAATGAACAAAGAAAAGCTTCGTCAGGTTCGTAGAGAGAAAATCGGGATGGTTTTCCAGAACTTTGCATTATTCCCACATAAAACGATTCTCTCCAATACAGAATATGGATTGGAAATTCAAGGTGTTCCAAAAGCTGAAAGACATGAAAAAGCAATGGAATCATTGAGATTAGTTGGACTTGCTGGATACGAAGAGCAATATCCTTCCCAACTTAGTGGAGGAATGCAACAGCGTGTTGGACTTGCACGTGCCATAGCAAATGACCCAGACGTACTCTTAATGGACGAGGCTTTTAGTGCATTAGATCCGTTAATTCGTAAAGATATGCAAGATGAACTATTGCAATTACATAGCGATATGGGGAAAACAATTATTTTCATAACGCATGACCTGGATGAAGCATTACGAATTGGTGACCGCATTTTGTTAATGAAAGACGGAGAAGTTGTTCAATTGGGTACACCGGAAGAGATATTAATGAATCCTTCTGATGAATACGTTGAACGTTTCGTAGAAGATGTTGATTTGTCGAAAGTTTTAACAGCAGCACATATTATGAAACGAGCAGACTCTGTACAAGTAGATAGAGGACCACGTGTTGCGTTACGCTTAATGAAGCGACTCCGAATCTCATCGATGTATGTGACTGATAAGCAAAGACGTTTATTAGGCGCAGTAACAGCGCATGATGCAGATGCTGCGTTAACAGAAGGAAAGAATTTGGAAGATATTTTAATAAATGATATTACGGTAGTTTCTGAAGATCGTTTAATAACAGAACTTCTCGATCAAGTATCAATAGCGACAATTCCTGTTGCAGTTGTCGATGATACTGATCGTTTGAAGGGAATTATTATTCGGGGTGCTTTAATTGGTGCTTTGTCTGGAAATGATCGTTTTATTAATGAGAATGGTACAGTTCAGGCGGATGAAGAGACGGAGGTAGAGGCCATTGGATAAGCTTTTACCAAGACTTCCATTTGCTGATTGGATTGATGATGGTGTTGGTTGGTTAACAGATGTTTTCGCACCATTATTTGATGGGATTGCAATATTTTTAGAAGTACTTGTCGAAGGGTCGGTTGATATACTAAGTCAAGTTCCTTCAATATTACTTGCAATTATATTTGCGCTGATTGCATGGTTTTTATCAACGAGAAAAATTGGGTTCTTTACATTACTTGGCTTTTTATTCATTGATTATTTAGGGTTATGGTATCCGATGTTGCAAATGTTAGCACTTGTCATTGCTTCTGTTTTATTTGCAGTGATCATTGGAATACCAATTGGCATATGGGCTTCACAAAAACCGATTGTGAAAGCGATCGTAAGCCCAATACTAGACCTTATGCAGACGATGCCAGCGTTTGTTTATTTGATTCCAGCTATATTCTTCTTTAATATAGGTGTAGTTCCAGGCGTAGTGGCATCTGTTATATTCGCAATGCCACCGACAATTCGTCTTACGATGCTTGGAATTGAACAAGTTCCATCAGATTTAATTGAGGCAACTGAAGCATTTGGTTCAACAGCATGGCAAAGATTAGTAAAGGTTCAAATTCCACTAGCGCAACCGACAATTTTAGCAGGGGTTAACCAAAGTATCATGCTATCCCTTTCAATGGTCGTAATCGCTTCAATGGTAGGTGCACCGGGTCTTGGGGAAGAAGTTTACCGAGCCGTTACACAATTAAAAACAGGTGTTGGAGTTGAGGTAGGAGTAGCGATTGTAATCGTTGCAATTATTTTAGACCGAATCACGCAACACGCAGGTACGAAAAAACAAGGAGGAGTTTCAGAATGACATTAAAGAAAAAAGTATTTGGATTAGGTGCAGCAGCAGTATTAGCATTAGGACTAGCTGCATGTGGCAGTGATGATGCAGAAGAAGAGGGACAAACAGACACAAACGATGACACGACTGGTGGTACTGAAGAATCGGTAGGAGAATTAGTAGACTACAAGATTACAGGTATTGACCCAGGTGCTGGGATTATGGAAGCAACTGAACGTGCAATTGAAGACTATGAATTAGATGAGTGGACACTGACAACTGGTTCAGGTGCAGCAATGACAGCAGCACTTAAAAAAGCGTATGACAAAGAAGAACCAATTATTATTACAGGTTGGACACCACACTGGAAATTTGCAGAGTTTGATCTTAAATACCTTGAAGATCCAGAAGGTTCTTATGGTGGAGAAGAGCAGATTCGTACAATTGGTCGAATTGGATTAGAAGATGATTTACCAGAAGCACATGAGATTTTGTCGAACTTTAACTGGACAGAAGAAGACATGGCTGAAGTAATGGTCGCAATTCAAAATGGTGAAAAAGAAGAAGAAGCAGCACAAAATTGGATTGATGCCAATGAAGATAAAGTAGCAGAGTGGACAGACGGTGTTGAAGAAGTTGACGGTGACAAAATTAAACTTGCTTATGTTGCATGGGATAGTGAAATGGCAAGTCATAACGTTATGAAACTTGTTCTAGAAGATATGGGCTTTGATGTAACACTTACACAAGTAGAAGCTGGACCAATGTGGACAGCAGTTGCTGACGGTAGTGCAGATGCAACACTTGCAGCATGGTTACCAATTACACACGAAACATATGCTGAAAAATTCGATGGTGATTTCCAAGAGCTTGGTGTTAATATGGAAGGTGTAAAAATCGGTTTAGTCGTTCCAGAATATATGGATATCGATTCGATTGAAGACCTGAAAGAGTAATAGGATATGAAAAAGCATTGTTAAGTCGATGCATTTGGGATGTAGACAAAGTCGTTATGGGACTTTGTCTACATTTTTTTAAAACTCGGTTTAATTTAGAATCTATCAAAGAGTAAAAGTGTCCAACGGAATCGGCGTATTTTCCAACCATCATTATAAAAAGTTGTGAAATATCAGAAATGGTTGTATGTTAAAAGAATCATGATAAATTTCATTGATTCCTATAAAAGAATATGTTAAGTTTAGAAAAGTACGATATATTTCAAAACTTCGGGGCAAGGTGAAATTCCTTACCGACGGTGATCAAGTGCAATGCTTGTAAGTCCGTGACCCGCTTTTCTACATGCTAGAAAACGGTGGAGCCAGTGAAATTCTGGCACCGACAGTTAAAGTCTGGATGGGAGAAGTTTTTTGAAAATACGTGCGATGCCGATTAAATATTTCTCTCTTCAAAAATGAAAGGGGGAATGTCGATGATTGATGAACAAATGATGAAACTTGCCTTGCAATTAGCGCAAAGTGCAGAAGGTCAAACTTCACCTAACCCTTTAGTTGGTGCTGTTTGTATGAAAAACGGTCAAATACTTGGAACGGGCGCACATTTAAAAGCGGGAACACCACATGCTGAAGTTCATGCATTAAAGATGGCAGGAACAGCTGCGAATGGTGCCGATTTATATGTAACCCTTGAACCATGTGCACATAAAGGCAAAACTCCGCCTTGTACCGATTTAATTATTGCAAGTGGTATAAAGCGTGTCGTTATTGCAACTACAGATCCGAATCCTTCAGTTAATGGACGTGGCATCGAACTTCTTAAGCATGCTGGACTAGAAGTCGTTGTTGGCATTTTACAAAAAGAGGCTGAATATTTAAATCGCGCATTTTTTCATTTTATTCAATACGGTAAACCATATATTACGTTGAAAGCGGCCGTTACCCTAGATGGTCGACTTGCATCGGCAAGTGGGGACAGTAAATGGATTTCGTCTGAAACTTCTAGAACGGATGTCCATACTCTTCGACATACCCATGATGCAATTTTAGTAGGCGTAGAAACCGTACTTCATGATAATCCTTTCCTAACCACCCGTTTGCCCCATGGTGGAAAGAATCCAATTCGAATTATTTTAGATCGACAATTACGAACGCCTGAAACAGCAAATGTCATCGCTGATGGTGCTGCGGAAACAATCATTTTTACACTAGACTCCGCAAAAATGAATGCAAAATTAACAGCTTATTCAAATGTATCTATTGAACGAATTTCAGAAACAGAACCATTCTTGGAAGAGGTTTTAAAACGCCTCGAGAAGAGAGGAATAATAACTTTGTTTGTAGAAGGCGGAAGTCGCATACATACGAGTTTTATTGATGAACAGTTGGCGGATGAACTGTATTTATACGTCACACCAAAACTGATTGGTAATGGTGCTTCTTTGTTTATGGATGAATCGAGAAGCTTCATAAAAGACAGTGAAAAATTAACTTTTCTTAATGTCGAGCAAATCGGTGACGATATTAAAATCCATGCCAAGTTTCAAAAGGGGGGTACGTAAAAGTGTTCACTGGCATTGTAGAGGAAATTGGAATTGTTCAAACGATGACGCGTTGTGAAAATTCCTTTCAACTTCGAATTGCATGTACAAAAGTGCTGAAAGATGTAGGAATCGGGGATAGTATTGCTGTCAACGGTGTTTGTTTAACGGTTAAAGATTATACAGCAACCTATTTCACAGCAGATGTAATGCCCGAAACAGTAAAAGCGACGACTCTTCATACCTTACAAGTAGGAAGTGCTGTTAATTTGGAACGTGCGATGGCAGCAAATGGCCGGTTTGGCGGGCATTTTGTTAGCGGGCATGTTGATGGGACAGGCGAAGTGATAGCTGTTCGTCACTTGGAAAATGCCATTTATATGGAAATAAAGATGGAAGAACACTTATTAAAGTATTTCATCGAAAAAGGTTCGGTTACAGTAGACGGTACTTCGTTGACTGTTTTTGAAGTTACAAAAAGTGGATTTGTTATTTCGTTAATTCCTGTTACACAATCTGATTCAATTATTGGCCAAAAGCGAGTCAGCGATATTGTCAATATTGAGTGCGATATGCTAGCGAAATATATGGAGAGACTTCTCAGTAGAAATGCAGGATCAACGAGCGAAGTGACGATGACGACATTAGCGGAGAATGGTTTTTTAAATGAATGAACACCAAAAGTTTAAGTGACTTATACTTGTCGCGTCTAAACAGGCGCTTCCACTTTTGAAAATGAAGAGGTGAACAACTTGTATACAACAGTAGAACAAGCAGTTAAGGAATTAAAAAAAGGAAAAGCCATCATCGTTGTCGATGATGAAAATCGAGAAAATGAAGGCGATTTTCTAGCGCTCGGACAATTTGCGACACCGGAAATGATTAATTTTATGGCGACAGAAGGAAAGGGACTTATTTGTGTGCCGATTGAAGAAGAGAAAGCAGCAAAATTAGAGTTGCCGCTTATGGCAGCTGAAAATAGTGACCCTTATCGCACTGCTTTTACAGTATCGATTGACCATGTGACAACGCATACGGGAATTTCAGCATTTGAACGCTCAAAAACAATTTTAAGTATGCTCGATTCTGAAGCGAAAGCGACAGAGTTTAACAGGCCGGGACATATTTTTCCGTTAATTGCAAAACGTGGTGGTGTGTTGGAACGTCCTGGGCATACTGAGGCTGCGGTCGATTTGGCCAAGTTGGCCGAGGTTGAACCAGTCGGTGTCATCTGCGAAATTATGAATGTAGACGGAACGATGGCAAGAGGTGCAGAGTTAAAAGAAATTGCAGAACGTTTCGATTTGGTGATTTTGACAATTGAAGAGCTGATGAATTATCGAGCGATGCAAGAATCGGTAGTTGAACATGTTGTAGATATTGAATTATCGACTGAATTTGGTCAATTTCAAGTTTTCACGTATGTGGAAAAGTCAACCGATCAAGAACATCTTGCATTTGTTAAAGGTGAAGTGGGCGGCGGTGAAGATGTAGTCGTTCGCCTCCATTCGGAATGTTTAACTGGAGATATATTTGGTTCAAATCGCTGCGATTGTGGTCCTCAACTCCATGCTGCACTTCGTCAAATTGAAAAAGAAGGCCAAGGCGTCTTATTGTATTTAAGACAGGAAGGCCGCGGTATTGGGCTTGTCAATAAGATGAAAGCTTACGAGTTACAAGATCAAGGGCATGATACAGTGGACGCGAATGTGTTATTAGGATTTCCAGATGATGCCAGGGATTATCGTGTAGGCGCACATATGTTACAACATCTTGGGGTGACCTCAATTTCGTTATTAACGAATAATCCGCGCAAAGTGAATGCGCTTGAAACAAATGGAATTCAAATAAATAACCGTCTTCCAATTGAGATGCCTGTTAAAGTGGAAAATGAAAAATATATGCAGACAAAAAAAGAAAAGCTAGGTCATTTATTACACAACTGAGGGGGAAATCAGATGGGTACAATTTACGAAGGTCATTTAGTTGGAACGAATTTAAAAATTGGAATTGTTGTTGGGCGATTCAATGAATTTATTACAGGAAAGTTATTAAGTGGAGCAGAAGACGCATTACGCCGTCACGGTGTAAATGAAAATGACATCGACGTCGCATGGGTTCCGGGCGCTTTTGAAATCCCTTTAGTGGCGAAAAAAATGGCGGCTTCAAAAAAATATGATGCCATCATAACGCTTGGTACAGTCATTCGAGGTTCTACACCGCATTTTGACTATGTGTGCAATGAAGTGGCGAAAGGTGTTTCTGCCATCAATCTGCAAGAAGGAATCCCGGTTATTTTTGGGGTATTAACGACTGAAACGATTGAACAAGCAATCGAACGTGCAGGCACAAAAGCGGGCAATAAAGGCTGGGATGCTGGTACTTCAGCGATTGAAATGGCAAATTTATTACAAAGTTTTTAGTGAAATGGGAAAGAAAGGAGCTGTCCAATCAGTTGATATTCAAACTATTGGACGCTCCTTTTTATATCTCGGTTGATGAATATGATGACTGGGAAATTGTTGTATCTTTTCCAGCGCCTAATCCAACGATTAAGATAATAATTGACGCGATCATTAATAATATGAGTGACCAAAACCAATTACTTGTTAAATCATAAAGATAGCCGAAAATAACAGGACCTGTCGCTGCTAGTAAATAGCCGATTGATTGCGCCATTGCTGAAAGGTCAGCAGCTTCGAAAACATTGTCTGTTCGAAGTGTGAAAAACATCATAGCTAAACTAAAAGCAGTTCCCGTCGCAATGCCAAATAAAATGGCTGCAGGTAAGATAAGCAATGTTTGTCCTGATAAAATACATAAGACACCAAGAATTGCTGAAATAAATGTCAGCCAAACGAGCGCAATTTGATTTTTCATTTTTGCTGCAATGATTGGCATGATAAATGTTACAGGTAATTGTGCAAATTGAACAGATGAAAGCATCCAACCTGCTTTATCAGCGCTCATTCCACGATCTTGTAAAATAGCGGGAAACCAAGCGACGATTGAATAGAATAATAAGGATTGAAGCCCCATAAAAATTGTGATTTGCCATGCAAGCTTAGAACGTAATAGAGAAGGTTTTTTGACTTCATCATGATTAGAAGAGGGTTGTTTTTCTCCGTATTTTAATTGAGGAATCCAAAAGAGTAGTGCAACAACTCCTAGAAGTGCCCAAACTCCGATAGAAGCTTTCCAACTAAAACTAGTGCCCGTAGCAAGTGGAACACTCAGACCTGCAGCAATTGCAGCTGTTAAGTTCATGGAAATTGAGTAAATTCCCGTCATCACACCAATGTTTTTTGGGAATTTCATCTTTACAAAAGCAGGCATAAGAACGTTTGCGATTGCAATCCCAGCCCCGATGAACAGCGTACCAGTATAAAGGAAAGGCAAGCCACCAAGAGGTCTCAAAAAGAGTCCGATAGATAGTACAATTAACACGAAAAACAATGTTAATTCCATGCCAAGCCTTCTCGCAAGACGTGGTGCAAAAGGTGATAAAACAGCAAATGCCAGTAAGGGAATGGTCGTTAAAATTCCAGCAGTTGTATTAGATATGTTTAAACTGTCGCGAATGAGTTCAACAACGGGTCCGACTGACGTAATAGGGGCGCGTAAATTCATCGCAAGGAAAACGATGCCTGCGACTAAAAGTAATAGCCCGAATGTTGAACGTTGCTGTGGCTCTTTTTCTTTTACAGAAACGCTCATTCAAATTCCTCCAATATGTAATTGAGATTTTTTATATACATTAATTTACATTAACAGTTCATTATATACTTGTAAATGACCTTGTCGAAAAATGTTGATTGTCCACTTATATTCAAGTTAATTTAATTGTTTTAAACGATAATCAGAAAGCCTAAAAGTGAAATTAGTGTGGTTTTGTCGAGAAAATGAACATATTCAAATGAAATGATTGGTATTTAACTCGGTATACTCGCGATTATATAATAAAATATGTATAATTGATATATATTATCAAATGGAAAGAGGTATTAGAACTTATGACTGAAATGAATAAAGATTTACCAGAAAAATCATGCTCGATTGAGCGTCTTGTGACAATTGAGGAAGATGTACAAAAAGTGTTAAACGGTGAAAAAACAGCTACAAGGCGTAATGGTGTGTATGCTTATCCCGGTGAAATTATGGAGCTAGAAGGAAAAGAATTTAAAATTGATGCACTGTATTCGCAAACGCTTGGGGAAATGACAGATGCAGATGCAAAAACAGAAGGATATGAAACATTAGAAGAATATAAAGAAACAATTCTTGCATTACATCCTAAAATGCCATGGGTTCCAAAAATGAACGTTTGGGTACATGAATTTAGCCCAGTTCAGAAATGATTCAATAAATGATTATTGACTTCTATACAACGATTGTGTTTTCACACGTTGTCAGTGCAGTTCTGTCAATAGGACCACTGTTCATAATCATTCCACTTATCAACCGCTTGATCCAGAAGGGCGAGGCGGAAGAAGAAATTTATTTTTCCATGATTGATGTAATTATTAGAATCGTTATGCATGCAGGTCATGTACTAGTAGTTACTGGTGTGCTTTTGATTTTACTTGGGCCTTGGCCATGGTACACTTCCTGGGTCGTTATGACAATTATTGTCATGGGCTTGTCAGGTGTATTTTTGGCAACAGGTTTTACAAGAGTCATTCGACGTTTTCACGATCCTGGTATCGATAAATTGTGGGTCCTACATAAGTTAAAACGCACTACTTGGATCTATATAGGACTAATGATTATTATGCTTTGGTTAATGGTACAAAAACCAATGTTTTGGTAAGGTGAGGCTGTCTAATCAGTTGAAAAGGTTAAATACGTGAAGGAAAACATCGAATATCCACCGTATATATCGAATGACTTTACGAAACTAGAAAATTGAAGGAAAAGACAATCCCTCTACAAAAGCAATAGAAAGCTTAACTCTTTATGAAAAAAGCGGAACATGATGCGTATAAATATAAATTAAAAAGCAGTCGTTTATCTTTAGCGACTGCTTTTTTATCATATATTTATTTTTTTGCAGACTCAATTTCTTCTGTTAATTCAACTAAATGGTCAATTAATTCCCCGATATAAGCAATTGTATCTCGAAGTGGCTGTTCAGTTGTAATGTCAACGCCAGCCATTTGAGCAAGTTCAGCAGGAGTTTTTGTACCGCCAGCTTTTAATACTTCAATCCAATCATCGACGGCAGGTTGTCCCTCTTTCAGAATACGTTTCGAAACTTGAGTAGAAATTGTGAGACCCGCACTATAAGTATACGGGTAAAGTCCCATATAATAATGTGGTTGTCGCATCCATGTAAGTTCTGCCCCGTCATTGATCTCTACGTCGTCACCCCAGAACTCTTCAAGCACCTCACGCTTTAACGTATTAAGAACGTTTGCATTTACGCTGCCACCTTCATCGATGCGTTCATAAACTTTACGTTGATAAGCGCCTTCAAGCAAGTGCGTCACAAAGTTATGGTAATACGTTCTTGCAACAATCGAAGAAATCACCCATCGTTTAAATTTCAGATCCTCAGAATTTTTTAATAAATGATTAGCCATCAACATTTCGTTCATCGTTGAAGGCGCTTCGATAAAGTACATCGAGGGGCGTGAATTGAATACGTTTTGTTCAGCGTTTGCATGATAGAAATGTCCAGCATGCCCAAGTTCATGGGCTAAAACAAAGACGTCTTCCATACTACCCGTCCATGAAATTAAAATATACGGATGATAACCGTGTGGACTTGAACAAAATGCACCTGTTGACTTTCCTTTATTTTGTGCAAAATCAGTCCAACGCTCTTTATAGGACCGGTCGACCATATCGATGTAATGATCGCCCATGACTGCAAGCCCTTCATCGATGTACTTTTTCGATTCTGCAATGGTGATTTTCGGTTCATAATTTGGATCTAAAGGAATCTTTAAGTCTGCAAACGTCATTTTCTCTAAACCATGTACTTTTTGAAGTAGTTTCGCATACTTTCGCATATGTGGTGCTAACTCTTTCATAATTAGGTCAATTTGACGGTGATACATAGAAGAGTCAACTTCTTGATTGAACAGTAAATAATCAATGACTGAGTCATATCCACGTAAGTCAGCCGTCGTTTTTTCAGTCTGCACATGCATGTCATACGTTTTTGCTGTTGTGTGTTGGTATTCTCTTAGCTTCGCCGAAAATCCTTCAAATGCGGCGCGGCGTTTCTTTGTATCTGGCTCTGATTCCCAATCGCCTTCAAAAGAAACGTAGCTTAAAGGATAATTTTTTCCGTCTACTATAAAGTCATCAAATGCCATATCGACCATTTTAGTCGTATTATACAAGCCGTATGGTGCTTGAAATGTTGCCGAGTAAGAAGCTAATGCCTTTTCGGCTTCAGGGTGAAGTTGATATTGCTTTTGGCGAATTAACTTTTCTAAAAAGTGTTGATAGTCACTTGATTGTTTCATAGCTTCTTCTAATACATCAGTTGGTAGCGCTAATAGTTCACTATTGATGAAAGAAAGCTGACTACTGATCTTAGCGGAAATTGACCCGAATTTACTGGCACGCATTTGCGCCTCGTCATTTGTTTGGTCGGTACTCATCGCTAAATTCGTATACGTGCTAATTGGAACGATATTTGCAGCAATTCGTTCATAACCTTTTAGCGCTTCAATTGCTGATGTAACGTCGACAATTTTTCCTTGGAATGTTTCAGTGTACTTTTTAACTTCTTTTTCTAAATTATGAATCGCTACTTCATAGTCTTCTTCAGTTTTGAATAAATCATTTAAATTCCATGTTTCTTCTACACTTACTTCTGATCTTAATGGTAAAGACTTGACCAATTGCCATCTCTCCTTTTCCTACGTTTACACATCAATTTAACTTCGACTTTAGTTATTACGATAGTCGAATTATTTATAAGTATATAGCAGAATAAATAGAATGTAAAAGCTAATTTTTATTTTCAGAAGATTTACTGATGAATTCAGCAACAACAAAAGCAAGATCGTTATTGCCAAATACTTGAAGAATTTCAAGTAATGTTTCGTTTGGAATATGAACGGGTGCTTGGTCATCTAGCTCATTTATAATTTCAGTAAGTATAAGGTTTTCCTCTTGTTCAGGATAAGCGAGATGATAAATCATATGCGGATCAAGTTTATGGTTACGACACCATTCTACGAAAATATGCACCATCGTTCGTTCTTCGTCTTGATATTTTTGGATAATAAAGTCTTGGATAGATTGTTGGTCCAATGATTGCACTCCTTTAAAGGCTAATACTTATAGTATATAAGAAAAGAAGTGTTTCAGCACAGAAATCCAATTATATGGGATGAAAATGCTTTTAGTTGAAAAAAATGTAAATAGTGCTAAAGTTTTATATTATATCTTCCAATCTATTAGTTTTGGGAGATTTGATTAATTATTTAGGAGGTGAAAAAATGGTTGAATTGAGAAAAAAACAAGTTGGAAAAAATGTGATTGTAGATGAAAATCCACTTTCGAGTTGGCTATTTTCAAATACGACATCAGCATGGATTTGGTTAGTTTTAAGGGTTTATCTTGGGTACTCTTGGTTGATGGCGGGAATTGGGAAAGTGACATCAGATGCTTGGACTGGAGAAAACGCAGGTGTCGCAATAGAAGGATTTATGGGAGGTGCTTTAGCAAAGGTTGAAGAAGGGGACGTTGCTAGTTGGTATGCAGCATTTTTGGAAAGCGTTGTCATTCCGAATGCGGTGCCATTTTCCTATATGGTTGCCTGGGGAGAAGTGCTCGTAGGATTAGGGTTAATTGTTGGATTATTAACGGGTATTGCAGCATTCTTTGGTGCAACGATGAATATGTCATTTTTAATGGCAGGAACAGTGAGTACGAACCCGATTATGTTTATGATTGCACTTTTAATTATTATGGCATGGAAAGTAGCAGGTTGGTATGGCTTAGACCGTTGGGCATTGCCAAAATTAGGCACACCATGGTCCGTCAAATATAAGGATTAATAGGCTCTTGAGCTACAATATAAGATAAGGTGAAATTCAACGGCCAATGAACATAGCCGTTGAATTTTTCCCTACTGGTTATTTATAAAAAATGATAAAAGCCACTTCATATCCAATGGCCCATCAACGACTTCGTAATATAAAACATCATCTTGAATAATTAAGTCTTCACTAACCATAATGCTTAATTCTCGTCCATTTTCATCGTGAAGTTGAATACTAAAATGATTGACATGATCATGAATATTTATTTCTTCAGGCTGTAATTTCCGTACATGATAATTTTGCAAGAAGCTTAAAAGCGTTTCAATTTCCTTTGGTTCATCGACGACCCAAGATTCAACATTCGTTCCATTTTTAGTTGGTTTTGTAAAAGTGAGTGAGTTAAAAGAAGGTTTTTTCGCATCTAAAATTTCCGAAAATTCTTTTGGTTCGTCGTTTTGATAAGTTTGAAACATCATATAAGCACCGCCAATCATAAGTGCAAGTAATAGTAATCCGCGTATTTTCATCGTAATTCCTCCTGCATGTCGTTTCTATACTATACGCAACCAAACATCTTTTACGAATCAATTTTATAAAATTATTGAGAACTCGATTAAATGTTATAAATAAACAATGAAAAACATGTTTTGAATGTTATAATAATTTTAAATACTTGAAGGGGAGTGTGTTAAAATGGGAGAAAAAGTTGTACACGCAATTCAAGATGAATATCCTGATGATTTTGCTTGGTGTTTAGGTTGCGGTCGATTGAATGAAGATGGTTATCATTTCCGTACAGGATGGGAAGGAAGTCAGACGGTGACCTATCATACACCAACAGAAAAGGAGATTGCGATTCCAGGTTTTGTTTATGGGGGCGGAATTGCATCTTTCGTGGATTGTCATGGAACGGGTTCAGCATCCTTAGCGTTACACAGGAAAAATGGTTTTGAACCTGGAAGCGGTGAAGAACCTCCACGATTTGTTACAGCATCATTGAATGTGAATTTTTTAAAGCCAACACCTCATGGAAAGAGATTGAAAGCTGTTGGTGAAATTGAAGAGATTCATCCGAAAAAGTGGAAGGTTTTGGTAGAAGTATTCGCAGAAGATGAGCTATGTGCAACTGGGGAAGTTGTGGCGGTCGTGATGCCAAAAACATTTGCTGCTAAATAATTATATGTTAAGTTGACGAAAGAGTCTGTTCACTTGCTGGAAAGTATGATTTGCTTTCAGTAGAAGTCTCTTACTTCTATCACAAGGAGAGAGACAAATATTTTACAGTTCAGTGAAAGGTCTTCCTGCTTGTAGGGGATTCAATGACATTTCTTGTTACAATTTGTCTGAATAAGAGTAATAACTACGAATGTGAAACTTATTGTCAGTTCAATCGTATAATAAGTTAGACAAATCATAGGGAGGTTTTTCTAATGGAAAACAAAGGAATGCGCGTACTCGTTCATGCGAGTGCATTTTTCGCACCATATTTAGTCCCGATTATTGTATTCTTAATAGCAGATGATGAACTTGTAAAAAGAGTGTCGATTCAAGCAGTTCTATTTCAATTAGTCATTGGTGTACTCATTTGGATTTCAGTAATCTTTTCAGCACTTTTAATAGGGATTCCATTTTTAATAGGCTTTGGTCTTATGTGGTTTATCGTTCCAATCATAGGAATTATTAAATCATTAAGCGGGGAGCATTATGAATATCCAATTGTTAAAGGATTCTTCTAAAGAATGATTTTATAAAACGTCTTTCGTGCAAATTGCGAAAGACGTTTTTGTTTTAATAAAAAGAGGAGTGGAAATATTAAAATTATTCATGTATCCACTTTCAATTGTATATGATAAAGTAATAAAGGTGGGAGAATATTTATAGAGGGAGGTAATGAGAGAATGAAAATTAAATTTAATCTAGTGACACAAATTTTTATTGCTTTTGTATTAGCAATCATTCTAGGAAGTATATTTGGTAGTTCAATTGATTTTCTAAAGCCGCTCGGGGATTTATTTTTACGTTTAATTAAATTTATTATCGTTCCTTTAATTTTGTCGACGCTTGTAGTAGGTGTTGCAAGTTCATCAGACCCAAAACAGTTGGGGCGAATTGGGTTAAAAACAATTATTTATTATTTAGGGACGACAGCGGTAGCAATTACAATAGGATTAGCGGTAGCTTACGGAATTTCACCAGGAAAAGGTGTAGATATTCCGACAGATAATTTAGAAATTCCAGAAGTTGCGACACAAGAACAAGATGGTGCAGTTGCAACGTTACTTAATATTATTCCAGAAAATCCATTTGATGCTTTATCTAGTGGGAATATTTTACAAGTAATCTTTTTCGCTCTATTTATCGGTTTAGGGATTACGTTTGTTGGTGAAAAAGCACAGCCTGTGTACCGCTTTTTTGATGGATTTGCAGAAATTATGTATAAAATCACAGGAATCGTCATGAAATTTGCACCGATCGGGATATTAGGATTACTTGCTCCAATTATTGGTCAATATGGAATCTCAGTTCTACTTCCTTTATTGAAAGTAATTTTAGCTGTTTATCTCGCTTGTATACTACATGCATTGATCGTTTATTCATTAGCAGTGAAAGCGTGGGGCGGGATGAGTCCGTTGCATTTCTTTAAAGGAATTTCCCCAGCTGCACTTGTAGCATTTAGTACGGCGAGTAGTGCTGGTACATTACCTGTCACAATTAAAAATACGACTGAAACACTCGGTGTACCAAATAAAATAGCAAGTTTTGTCTTGCCACTCGGCGCAACAATTAACATGGACGGAACTGCAATATACCAAGGTGTTGCAGTTATTTTTATCGCACAGTTTTATAGTTTAGATTTAACATTTATGCAATTATTAACAGTTGTTTTAACAACAGTTCTAGCATCAATTGGGACAGCGGGAGTACCAGGTGCTGGCATGATTATGCTTGCGATGGTTTTAACTTCAGTTAATATGCCACTTGAAGGAATTGCACTTATTGCAGGAATTGACCGAGTACTTGACATGATGCGTACAACTTTGAATATTGTCGGAGACGCATCAGCAGCGGTTGTTGTGGCAGGATCAGAGAAAGTTACTGAAGAAGAAATAGGATCGACTCAAAATTAAGTAAGAGTCGTTCAAGCGAGTATAACTGAAACTATGAAAATGATAATCGTGAAGAATTAAAAAGAAGTAAGAACAGCTTATCCGTCAATCATTGATGAGTAAGCTGTTTTTTAGTGGTCAAATTTTGTGAATACTTGGGCGGAAATATTTTTTGTTAAAAGTAGTGAAGAAATGGGCTGATCAATCATATAGTGTACAAAACAATGAAATAGGAGCTTGTCATGGAATTGTTTAAAAAAGGACTCACAATATTGATGGGTAGTTTGTTAATTGGGATTGGGATTAATGGATTTCTCGTGCCATTTGGATTGCTAGAGGGCGGTGCACTAGGGATTAGTTTGATTATTCACTACGTTTTATATGTGAAAGTTGGGTTGACATTTTTACTGATTAGCATTCCAGTCTTTATCTTAGCCTGGTTTTTATACCGTCCATTCTTTTATAATGGTCTCCATGGTATGCTATGTTCATCATTTATGATTGATATTTTTTCGTCTTCTAAATGGTTAAATGAGGTTGTCGTTCTCACACCATTATTTAGTGCGCTAAGCGGTGGAGTGATTATTGGGATAGGCGCTGGTATCATGCTACGTTCAGAGGTAAGTATTGGTGGATTAGATTTACTTGCACAAATGTTAGCAGAAAAAATGTCGGTGAATACAGGAATCGTTATTTTAAGCTTTGATTTTATCGTTGTTACGATTGGACGTGTGATTGTGCCTTCAACACCTTTTTTCTTATCATTACTGACAGTGTTTGTCATTGGAGTGACCATTAGCATAATCGTAGCGACAAATAGACAAATGTTTTTTAATGAATCAGTAAGGGCGTGAAAGATTGTTAATGATTGGTTTTATTCGACATGGAATTACAAAGTGGAATAAAGAAGGTCGTACACAAGGTGCAATTGACATCCCTTTAGATGAGGAAGGCATTCAAATGGCTCGAAAATTAGGGGAGAGGCTTTCTTTTGAAAGTTGGGGTTTAATATATACAAGTCCACTTCAACGCGCAAGAGAGACAGCTGAATTGATTGCGTCAAAGCAACCGCGCCTCAAAGTAAGAACTGATTATCGGTTAAGAGAAGTTGGAGAAGGTAGAAAAGAAGGCACAACAGAAATGGATCGGGTTCGAAAATGGGGCGGGTTATGGAGAAATCTTCCACTCGGTATAGAAAGAGATGAACGAGTCATGCAAAGAATCATGTCTTTTATTGACGAAGTGAAAAAAGATGGTACTCACAAGAAAGTGCTCGTTGTAAGTCATGGTAGTTTTATAAAGAAAGTGATCCAAGTTTTATGTCCAACCGTTCGTTTTCATGGAGAGATTAAAAATGCCTCCCTTACGATTATTACATTAAATGATCAGAATCGATGTATTTTATTAAACTGCGTGAAGCATTTAAACTGATAAAAAAACTATCTCATCGTGGGTAGTTTTTTGTATTGCCAAAGAATTATAATAAATAATGCTTAATTCGCACAATAATCAGGTAAAATAGGCTATACTGTTCCGATAGAAGGAAAAGGAGAGGTGAAGAAGTAAAATGTCTGTAAAAGAGTCTTCGATGAGTGGAAACCCGGTCTATCCAGTTATGTTTGCGATAGGGGGTGCACACTTATTGAATGATTCATTGCAAGCTGTCATTCCTGCAATGTTTCCTATTTTAGAAGAAAGCATGGCGCTCACATTTACACAGTTAGGCCTTATTGCATTCGTTTTAAATATGGTAGCGTCTGTTTTACAACCAGTTGTTGGTTATTATAGCGATAAAAAACCAAAACCGTATGCATTACCAATTGGAATGACATTTTCATTAATTGGTATTGCGGGTCTTGCATTCGCACCTGAATATTGGATGATTTTAGTATTTGTCGTTTGTTTAGGATTTGGCTCGGCAGTATTTCATCCAGAAGGATCGCGGGTATCTTTTATGTCAGCAGGTTCGAAGCGTGGATTATCACAATCGATCTTCCAAGTTGGCGGTAACACAGGACAAGCACTGGCGCCATTAATTAGTGCATACATATTAGTTCCATTTGGGCAAAGAGGGGCTGCTATTTTTATTTTAGTTGCAGCGCTTGCAGTTTTTATTTTACTGAAAATATCTGCATGGTATAAAGAGCAGCTTGAGCTAGAGAAGAAAAACAATCGTAAAAAAGTTTTATTGTCTTCGCTTGGTGAGTTAACAAAGAAACAAATAGGATTTGCACTCGGCTTATTAATTATGATTATATTTGCGCGTTCATTTTATGTAATTAGTATTACAAACTTTTATATATTTCATTTGATGGAATCTTATGGGTTAACAATTTCTAAAGGACAAATTGTCATCTTTTTATTTTTAGCGTTAGGAGCAGCAGGTACATTTTTCGGGGGACCCATTGCGGATAAAATTGGTCGAAAAAATGTCATTATCCTTTCTTTAGCAGTACCCATTCCGCTTTGTTTATTACTTCCGTATGTCCCACTTTTGGCGGTTGTTATTTTATTAAGTGTGATTGGTTTTATCATTATGCTTAGTTTTTCTGTGACTGTTGTTTACGCACAAGAGCTTGTTCCGAGTAAAATTGGAACAATGGCAGGGTTAACAGTAGGCTTAGCATTTGGAATGGGGGCAATCGGCTCTGTTCTAATTGGAATATTAATGGACCAAATAGGTGTTTATGAGACAATGATTGTCATTTCGTTTTTACCAATTATTGGTTTAGTGGGGTTGTGGCTGCCGAAAGATCAAAAAGTTGCGGCGGCATAAGTTATAGGAGCAGGTTGTGTAGGGGAGATTCACAACCTGTATTCTAAATAGAAGTGAGCATTAAAACGATTGTGAAAACAACAAATATGTTAGGCTGAAAGGGTTGATATTTACATAAGGAGTTTTGATTGACTATGGATCAAGAGCGGATATGGACGAGAAGATTTTTTAGTTTATTTGTAACGAATATTGCGGTATTCATTGTTTTTTATGGTCTTGTCGCCGCATTACCATTGTATGCGGTCGGTCTATTAAATCGGACTGATGAAGATGCGGGGCTCTTAATGAGTGTGTTTCTACTGTCTGCAATTTTTGTACGTCCGTTTTCTGGAAAAGTATTAGATGTTGTTGGAAAGCGGAAGATGTTATGGATTGGTTTAATTTTTTATTTAATTTGTACGGTGCTTTATTATTTTGTACATCCGTTTAGCTTATTATTAATCTTACGTTTTTTTCAAGGGATTTGGTTTAGTATTATTACAACAGCGGCTGTGACAATTGCTGCTGATATTGTACCACCAGCGAGAAGAGGTGCTGGACTTGGTTACTTCAATATGTCAACCAACTTAGCGGTTGTTTTAGGACCATTAATTGCATTATCTATTATTCAAACATACTCTTTTGACATTTTATTTATCGTGTTAAGTGTGCTTATGCTGATTGGCGGACTTTTTTCACTCTATGCACCAGCTGATGAGGAAGACGAACAAACTAAAATGCCTTTTACAATTTCGTTAGGCGATTTATTTGAAAAAGCAGCAATTCCAGCAGCATTAATCGGAAGTTTTATTGCTTTTGCTTATGCAAGTGTTCTTTCGTATTTGTCAATTTATGCACAAGAAAAGAATGTGCTTTCATTTGCTAGTACATTTTTTATTGTCTTTGCAATCGTGATGTTAGTGACACGTCCATGGACAGGGAAATTATTCGATGAATATGGATCAAAATTTGTGTTAATCCCAGGCTTTATATCTTTTATGGTTGGTTTAATTTTATTAGCTTATATAGAAGGACCTATGCTATTTTTGATTTCTGGTGGATTTATTGGGTTTGGTTATGGTGCGATAGTGCCAAGCTTGCAAACGTTGGCCATTCAAACGACAAGTAGTAAAAGAAGTGGTTATGCGACAGCTACGTTTTTTACTTTTTTCGATAGCGGTGTGGCAATCGGTTCATATGTATTAGGAATTATAGCCATTACATTTGGTTATAAAAATGTTTACTTATTAGCGTCTTTGCTTACTTTTATTGTGTTTCTTTTTTATGTGATTTTCCAAAGAAAAAAAGCGTAAAGATGAATGAGCAATTAGCTTTCAATGAAATTGAAAGTCGGTTGCTTTTAAAGTTAAAGAGACTGAATTAAAAGAAAAATAGTTTTGAGGTTTAAAAAAGAAAATAACTGGGTACAGGAAATATTATCAAATCATATAGGGGTAGGTTTTTTGGATAAAAAGTATTGGAAGAATCCGGTTTTTTCGGTGTCCGCAGCAATTATTTTTATTTTGGCAGTTATTGGGACAATCCGAAATGAACAGTTTGGTGCTGTTGCAGATCGATTATACGGCTTTATGACAGCAAATTTTGGTTGGTTTTATTTATTAACAGTCTTTTTAATTATTGTATTTTTACTCGCGTTAGCCATTAGTAAGTATGGTGCAATTCGAATCGGCAGAGACCATGAACGACCAGATTATCCGTTCTTTACTTGGATCGGGATGTTATTCTCGGCTGGGTTTGGAGTAGGGCTTGTATTCTATGGTGTGGCAGAACCGATGAGTCATTACTTTGTACCGCCATCAGATGACATTGCTCCACAAAGTCCTGAAGCAGCACGTGTTGCAATGGGGTATTCTTTCTTCCACTGGGGGATTTCACAATGGGCGATTTTCGCGATCGTTGGGTTAGTGATTGGATTTCTACAATTCAGAAAAAGGAAAGATGGACTTATTTCAACAGCACTAGAACCATTAGTAGGAAAAAATCTGAAAGTAAAAGGTACGATTGATTCATTAGCTGTTATTGCTACAGTGATGGGGGTAGCTACCTCATTAGGGCTTGGGATTTTACAAATGGGTGGAGGACTAGAAGCTGTATTTGATATTAAAAATACAATTTTTATCCAACTAATTATTGCTGTTGTTGTATTTGTGGCATATATGTCTTCTGCGACAACTGGGCTGAATAAAGGGATAAAATTTTTAGGAAACTTTAACTTAGCACTTGCAATAGGTCTATTGATTGTGATTTTTGCACTCGGACCGACAGCATTTATCATGGAAACATTTACACTGGGTCTAGGTGATTATATTACAAATTTTATTCAATATAGTTTGCGCTTACAACCTTATCAGGAAGGTACATGGGTGCTTGACTGGACAATATTTTACTGGGCTTGGACAATTTCTTGGTCTCCATTTGTAGGTGCGTTCGTTGCTCGTATATCTAAAGGACGTACAATCCGTGAATATGTTGCAGGGGTTATGATTATTCCACCATTATTTGCGTGTGCGTGGGTTGCTGTATTAGGTGGAACTGCACTTTATAGTGATTTGAAAAATGGTACAAATATTGCAGAAGCTGTAAATGCTGATGTTACGTCAGCAATCTTCGCAACGTTTGATACGATGCCACTGAGTACATTGTGGTCAGTGTTAGCGATTCTTTTAATCTTTACGTTCCTCGTTACTTCAGCAGACTCTGCGACGTATATTTTAGCGAGTATGACGACAAAAGGAAGCTTATTCCCTCCATTAGCTGTTAAAATGGTGTGGGGTGTGCTCATGTCGGCGATTTCAGTTGTTTTACTCTATGCAGGTGGATTAGATGCTTTGCAATCAGCATCACTTGTGTCTTCGTTACCGTTTACAATATTACTTTTATTGTTAATGATTTCGATGTTTAAGTTGTTGAAACGAGAACCGATTACAATTAGACCTTCTGAAGTGCGACATTTTGAACGCGTTGAAAAAGAAGCAAAGAAACAGAAGCGAAAGAGATAAAAAAATGCTAAGCCTCGAATGATGGGGGCTTAGCATTTTTATTAAGTTCTTATTTTTCATAAATACTTTTTAAAGCTTCATTAAACGCGGGACGGACATTTGTCGTTGGGCGAATGTTTTTAACTTTTGCTTCAGCTTCATCCACCGAGCTTGCCTCATTTAACTCCATTAAGACAGCTGTTGCAATCGTTCCTCCCCGACCACGACCCGTGTTACAGTGAAAATAAACATTTTTGCCGTCATGATATGCATCCATCACGGCTTGAACAGCTTCCTCAATCGACGCTTCCTGTTGCTCGGGCTCATTGACAATTGGTTGGTGTACACTTTTATCGCTCGGAAGTTCGCCATTTACTTCTGCACGTAAGTCGTAAATTACATCGATATACTCTTCTTCTACAAGCTGATCAATTGCATTAACGCCGCCGAAAAAGATTCTTCCTGGAACTAAAGCTTCATAATTGTTTTTTGGCAAATAAATCCCTCCTTTTTATCTGTAATTATTTCACCGAACGGAATAGACTTCTTTACTTGGTAAAACAAGACAGTTTAATTGTCCGTCATAAACTGCTCCGCCGTCAATCCCAATGATCTTATTTTTACCAAAGAATAAAGAATGATTATTATGGTTATCGTGTAAGTAATGTGTTGGGGTATGTCCAAAAACCACTGTTTTTTCGCCTATGTAATTGCCATGATATTCAGCTCGAATCCACATAAGCCGGTAAGGATCTATTTCTTCGATGGTTTTCTGTGGATCAACTCCTGCGTGAACAAAGATAGATTGGTTATATTCAACGAGTGGATGAAGTGTTCAAAAAAAATTTACATGTTTTGTTAACTGAGGTGAAGATAATTCAGGTTTCTGAAAAGGGGGTTCATTTTTGATTGAATAATCATTTTATATAACATGAATCGAGATAGATTAAAAGGGATTTTTTGAATAGATGGAATTCGTTAGTGGTAAATTTCAGTTTACAAAGAAGTATTTTTAGCTACGATTTGGTAGAATATAGGTAAGAGTCTATGAAGAAGGATTATATTTCCTGGGAAATATAATCCTTCTTCATACTGATTACAATGAAAGTAGGGATTAAATTGTTAGCGAAACTACTAAAAGAATCATCGTATACGGTTGTTTATACGGGTGCTGGAATGTCTACTGAGAGTGGATTACCTGACTTTAGATCTTCTAAAAAAGGGCTTTGGGAACAAGAAGATCCAGCTCAAGTTGCGAGCACGGAAGCGTTAAATAAAGACGTTGAAAAGTTTTTCCAGTTTTACAGAGAGCGCGTTTTAGGCGTCAAAGATTGTGAACCACATGCGGGCTATGATATTTTATCGAAATGGGAAAAAGATGGAATTATTCAATCGATTATTACGCAAAACGTGGATGGTTTTCATGCGGAAGCTGGATCGAAAAACATTATGGAATTACACGGAACTTTACAAAAAGTTCATTGTCAAACGTGTAAGAAAGAATACGGTAGTGAAAAATATGAAGAAGAGAACTTTTATTGCGAATGTGGTGGAAAATTAAGACCTTCTGTCATTTTATTTGGAGAGTCTTTACCACAAGAGCCATTTATGAAAGCAGCTGATGAAAGTGAAAAGGCAGATTTGTTTATAGTGATTGGTTCATCATTAACCGTAACACCAGCCAATCAGTTTCCACTTGTCGCAAAGGAGTCGGGTGCTAAGCTTGTGATTATTAATTTAGAACCGACGCCTTATGATAGGCATGCGGATCTTGTGATTAATGATAAAAAGATTGGTGAGTTACTTAAAGAATTAGATGAAGCTTTATAAGTTGATTAGGTGAAGGCCATCATTTTATCGAGCGGACCATTTGGTTGAATGATATCTTGAATGTTTAAAATGGCAATTGGGAAATAAGGGAACCCCCAGTAGTAAGGTGCCAATTCATATAATTGAAAGTAAATAACAAGGGATGTATCGGCAATATAAAAATCTTGATTGGGTTGAATTTCCTTAAAAGGTTCAATTACATCAACATTCCACTTTTTGATATCGTCGACAATAATTATAGAAAGTTTGTTGATGTAATCACTGCCAGGTTTAAACAGCTCACTGAGTGAAAACTTCTTGCCGGTTTTTGCATCGAAGGTAAGTGATTTTACGAAAGTCATGCCATGGGCGCCACCTGTAAAAGAATAAACAATCAAGTTTAAACTTAAGACGCCTCTTTGATTATTTTTAATTTCAAAATTAGCAATCAGTTCAACTAAATCACGACTATAATAATCCTGGTCAATAAGCATTTGATTTAAGAGCGTAACGATTGCTTCGTTGATCTTAAACTCAGCTTGTTTATTTTCTAAGTTATCAATGACTGGATAAAAAACGGTTGCTTGTTGAGGTGTATTCTGTAATTTTTCTGTACGAATTGAAACAGGGAAATCCATTCGGTTCTTCCTTTCTCTACAAGAGTTATTCTAATGTATGTTAGACGAATGAATGCGTGACGAATAAATCGTGGAATACAAAAATGAAAAACATGGAGTGATGTCATTTGGAGCAAGAATTACTAGAAAGAATAGACGCACAGCCTAAGAAAGAACAGAAGTTTTGGAAGAAATTATTAGCTTTTGGGAAAGTAATAGGGGAGAAAACTGCTTATTATAGTTTACTTTTATATTATACTGCAAAGAATCCAGCAGTCCCAAAATCTACAAAAATGATTATTGTTGGAGCGCTAAGTTATTTAATTCTCCCTGTTGACTTAATACCAGACTTTATTCCAGTTGTTGGATTTGTGGATGACGGGGCAGTGATTGCAGCTGCTATTTATAAAGTTTTTTCTCATATAGATGAGCATGCAAAACGTCAAGCAAACGAAAAACTAGCTTTATTATTTGGAGAAGAAATAAATATTAATAATAAAAAAGAGTAGCGGGAAGGTTTTTCCCGTTACTCTTTTGTTATTCATAAACAATACGCGGTGCTTTTCGAATGGTTACTTCCCAGCTTGTTCCTGTGCCAACGCGGTATGCATTTGCAAAAGAACCTTGGTTAATAGCAATGCCGATATTATCTAAAGAATTGACATAAATGAGTGGTTCACCGATATGCAAGTCTGCAAACGAGCGCCCATATGTCATAATGTTATTGTAAACGGTTCTACCATCGTTTAATATTGAAACTTCGAATGAATCTCCGTGATTAAGTGCAATCTGTCCGAATAGCTTTCGACTAATATTCGTCCATAAGTTGCCAAATGGATTGTCGATAATATCGATATTCCCAGAAATGACCTCATTTTGAATCGTACATTTTTTAAGTGGAAGTGCGATTATTTCTGAAAGATTTACTGAAGGGCCTACACTTTCAAACCCAATTACTTCTGATGCGAGTCGAGCAGCTGTATAGGCGAAAATATCACGGCCATGGAAGGTGTGCGATTCGCCTGAATTTGGCAGTCGGTTAATCGATTCATCAATTTCTCGAATTTCAGTAATGCCAATAAAGGCATGCACATGTGTAAGCGTCCCATTATCGGGCGTTACAATATAGTGGTTATTTCCCGTTTTTGCAACGACTGCGCGGCGATCAGAACCTACACCAGGATCTACAATTGATACAAATACTGTGTTTTCAGGCCAGTAGTTAATTGCTTGAAGAAGGCGGTAAGACGCTTCCCAAATATTATATTGTGGAATTTGATGTGTGATTTCATAAATCGGGATTCCTAGTTGGACTGAATTCGCAACACCATGCATTGCACTGACAGCCCCGTCGCTAATTCCAAAATCTGATTGAAAAACTAATACACCTTTTGCCATTTCACAACACTCCTCGTTATATAATAAGATAGATGATCGTAGCATATGAAGGAAAATAAAAACTCGTCCGAATCAATCATTAGATTGAAAAGGACGAGTTGAATTCCCGTGTTACCACCTTCATTTATCACTTATTCAAATAAGTGATCTCAACAAGTACAACATTCTATTTCCATGAATGTTAGACTGTGATTTTGATAACGGGCATCAACGCCCGCTGCCATTTACTAATGCACTTCTTTGCATGTTCGACGCAGAGCTCAGAGGCCATTTTCAAATGTAAGATTTTTCACTTCTTTTCACCTACCGAAGTTCTCTGTTGAAAACATCAAACATTTTACTTTTCTCTTCGTTGCTTTTTATGTTAATTAACAATTTACATGATTGTTAAAATATAGTCAAGTGTATTTGGGATAATATAAGAAGTAAATAAAAATAACCATTCAATGACTGTGCATCGAATGGCTATTTTCAGGAAAGCGATAAACCGAACGAATATTCATCAGATATCTTCTAAAGGAATAATCTCTCCCGTTACCGCATCAACACTATTTGTTGAATCTAATAATCCACATAATTGAAATTGTCTTGTTTTAAGATCGTATACGTATGTTGGCTTTAATGTTATAAAAGGAAAAAGCTTTTGATAGGCTTCTTCTTGCGAAATTTTAGCTTCCGGTGCTGGTGTAAAAGAATCGAAAATCTTCAATAGCTCACTATTGTCGATATAATTTAATACTTCGAATGATGTCGGATCGAGTAAAGTGATGAATTTCCGGTTAAGGTAAGCTCTTTTTATGCCATTCCAAGTACAAATCACCTCAATGAAATGTTCGTCACTTCTAATCGTTGCGAGTGTCCATTTTCCCGAGTTAATTGGTTGAACAGTTCGTAAAACGTCTGTCACAGTTTGAATAATAGCAGACACTTGATTTTCTGTAATGGAAGGTTTCATCATTGGTTCATGTTCTGAGAAAGCTTCTTCAAGTGAAATGGTTGAATAAGGTTCGATGACTTTTCTTTCAATCGTTCCTTCAAGTGCTGTTGTCCATTCGATTAATTGATTGACGACAATTTCATCACGTTCATGCGATAAGTAAGGAATCATTCGCTTGCCATCATTCATAATATAAACTTCATTCACTGCATAAACGGGCACGAACTTTTCTGTTACTTCATTTGGAAATTGAATGAGTATCACTTGTTTTTGAATGATTGATTCAATTTGTTCTACTGTAAGCGTGAATTTTTCTCTTTTTATATCCTCGTTAATGGCATGCATATCATACAGTATAAAAAAAGTTAATTTTCCGTCGTGATCAAATTCGACTTCAATTAATCCTGCAGGGCTGCTAGGAATTCCATGAAAATCCGTTTTGAATTCATAACCGTTATCTAATGTATCTGTCACGAAAAAATGGTCGTCATAACGATAGCCGGTTTCTTGTTCAATCCAGTTTGCGACTTCTCGAACCGTTTGGTCATGAAATTCTATTTTAGTAGAAAATGATTGTCCATTAACAAATAAAACACTTGTAAGTTTCTCAGTGGTTAAATTATACTCAATAATAGCAGTACCTGGCGGATTTAAATCGTCTTCAGCCTCATCTCTTGTTGCGTCAGGGAAGAACTCTAAATTACATTTATAATGAACTTCTCCGTTATACATACTTGCTTTATGAAACGAGTATGTTTCAAGTTGATAATGTTCTAAACCGAATTTTTTTGTGAAATCATTTACTAATTTTTGTAATCTTTCATCCATTTCCTCACCTTTTTCTTTCTTATATAGTCTTCTTACATACTAACATGAAAGAAAGCTAGGTTTGAAAGGATAAATAAAGGGTGATAGGTTGTTTAATCATCACTTTCAAAAAGAAATATACATGTTAAGATATACCTATATGGTTTTTAAATTATTCAATTTTCTGAAAGGAATTGAATTTCCATCTAAAATGTATAAAGGATAAGAAATTATTGCGACTGTAATAGAGCTATTTAATGGAAGAAAGAAGCTAAGTAAATGAGATAGGAGAGGTAGAATCATATGATTACTTTAAAAGATGTTCAAGACGCCGAGGAACGGATTCGCCATATCGCACATGTAACACCGATTTTACAATCAGGGCAACTTTCAAAACTATGTGGGAATCATCTATTTTTAAAATCCGAGCATTTACAAAAAACAGGCTCATTTAAAATACGCGGAGCGAGTAATAAAGTGATCAATGCAGTTGAAAATGGTGGGAAGTATGTGACAACAGCATCATCAGGTAACCATGGTCAAGCGGTATCCTATGTTGCTAATAACTATGGAATTCCAGCAACAATTGTAGTACCTGAAAATGTTAGTGCATGTAAGGTGAATGCCATTCGAGCTTACAATGGCAAAGTGGAAGTGTGCGGAACCACTTCTAAAGAGCGATTACCGAGGGCACAGGCGATTGCTAACAAAGAAAATGGCGTATACATTCCGCCATATGACGACCCATTTGTTATGGCAGGCCAAGGTACGGTTGGGTTAGAAATTTTAAATCAGGTTGAAAATATCGATGCAATCATTGTGCCTATTGGCGGAGGGGGACTTATCTCTGGAATTTTGACGGCAATAAAAGAAACAAATCCGAAAATAAAAGTGATTGGTGTGGAGCCTTACTCAGCTAAAGATACATATCTATCTTTACAAAATAAGAAAATCACCGCATTTCCTGCTACAACTATTGCAGATGGATTAAGAACAAGCCAACCGGGTGATCTAACCTTTCCGGTACTTATGAAATATCTGGATGATTTAGTACTAGTAAGCGAAGAAGAAATTCGCCAAGCTTTCAGTTTCGTGATGGAACGTATGAAACAACTAATTGAACCATCAAGCGCCACAACAATAGCAGCAGCGATGTTCAATAAACTAAACGTTCAAGATAAAAATATCGTAACAGTCATCTCTGGTGGAAACGTAGACCTGGGCAAAATTCATCAATATATTGGAAATACGATGTGAAAAAATTCCAGCATAAAGACAAGCATAGATTAAGCATTGCTTTTCTTTATGCTGTTCATTTGTATATAAGTAAAGGTATTTCCTTAACGTTTATAATTTTTTCCGGACTTTCACTTAATTCTAGGTCATCGAGAATAACTTGACACATACCAAAACGGGAAACCTTTCTATTTAACAACTACTTCCTGTAAAATAATAAGTAAGAGATAAATGAGGGGGTAGATTAATTTGAAAATTTTTCATACAGCCGATTGGCATTTAGGAAAACTTGTGCAAGGTGTTTATATGACGGAAGAGCAAGACTATGTATTGGAACAATTTTACGGAGCGATTGAACAAGAAAAACCTGACGCAATTATTATAGCAGGCGATTTATATGACCGAGCAGTCCCACCGACGGACGCGGTAGCGCTTTTTGACAAAGTACTTAAAAAAATTGTTGTCGATTTTGAGGTTCCCGTTCTAGCAATTGCAGGAAACCATGATAGTCCAGGTAGGCTTCAGTTTGGTAGTGAGTTTATGCGTGAAAATGGGTTTTATATTGCAGGTCAAATGACAAAAGAAATTGTACCGGTTGTGTTAAATGATGAATTCGGGGAAGTTCATTTTCATTTAGTTCCATTTGCAGATCCGTCGATTGTGCGTAATCTTCATGACGATGAGCACATTAAAAATCATCATGACGCGATGACGAAAATTACAGAAGTGATTCATGAACAGAAAGACGAAAACGCAAGACATGTATTTGTTGGACATGCTTTTGTGACACCACACGGAGAAAGTGAAGACAATACGAGTGATTCAGAACGACCAATCGCAATAGGCGGGGCGGAGTATGTGGCGGCTCGTTTATTTGATGATTTTCATTATACGGCACTTGGACATTTACATAGAGCACATTATGTACGAGATGAAAAAATTCGTTACGCGGGATCTCCTTTAAAATATTCAATTTCAGAAGAACAACATGAGAAAGGATTTTATATTGTAACGCTTGATGGGGAAGGACAAGTTGATGTAGAAAAACGTACATTAATTCCAAGGAAAGATATGCGAACAATTGAAGCAACGATGGATGAAATTAATACGCATGAACCAAGTGAAGATTATGTATTTGTAAAACTACTTGATAAAACACCCGTGATGCATCCAATGGAAAAAGTACGAGCCATTTACCCGAATGCGATGCATGTTGAGCGGAAAATTTTCTTTACTGAATCAAAAACAATGACAGGTGATACACAATCACGAAGTCAATTAACCGATCTGGAACTATTTGAATCATTTTATGAAGAGATGAAAGGCGAAAAAGCGGACGAAGAAACGAAAAGCCTTTTTGAAGAAGTGCTCCATGAAGTGATCCATAAGGAGGAGGCGTAACGATGAGACCGATTACACTTAAAATGACCGCATTCGGACCGTATAAAGGTACAGAAGTCATTGATTTTCGTGAGCTAGAAGACAATTTATTATTTGTTATATCTGGTGCCACTGGTTCAGGAAAAACGACGATTTTTGATGGCATTTGTTTCGCACTTTACGGACATGCGAGTGGGGAAGATCGTACAGATATACGTGCGCTTCGCAGTCACTTTGCAGAAAACGATGTTCAAACGGAAGTAGAGCTCACATTTGAAATTAAAGATCGTACATACCGGATTATGCGCCAAATTCCGTATATAAAAGAAGGCAACAAATCGGAAACATTGGCAAATAGTACCTTTTACGAACTGACGGAACAAGGAGAAGTTGCTGTTGTCGATCGGCAAATTGTCAGTGAAATTAATCCTAAGATAGAACAATTAATAGGCTTTACCTTAGAGCAATTTAATCAAATTGTGATGTTGCCACAAGGTGAATTCCGAAAGTTTTTAACTTCTGATACAGAAAATAAAGAACTCATTATGCGTAAAATTTTTAAAACTGACCAATACCGAACGATTGTTACAAAGCTTAAACAGCAAAGAGATGAAGCGCAGACAGCATTGAATTATGAAAAACAACAAGAAAAGTCTATCATTGAACAAGTCGCAACGTCTTTACCAGCGCGTGAATCGACTGTTTTTACTATTCTTTCAAATGAATATTATAATACTGAACAGGTTATTGCTGGACTAGAAGAAGAACAATTATTTTACGAACAAAAAATTGCAGCAGATCAAAAGCGTTATCAAGAATCATACGATCAGCACACTAAAATGGTTGAAGCTTATCATCAAGCGAAATCGATGAATGAACGTTTTGTAGAATTAGAACAAAAACAAAGTAAATTTAAAGAATTAACTGACCAAATCCCTCACTTAGAACAACAATCTAAACAGCTTGAACGTGCAGAGAAGTCAATGAATGTTGAACAAATAGAATTCCAGTTAAAAGAACTACAAAAGGAATATACAGCTAAAGAGAAAACATTAGAAACAGCAACAAGTCGTCTTGTAGTCGCGAAAGAACAATTAGAAAAAGTACATGCACAATTTAAAAAAGAAGAAGAAAATCAACCGAAACTTGAAGAATTGAAAGAACAGCTCATTCGTTTACAAGATGCTCTTCCGAAAGTTAAAGATTTAACGACAAAAAAAGTTGAGTTAACAAAATTAAATAAAGAAAATGTATCGAATGAAGCGCAATTAACTTCTTTAACAACGCAATTGGAAGAAGAGAGTAACCGAGTCCAAAAGCTTACGAAGGAAATTGAAGAAAAAGAACAAGCAATCCTTTCTTTAGATGAACAAATGGATTTACTTACTGCGCTTAATGAAAAATGTAAACTGATCGATGAATATATAACGTACCAAAAACAAACAGAGACGTATCAAGTAACAGAGCAACAACAGGAACAACGCTATAAAGAAGCTCAAACTGCATACGACCAAATCACAAGTGAATGGATTCAAGGAGAGGCTTCTGTTTTGGCAGCTGAACTTCATGACGGAGAGGCTTGTCCAGTTTGTGGAAGTGTTGAGCATCCGAATAAAGCGCATGAAGCGAATACGAAAATCTCTCAAGCACAATTAGATCAAGAAAAGAATCGTTTAACACAAATTGAAAGTGAATACCGGATGACTGTTGCACAGACGCAAAATGCCATAACACAATTAAAAGAAAAGGCAGAAATTGTTAAGAATGCAAAAATTGATTTAACAAAGATTGAGGATGAAAAAGAGCAAGCGCTACAAGAACAAAAAGCAGTCGCGGAGAAAGTGACTGCGCTGCGTCACACGCGAGAAAAACTTGTAGAAAATAAAAAAGACTTAGCAACTCAAACAAACAAAGTAACGAGCTTAACTGAACAAAAATCAACCGTTGAAAAGATTGTTTTTGAAACGAAAGCATCCATTCAAACAGTTGAAGCATTAATCCAACAAATTATCGAAACAGTTCCAAAAGATTTGATGGAGTTACCAATGCTTGAGCAAAGAATTAAAGATGTCGAACAGCAGAAGAATGAAATGGAGTATGCATGGAAAAAAATTCAAAAACAAGTAGAAGAAAGTCGTGAATTATTAACGACATCGACTTCGAACCAAGAACATGCACAAGCATCAGTAGCAGATGTTCGCGGAAAAAAAGAACAAGCGGAAAATCGATTTAATGAAGCATTAAAAAAATCAATGTTTGAAACAATCGAAGCATATGAAGCAGCGAAAATGAATGAAGTGGACCGTGAAGCTTTACGTGCTAAAATTGAAGCATTCAAACAGCATTATTACTCAATCCGTGAAGATGTAAAGAGTTTAACAACCTTATTAGAAGGAAAAGAAAAGTCAAACCTACCGCAATTTGAAGAGCAATTAATTGAATTGAAGGCGGCATACGAACAAGCTCTTCAAGCATTAAATCAATCAAGAAATATTTATGAGACCGTTCAAAAGTTAAGCAACCAATTAACACGACTCACAGAAAAAATTAGAAAAGTAGAACAGAAATTTAGTAAGGTTGAAGACTTATATAATAGCATTCGCGGACAAAATCATATGAAACTATCATTTGAGCGTTATATTCAAATTGAATATTTAGAACAAATGATACAATCAGCGAATGTGCGTTTACGTGAAATGTCAAATGGTCAATTTGAGTTAATGCGTAGTGATCGTCAGGAAGTTCGTGGACGTCAAAGTGGGTTAGGCTTAGATGTTTACGATGCGTATACAGGACAGACGCGCGATGTCAAAACATTATCAGGCGGAGAAAAGTTTAATGCGGCACTTTGTTTAGCGTTAGGTATGGCGGACATTATTCAAAGTTTCCAAGGTGCTGTTTCCATTGATACGATGTTTATTGATGAGGGCTTTGGTACATTAGATGAAGAATCATTAGCAAAAGCAATTGACACATTAATCGATTTACAAAAAGCAGGGCGAATGATTGGGGTAATTTCTCACGTAGAAGAATTGAAAGCCGCGCTCCCTGCAATTTTAGAAGTAAAAAAAGAAAAAGAAGGTTATAGCAGTACTTCTTTTATACTTAAATAAAAAATCAGTGAGGTTATTCGCCTCACTGATTTTTTATTGCTATGACCATTAACCTCTAAAACACACTAAAATTAAGCTTAATTTACATACTAATGGTATTTTTAATATGCTCGCATAGCATTTGGATTATTCAATTAACAATAAAATGAAACATATTCCGGTATTATTCGTCAAAATGATGAAATTTTCTGTAATATATTGCGTTTTCCGTTTAATAGGCGTATGATTAATTACAGTAATATATTGCATATTTTGTTTATGTTTTAGGAGGAGTTTTAAATGGATAAAAAAATATCTTTTTCATCTTATATGATGATTGGCGTTATGTTATTTGCACTTTTCTTCGGTGCAGGGAATTTAATTTTTCCAGCTGAGCTTGGGCAATATGCAGGAGAAAATGTTTGGCCAGCAATTACTGGATTCTTAATTACAGGAGTCGGTTTACCATTTTTAGGTATACTTGCAATTGGTTATTCAGGCAGTAATAATTTGCAACAACTTGCAAGCCGGATTCATCCAATCTATGCGGTTGTTTTTACTTCTTTATTATATTTAACAATTGGACCATTTTTTGCAGCACCAAGAACGGGTGCAGTAGCTTTTGATATCGCAGTGACGCCATTTATTGGAGCAGGGAATCTTCAAGTTGCTTCACTGATTTTCACATTTATCTTTTTTGGTATTACACTTTGGTTATCATTAAATCCAACGAAGATAGTAGACCGTGTTGGGAAGGTTTTATCGCCAAGTATTATTGTATTGTTAATCGCGTTATTACTTGTTGTCATTTTTAAACCTATAGGCACAATCCAAGCTCCCAATATATCTTATGCATCAGGATCCTTTTTTACGGGGTTTACAGAAGGGTATAATACGATGGATGCACTGGCTTCACTAGTTTTTGGAATTATCGTGATAAATGTTATTCGTGCGATGGGCATCACAAGTAAGCAAGGTATTTTAAAAGCGACGGCTAAAAGTGGAATTGTCGCAACAAGTTTCCTAGCTGTGATTTACGTAGGGATTGCCTATTTAGGTGCAGTGAGTGTTGAGAAGTTAGGTTTTCTTGATACTGGTGGACAAGTATTAAGTCAAACAGCGTATCATTATTTCGGTACATTTGGATATGTGTTATTAGGGATTGTTATTATTCTAGCTTGTTTAACGACAGCAATTGGCTTAATGATAGCATGTGGGGAATACTTCCATACACTTTTGCCAAAAGTGAGCTATAAAGTATTTGTAACTATTTTTACGACATTTTGTTTTGTGGTTGCTAATTTTGGCTTATCGAATATTATTACGTATTCAGTTCCATTATTAATGTTTATTTACCCGCTTGCGATTGTGTTAATGTTACTAACTTTTACATCACCATTATTTCATCATTCGCAACTTGTATATATATCAGCTACCATTGTTACATTTATAGTAAGTGTGATAGATGGATTTAAAGCGTTATGTGAATCATTGGAAATCGCATACTTCAATTGGCTACAACCGGTTATTACACTTTACGAACAACATCTACCACTCTATAGTCATGGACTTGGTTGGTTATTACCTGTTGTGATTACAATCATTCTAACAAGTGTAATTGTACGAATTAAATCAGCTACAACTGTACATGCTTCATAAATCATTCATATGTAGAGGTTAGAAGAGAGGTAACAGCTCGAGAGGGGGGATGTCTCGAGTTGTATCTTTCTTTTTGTAATATTTGACAAGTGGTTTTGAATATATATAATTATCAGTATATTCAAAGTGTAGGGGGTCGACAAATGGCTACTTTTTTAGGATCAATCGTATTACTAATTGCTGGATACGCGGTTTATTCGAAAGTCATAGAAAAGGCGTTTAAAATTGATGATTCGCGTAAAACGCCGGCGTATACTGTAAATGACGGTATGGATTATGTTCCAATGAGTTGGTGGAAAGGATGGCTCATTCAGTTATTAAATATTGCTGGATTGGGACCGATTTTCGGAGCGGTGGCGGGTGCGTTGTATGGACCTGTCGCATTTATATGGATTGTATTAGGATCAATATTTGCAGGTGGTGTGCATGACTATTTCTCGGGCATGTTATCTTTAAAGCATAAAGGTGCACAATTTCCACAAATTGTTGGGAAATATTTGGGAAAGTTTGCACAAAAATCAATTGTAATCATTTCACTTGTTTTAATGGTTTTAGTGACAGCAGCTTTCACAGCAGGTCCAGCAGAGCTAATTGCGCAAATATCTCCAATATCATTTCTTGGAGCGATAGTAATTATTTTTGCTTACTTCTTTATTGCTGCAATTTTGCCAATTGATAAAATCATTGGTAAGATTTACCCGGTTTTCGGAGCGATTATTATTTTTATGGCTGTTGCAATAGGAGGCGTATTGATTTTTGGAAATTATTCAATTCCAAATTTAACGATGAGTAATTTACATCCTGAAGAATTGCCGATTTGGCCATTACTTATGGTGACGATCTCATGTGGTGCGATTTCAGGGTTTCATTCAACACAAAGTCCAATTATTGCAAGAACAATGAAGAAAGAATCGGAAGGGCGTAAGGTTTTCTATGGTGCAATGATAGGAGAAGGTGTAATTGCACTTGTATGGGCGGCGGCAGGAATGACATTTTTTGGTGGAACGGGTGGATTGCAATCTGCTCTTGCAGCAGGTGGTCCAGCAGGAGTCATTAATGAAATGTCTTCTTCAATGCTCGGGACAGTTGGTGGAGTACTAGCACTTCTAGCTGTTATTATTTTACCTGTTACGACAGGGGATACGGCATTACGTTCTTCAAGAATGATTGTCATGGATTCCGTGTCAAAATGGTTTGATCCAGATAAAAAAGCGACAGTGATTATGGCAACGGTCGTACTAAGTGTTCCAGCGTTTTTATTATCAACAATTGATTATTCATTCTTATGGCGTTATGTGGGAGGGACAAACCAACTTTCGGCAACAATTATGTTGTGGGTAGTTGTCTCCTATTTACTAAAAGAAGGGCGGGCACATGCGCATGTACTCGCGGGGATACCGGCTCTCTTTATGACAGGTGTTGTCGCAACATACTTCTTATATGCACCTGAAATGCTAAATTTAGATTATACATTTTCTTTAATCGGTGGTGGACTCGTTACATTGGTTGTGTTTCTAATGTACGTTCGACAAATGATTCGTCACCGTGAAGTAAATGTAAGAAAAGTATTGGTAGAACCAAGTAATTAAATTTAAAAAACTGATTTCCTTTCTATTAGGAAATCAGTTTTTTAATGATTTAAATTCTTCTATAGCACGTAACCAATTTTTGCGCATTAAAGTAGAAGCGGCTTCTCCATCTTGGTTTTTCATTAATTGAATAATTTTATGATGTTCTTGAATAGACTTCTCTGTTAACACAATTGAGTTATGAAAAAACAGTCTTCCCACATGCGCTTGTAAATTTGAAACCATTGAAGTGACGTAAGAATTATTAGCAGTGTCTCCAATAATTTTATGAAAGGCTTCATCGATTCTTAAGGCATCAAAAGAACGTTTTTCATGGATCGCAGTTGCAAATTCTTCATTTGTTTGTTCAAGTAGCTGAATGGTTTCAGCTGTTAAATGAGGAGTTGCTAATTCAGCAGATAATGCTTGTAATGACGCAAGGGGGGGTAAGAGTTGTTGAATATCGTCTTGTTCCACTTCTGTTACTTGTGTTGCTTTACCAGGAAACATCTCGACAAAACCTTGTACTTCTAATAGTTGTAAAGATTCTCTTACCGGTGTTCTACTAACACCCAATGCCTTTGCTAATTCATTGTCATTTAATTTTTCTGCAGGTTGTAAAGTTCCATCAATAATCCATTGCTGAATTTGCTGGAAAGCATTTTCTTTAGCGGTCAATCGTTGCGGCTTTTTGTAATCTGTTGGAATTGGCATAATAAACCTCCTTAAAAAACCATTTATTCTAGTATAGCGTAAAAGGTTCTTAAATGATATGTAATATATTAGATGATTAAGTTAAGTTTTCGTGGATACTAATTAACACAATGACTATTTCTTCAAATATGACCTGTGTCTTATTTTCATTATGATCATTAGAAAAACTATTGATTTCCGATCTGAGCGGTGTAAAGTGTGCTTACCCTTCACAAAAACCGCAAACTGGGAACGGAAATCAATCATGTCATCAATTTCTATTTTCACATCTAGATATTAAATGAGTTAATTCGCCTTATAGTTGTAAATTGGTTTAATGACTTCTAGCACTTCAACAGTATCTCCAATATGGCGAACGATATCATCCATGTTCTTATAAGCGAATGGAGATTCATCAACTGTTGACTTAGTTACTGAAGTACTCCATACGTCTTTCATCGAATCCTCAAACTCTGCAAGTTTCACTTTTCTCTTCGCTTCTGTACGGCTCATAATTCTTCCAGCACCGTGGGGACCTGAATAATTCCAGTCAGGGTTTCCTTTTCCGCGACAAATGAGTGAACCATCACGCATATTCATTGGAATGATAACAATTTCATCTTCCTCGGCTGAAATGGCACCTTTTCTTAAAATCATATTGTCTATGTCTACATAGTTATGAATCGTATCAAAAGAACTCACTTCACGCCATCTCATCCCGATTAAAATCACTTCTGCCATCGTTTGACGATTCACTGCAGCGTATTGTTGTGCGATGCTAACGTCATGCAAATAATTTTGCATTTGTTCGCCATCTAAATAAGCTGTATTTCGGTTTAAATTTTCACGATCTGGACGATTTGGAAGCTGTTCAACTGCAAGTGCTTGATAGTGGTCAGAAATTTGTTTTCCAGGGTTACGACTTCCTGAGTGAATGACAAGATAAATGTTGCCTTTTGAGTCTTCATTTAACTCAATAAAATGGTTTCCGCCTCCAAGTGTTCCAACGCTATTTCGTGCTCTTCCTTCATTAATTGGTGTGAGAATCTCTTCGAAAGCAATTTTATGAGCGTTTTTATGTGCTTTTTTACGTATTCTCATACCACTTGGTACATTTCTTCTAATGACTTGGTCGAGTTTATGGAAATCAATGTTCTCTTTTTTTACATCAAGCTTCACACAAATCATGCCACATCCAATGTCGACGCCGACAAAGTTTGGAACGATTTTGTCGGTAATTGTCATCGTCGTCCCAACTGTACAGCCTTTTCCAGCATGTAAATCTGGCATCATTCGAATTTTGGAATCTTGTAAAAAGGATAAATTACATAAATCGTATACTTGTTGTTTAGCTGTATCTTCAATTTCATCTGTAAAAACAACTGCTTCGTTATATTTTCCTTTAACTTCAATCATTTTCCCTTCTCCTTTTAAATTTTTCTTTTATACCATAATGAAATATCGTTATCATCAATTGCAGCGTAAGAAGCGCTTTCATATTGAAATTCAAAACCACGTGCTTCATAAAAAGGAATGCCATACTCATTTCCTTTTGCAACCGCAACCCATTGTTCTTCGGCTCCATAAGTAAACTTTTGAATACTTGTAAACTTATTTAATAACTGCGTACCAATTCCTTTTGTTCGCATGTCTGGGTGTAGATAAAATACATACACTTCGCTTTCATATTCATCTCTCATCCCACCGCCAATGACGCCGACAATTTTTCCGTGAAGTTCTGCAACGATATAGCCGTGCCAAGTAGCGTTAATACAGGCAATTTCCTCTGACAGTCTTTCTGAATTATAATAGCGATCGATGATTTTCTGAATAGATGTTTGAGTAAAAAGTTTACCATATGTAAACCATTGACTCGTAATCAATACATCTTGAAGTTGATCAATATCCTTTTGAGTAGCTTGGCGGATTATAAGTGCATCCATACAATACACCTCGTCTTTGAAATATAGTGAACATCATTTGTTACCTAAATGAAGTTTCTTTGTCATTTAATTGTAATATAAATAAGTTAGACTATTTATTAGCTTTGATTATTTGGCAGATGAATATTTTTTCGTCTATTCTTTAAAAGAAATTTAGAAACATGAACTCTGAATAGAGAAAGAATTATTGATGTATGCTGCTAAATATAAAAATGATGGGAGATGAGATTTTGAAAAAAGTTTTCTCAGTACTTTTAGCGAGTCTTATTGTTTTAGGATTCGGGATGAAAGAAAGTTTTGCAGCTTCTCCAACACATACAGTAAAGTCAGGCGATAATTTATATCGTATTTCATTAACCTATAATACTAGTGTAGCAAATCTAAAGAAATGGAACAATTTAAGTAGTGATTTGATTGTCCCAAGCCAAAGATTAATTGTAGGAAAAGGGACTACTTCACAACCTGCGAGTAAACCAAAGCAAACGGTGAATGATCAACAACAAACCACGAATGTGAAAAAGGAACTGGTCGTACAGTCGACTGCTTACACTGCTTATTGCGCGGGATGTAGTGGCATTACGAGTACAGGAATTAATTTGAAAGCAAATCCAAATCAAAAAGTGATTGCTGTAGATCCAAAAGTAATTCCACTTGGTTCTAGAGTATATGTAGAAGGTTATGGCCATGCAATTGCTGGAGATATTGGTGGTGCTATTAAAGGAAATCGAATTGACGTATTTATTCCGAACAAAGGACGAGCTCTCCAGTGGGGCCGTAAACAAGTGAAAATCCAAATATTAAATTGATAGTAATGAAAAATAAAGTGAACCTCAATCAGTGGGGGTCTTCATCCTTCACTGATTGAAAAGGAACACAAGCTAAGTGCGTCACGTCCTGTGACAACGCTTGCGTGACCAACATCATGTTGGCCTCAATCGGCTTTTACGGACAGTTAATCTCCCACCTATCTTTATCGCTTTGGAGGTAGAGTCTTACTGCCCGTTACTGCGGGACTAATAAATCATGCTACACTCCTTCGCGATTGTGAGGGAGTTTTTTTGTTTCTCAAAAAAAGGTCTTTTCATTTCAGTAATCTAAATGTTACAATTACTTAAAGGATCGAAATAAAGATATAGATAAGCTGTAATGAGAGTGGGGAAATGAATGAATCAACAAAGGAAAATAATGATTGCACTTTTAATCATTGGTGTCCCTTTATTTATTTGGATTCAATTTTTTGAAGTACCGAACAAAGTGAGAATTGGCGAAGAGAGAATGCAACAAGACCCAAAAACACATAGTTATGAAGATGTGGCAAAGTATGAGTCTGAGTACATGGGCGATGCGTCTAATTTAAATAATTTATTGAACGAATTGCCACTGAATGAATACAAAGAATCAATCGAATTAGATTCAGATGATTTAGTCTTTAAAGTTGATTATGACGTGCAAGCGGCGGAAATTGAAGAGAAGGCTCAACAAGGCATCATCTACAATTCGACTGCAGTATTTGCGCTTATTGAAAACGTTGAACAAATGGAAATGAAATTTGATGATGAAACTTATTCTGTTTCAAGGGACAGTGTTGAAAAGTGGTTTGGAACGACACTTGTTGATTTTAAAGATCCAGAAATATTTCAAGAAAAAGTACAGAAACAATTAACAAAAGACATTTTACCATGGTTTTTAGCCTATACAGAAAGTGAGTGAGGACAATCGATATTGTTATTGTAACAGGCGCTTCGAAAGGTATTGGGTTTGAATTATTACAGCAACTTGAAGAAAAAGGAAAGAAAGTAATAGGAGTAGCAAGATCTATTCTTGCAGAAGCAGATCATTTTATTTCTGTAGACTTCGCTGAGTTAAATCAGTTAGAAAATATCTTTTCGAAAATTATTGATGAACATAAGGAAGAGGCGGCATCTTTCACTTTAATTAACAATGCAGGAACAGTTGAACCAATTGGTTTGATAGGAGCCGTAAGTGCTAAAGAACTGACGCGGGCTGTATCGATTAACTTAACAGCGCCGATGATTTTGAGCAATTTGTTTATTCAAAAGCTAGAGCAATTTCCAGGAACTAAAAAAATTATGAACATTTCGTCTGGGGCTGGTCGGAAAGTTTATGAAGGTTGGGGAGCTTATTGTACAACGAAGGCAGGTTTAGATCATTTTTCACGTGTTGTTGCAACGGAACAAGCAAATGTGAAGCATCCTGTAAAAATTGTATCTATAGCGCCTGGCATTATTGATACGGGGATGCAAGAAACAATTCGCGGTAGCGGTGAAACTGCATTTCCTTTGCTAGATCAGTTTATTGATTATAAAGAACAGGGAATGTTAAGCAGTCCAGAAGAAACAGCACGAAACTTAATTGCTTTTCTAGAGAAAGCAGACTATGGGAAAATGGGTCCGATTGTAGATATTAGAGATTATTAAAGAGAAAAAAGTGTCCTTCTACAAAAATGTAGGGGGACACTTTTTTTATTCCGTTATGCGGACTTCGGTGAAATCACGTAATTTTTCAATTGCGAGTAAAAATGGTGGGTTATTTGGTTGATTGACCATTTCATATTTTGCTACGTGAACATCACTTTGGTGAAGTTTCATCACATAATTTAATAAAGCATCGCGCTCTTCTTTTCCACCCTCATGTCCATCATAAACAGCGATCGTAATGATCCCTTCTTTTTTTAATAAGCTGAGCAATTTATGAACTGCCTCAATTGTTGAGTCGGGTTTAGTAATAATGGACAAGTCGTGACTATGTGGTAAATAGCCTAGGTTGAACATCGCTCCAGCAATTGGCGCCTGCACGTATTGATCGACATTTGCATGGCTATCTAATACGAGTGTGACGCGTTTTACTAAGTCTTGGAGACGTTTAGCTGTTGAGTCGAGTGCTTGTTGTTGGACATCAAACGCAAAAACATGCCCTTTGTCGCCGACATGCTCTGCTAAAAACTGTGTGTCATTCCCATTACCGGCAGTTGCATCTACGACTGTTTCACCAGGTAAGGATGCTTTTTCAATTAATCGCTTTGAAAAAGGTAAGACACGCTGAAGCATAATTTGACTCATGTCGTTTTAACTCCTTGCTTATAATATTTACCTTGCCAACTATTCCGGCGTTTTAATTCATTGTCGATGGCATTCAAGACTTCCCATTTCGTCACACTCCACATTGGCCCTATCATGAGCTCAATTGGTCCATCACCTGTAATACGGTGAATTATGATATTAGGGGGTAAAATTTCAAGTTGATCGACAACAAGATTTATATACTCATCTTTTTCTAGGAATTGTAATTTTCCTTTTTCGTATTGTTTAACCATGGGTGTTCCTTTTAGGAGATGGAGAAGATGGATTTTAATGCCTTGTACATCTAACTTTGCAACTTCACGTGCGGTTTCCATCATCATATCGTAATCTTCCATTGGTAAACCGTTAATAATATGTGTGACAACACGAATATTATGTTTTCTTAGTTTTTCAACGCCTTCTACATACGTTGCGTAGTCATGTGCACGGTTAACGAGTTTGGCAGTTTGTTCATGCACCGTTTGTAATCCAAGTTCCACCCATAGATAAGTACGTTCGTTTAATTCAGCTAAATACTCAACGACATCATCTGGTAAACAATCAGGACGTGTAGCAATTGAAATACCAACTACACCTTCCTGTGCAAGTGCTGCTTCAAACTTCTCTTTTAAAACAGGTAAAGGTGCATGTGTATTTGTATACGCTTGGAAATAAGCCATCGGTTTCCCGTCTTTCCATTTACGCTGCATTCTTTCTTTTATTTCAGCAAACTGTACATCAATCGGATCGACTCGGTCACCTGCAAAATCGCCGGAGCCTGCTACGCTACAGAACGTGCACCCCCCGTAAGCTACTGTACCATCGCGGTTCGGACAGTCAAAGCCAGCGTCAAGCGCCACTTTAAATACTTTAAATCCAAATTCATCTTTCAAATGTCTTGACCATGTATAATACCGTTTTCCTTCTGTTGGAAAAGGGAAATTTAAATTGTTCAATATGTTCACTCCTCTTCCTAAAATTATACCATGTTTTTTAAAAAAAGACTTTGTGTTAATTGATAGAAAGGTTACTCGTTTAAATAATCTCTTTGAAACATCGACATGATGAATGTGTCATGATAATTACCTTCAACAAAAAACGCTTCTTTTAAAGTTGCTTCCATTGAAAAGCCAACTTTTTTATAAATGTGAATCGCTGCTTCGTTTGTCGTGTCGACGAATAAGTAAACTTTATGCATGTTTAATACACGGAAAGCGTAATCCAGAGCGAGTTGTGTGGCAGGTACAGCAAATCCTTTTCCTTGGTAAGCCGGATCGATAATAATTTGAAATTCAGTATGTCGATGTAGGTGATTAATATACATTAGCTCAACAATGCCAACTAAGTTGTCGTCATGTTTAACGACAAAACGACGTTCATGTTGACCATGAATTTGTTGGTCGTATAAGTCTTGTAGTTTTTCAATTGAGTGATAAGGCTCATCAAACCAAAAAGCCATAATCTCAGGGTTGTTTTGAAGCTTGTGAATAAAGTATAGGTCCTCTCGTTCTAATGGCAGTATCGTCAGGGGTGTGTCCATTTTTTTAAAACCTCCGTAGTGTTTTTCTTTATTTTTCTAAATTAACATAGATTTCATAAGTTATGTACTGATATCTTTGATGAAAGCATGTAGTGTGTCAAAATAATGAAGTGGATTGATACATAATAGCACTTTCTGGTAACGATAATGAAGATTCTGTATAAAGTTCATGTTTAAAAGAAAGTATCTTCGTTGATTGTAGTGGAAGGCGGCAACTCCTGCGGGAATAGCGTGAGCTGAAAAGCCCCGCAAGTTAAGAAAGGCAGGGCAGTCTAGGTTCGCCGCGTCCTGCGGCAACGACTCATGACCAACTTCATGTTGGCCCGAGATTAAAGCCATGCCCTCGGAAGTGTCCGTCTGGAACGAAAATCAACATTGTTCAGGATTTAAAGTGATTGAAGCAATTATGAAATTTACTCAGGTATTTAATTTTTAATTGAAAAATTTAGAGAATTTTGATTTAATGGATGGAGCAAGGTTATTCAATTAAAAGGGGGATGTATGGATGAAACCGATTTATAGTTCAGCAAAAGAAGCGGTTGCCAATATCAATGATGGTGCGACGCTAATGGTTGGAGGCTTTGGACTTGTAGGAATTCCAGAGCAACTTATTTTAGCGCTTGTTGAAAAAGAAGTAAAAGATCTCACGGTTATTTCAAATAACTGTGGAATTGACGAGTGGGGGCTCGGTTTATTATTAAAGAAAAAGCAAATTAAAAAGATGATTGGTTCATACGTTGGTGAAAATAAAGAGTTTGAACGTCAAGTACTGTCCGGAGAAATTGAAGTGGAGTTAACGCCACAAGGAACATTGGCGGAGAAAATCCGTGCAGGGGGCGCAGGGATTCCGGCATTTTATACGCCAGCTGGTGTTGGAACGACTGTTGCAGAAGGAAAGGAAATACGGGCATTTAATGGAAAGGAGTATGTACTAGAAGAAGCACTACATGCTGATTTTTCATTAGTCAAAGCACAAACTGCTGATCGATTTGGGAATTTAATTTACAATAAAACGGCACAAAACTTCAATCCAATGATGGCAGCGGCAGGAAAAGTCACACTTGCTGAAGTAGAAGAAATCGTCGAAACAGGCGATTTAGATCCAGCAATGATCCATACTCCAAATATTTACGTACAAGGACTTTTACAAGCAGAAGCAGAAAAACGAATTGAACGTTTAACAACACAATAAGCTAGAGAAGGGGAATGGAAAAATGGGGAAAATAAATTTCAGGGAACGAATTGCAAAAAGAGCGGAAAAAGAAATTGCAAATGGTGACTATGTCAATCTTGGAATCGGCATGCCAACGCTTGTTGCAAATTATATAGCAGATGATAAAACAGTTGTCTTGCAATCTGAAAACGGTTTGTTAGGAATCGGACCGTATCCAACGAAAGAAAGTGTCGATCCAGATCTTATTAATGCTGGAAAAGAAACAATTACAACAATTCCAGGTTCAGCTTTTTTTACGAGTGCAGAATCTTTCGGGATGATTCGTGGTGGACATATTGACGTCGCAATTTTAGGCGGAATGGAAGTTTCCGAAACAGGTGATTTGGCGAATTGGATGATTCCTGGGAAAATGATTAAAGGAATGGGTGGTGCAATGGATCTCGTTCATGGTGCGAAGAAAATTATCGTTATTATGGATCACGTCGCAAGAGATGGTTCTGCGAAAATTAAGAAAGAGTGTGATCTACCACTAACAGGAAAAGAAGTCGTGGATAAAATCATTACGGAAAGAGCCTTAATTGAAGTAACAGATCAGGGGCTTGTTCTCAAAGAAGTTTTCGAAGGTTTTACTGTAGAAGATGTCGTTAATTCAACAGAAGCAACGTTAATTACGGAAAATATTGTCGAAAATATGCAATTATAGTTGTTAAATTTCGTTTATTCGGGTAAGATGAGAGCAAATAGACTTTGCTTTGAAGAGGAATAGTAATCTGTACCCCTCACTTCCAGAGAGTCAGCGTTTGGTGAAAGCTGATAGTGAACGAATAGACGAACTCGCCTATGAGCATGCGTAAGTGAAAACAGTAGCTTATGCCGTAATCCGCGTTAAGGAGACAAGTTGGACGAATAAAATCGTCAATTTGGGTGGTACCGCGGGAATTCGTATATAAATCTCGTCCCTTATTTTATTAAGGGGCGAGTTTTTTTATTTTAAGGAGGAATTTAAAAATGACTTACAATCATGGTCAAATTGAAAAGAAATGGCAACAATACTGGGAAGAAAATAAAACATTTAAAACGGTGAATGATCCTTCGAAACCTAAATTTTACGCATTGGATATGTTCCCTTATCCATCAGGGGCTGGACTTCACGTTGGACACCCACTTGGCTATATTGCAACGGATATTTTAAGTTCATTTAAACGTAAGCAGGGGTATAATGTTCTTCATCCAATGGGGTGGGATGCTTTTGGTTTACCAGCTGAACAATATGCACTTGATACCGGGAATGACCCAGCTGAATTTACAGAAGAAAATATCGCTGTTTTTAAACGTCAAATGAAAGATTTAGGTTTTTCATATGACTGGGACCGTGAAATTAATACAACCGATCCATCTTATTATAAATGGACACAGTGGATTTTTATCCAATTGTATAAAAAAGGATTGGCATACGTAGATGAAGTCGACGTAAACTGGTGTCCAGCACTTGGTACAGTTCTTGCGAATGAAGAGATTATCGATGGTTTATCAGAACGCGGGGGACATCCCGTAGAGCGTCGTCCAATGCGTCAATGGGTGCTGCGCATTACAGAGTATGCGGATCGTTTACTTGAAGATTTAGAGGATATTGACTGGCCTGAAAGCTTAAAAGATATGCAGCGTAACTGGATTGGTCGTTCTGAAGGTGCAGAGTTAACGTTTGAAATTGAAGGTACAGGTAAAACATTTAAGGCATTTACAACACGCCCAGATACGATTTTTGGTGCAACGTATGCAGTGTTAGCACCTGAACATAAACTTGTTGCAGAAATTACGACAGAAGCACAAAAAGAAGCAGTCGAAGCTTATTTAAACGAAGTGAAATTGAAGAGTGACTTAGAGCGTACAGATTTAGCTGATGAAAAAACAGGGGTCTTCACAGGAGCTTACGCGATGAACCCAGCGAGCGGCGAGAAAATGCCGATTTGGATTGCAGACTATGTACTCGTTTCTTATGGAACAGGTGCAATTATGGCGGTTCCTGCACATGATGAGCGTGACTTTGAATTTGCGACGAAATTTGAATTGCCAATTGTAGAAGTTGTTGAAGGTGGAGATGTTTCAACAGAAGCGTATGTTGGAGATGGTCCACATGTTAATTCAGACTTCTTAAATAGCCTTCGTACGGAAGAAGCGATTGAAAAAGCAATTGCTTGGTTTGTAGAAAAAGGAAAAGGTGAAAAGAAAGTTACGTATCGTTTACGCGACTGGTTATTCTCAAGACAACGTTATTGGGGTGAGCCTATTCCAGTGATCCATTGGGAAGACGGCACGATGACAACATTAGATGAATCTGAATTACCGCTTGAACTTCCAAAAACAACGGATATTAAACCAAGTGGAACAGGTGAATCACCACTTGCAAATATTGAAGGGTGGGTCAATGTAGTCGATCCGGAAACAGGGATGAAAGGCCGTCGTGAAACAAACACGATGCCGCAATGGGCTGGAAGCTGCTGGTATTACCTACGTTATATCGACCCGAATAACGATGAAATGATTATCGATCCAGAACTTGCGAAACGTTGGTTGCCAGTTGATATTTATGTCGGCGGTGCTGAGCATGCAGTGCTTCACTTATTATACGCACGTTTCTGGCATAAAGTTTTATATGATATCGGTGTTGTTGAAACGAAAGAGCCATTCCAAAAGTTGTTTAACCAGGGAATGATTCTCGGTGAAGGTAACGAAAAAATGTCTAAATCAATCGGTAATGTCATTAATCCAGACGATATCGTTCATTCACATGGTGCAGATACATTACGACTTTATGAAATGTTTATGGGACCACTTGAAGCATCTAAAGCTTGGTCAACGAATGGCCTTGATGGTGCGAGACGTTTCCTAGACCGAATTTGGCGTTTATTCGTTAATCAAGAAGACGGTACCTTAAGCGCGAAAATTAACGGTGACGCAGGCGGCGAACTTGAGAAAGTGTATCACCAAACGGTTCAAAAAGTAACGGAAGACTTTGAAGCAATGCGCAATAACACGGCGATTTCTCAAATGATGGTCTTTGTTAACGAATGTTATAAAGTAGACCGTCTACCAACTGCCTACGCAGAAGGATTTGTGAAGTTAATTTCTCCAGTAGTGCCACATATTGCGGAAGAGTTATGGGAGAAATTTGGCTATACAGATACAATTACGTATGAAGAATGGCCAACATATGATGAGTCAAAATTAGCAGATGACGCAATTGAAATTGCCGTTCAAATTAATGGTAAAGTCCGTGCGCGAATCGAAGTCGCAAAGGACAGTACAAAAGAAGAACTTGAAGAAATTGCTTTAGCAGATGAAAAAGTTCAAGAGTTTTTAGATGGGAAAGAAATTAAGAAAATTATTGGAATTCCAGGTAGACTCGTAAATATCGTAGCACCATAAATTGTAATAAAAGATAAAGAAAAGTGGTTTTAGAATAAATCTAAAACCACTTTTTAAAATGTAAAAGTATGATCATCTAAGTATTTATAAAAAAAACGAAAAGGAAATAGATAGAAAGAATATCGGAACAATAATGAATAAGCTTTGAGTTAAAAAAGGAATCTTTCTTTCATAAGTAGCAACTGTTTTTTGTTCACCAGAGAAATGTATAATGGCTTCTTCTTTTTTAATGACTCTATTAAAGAAGTTTTTCAAGAAATAAATGCTATTAGCTAAGAATTTCTCTTGCCATAGAAATAGAGAAAGTAATAATAATAATAAAAGAGTACTAAATAAAAATGAAATGTTTAAGAAAGAGAGTACTAGATTAGAAAATGAAAAATAAAAGATAAGAAAAATCGTAGAATAACAAATAAAACTATAGAAAAGTAGTTTATAATTCACAAATATCATCTCCAAGTATATTTTTTTAAAAATCCAGAATATTTCCAAAAACCGTTGAATTCAGATAAGAAATCAATTACAATTATAAATAATAAAAAAAAAGAAAACAAGGAGGAACGAAATGAAAAAAACGAATAAGATTTTTATGATGTTATTTTTATCTTTAGTTTTAATTTTAACAGGTTGTAACTTTAGTTCGGATAGTGGAAGTGAAACACCAAAGAATGATGACTCTGAAGAGGGGAAAAAAGTATTAAGATTAACAACTTCGTCAGATATTCCGACATTAGATTCAACGAAAGCTCATGACGCAGTTGCATTTGACGTACTTTATAACACGACAGAAGGACTGTACCGATTAGATCAGGAAAACAATCCGGAGCTCGCATTAGCGGAAGAACATAATGTAAATGACGATGAAACCGTACATACATTTATTTTAAAAGATGCTGAATGGAGTAATGGAGAACCCGTAACTGCTGAAGACTTTGAGTATGCATGGAAGCGTGTAATGGCTGAACAAGGTGCATATAACTATATGCTCGTTACAGCGGGAATTAAAAATGCGGAAGCAATTATGGAAGAAGAGATGTCAGTAGATGAGCTAGGAATTAAAGCGATTAGTGAGAAGGAATTAGAAATTACATTGGAAGCGCCTACACCACTTTTTGTAACGCTTATGTCATTTCCAACTTTCTTACCACAAAAAGAATCATTTGTTGAAGAAAAAGGCGATCAGTATGCGTTAAATGCAGATAATATCTTAGCAAATGGTCCTTTTAAACTGACAGATTGGACTCAAGAACAAGGATGGAAGTTTGAAAAGAATGAAAATTACTGGGATAAAGACGCAGTCAATTTAGATGAGATTTCAGTCGTAGTCATTAAAGAACCATCGTCAGCTGCAAATCTATATGAAACAGATAAAGTAGACCGCGTTACATTAACAACATCATTAGTAGATCAATATATGGATGATGAAGATTTTACACAAGATAAACTAGGTGGCACTACATTTTTAAGATTTAACCATAACCATGAATATTTACAACATGCTGAAGTACGCCGTGCTATTTCCATGGCGATTAATCGTGATGGTTTAACAGATGTTATTTTAAAAGATGGTTCAGCGCCTCTTTATGGTGCAGTAGCAGAAGGATATTATGACTCTCCAGAAGGTACGGACTACAGAGAGTTAAATGGAGATTTCAATAAAGGAACAAAAGATGAAGCAACAGAAGTTTGGGAAAAAGCAAAATCTGACATAGGATTCGATGAATTAACAGTATCTATCAATATGGCAGATACAGAGGAAATGAAAAAAGTTGGAGAGTATTTACAAGCTGAATTAGAAGAAGCATTACCAGGTTTCCAACTTGAATTGAAATCGGTTCCATTTGCGCAAAGACTAGAAATTGAAAAAGCGATTGAATACGATATTTCATTATCTACATGGGGACCAGACTACAGTGATCCGATGACGTATTTAGATATGTGGGTCGATGGTAGCTCTGCAAACCGTATGGACTATCAAAATTCAAAAATTGACGAATTAGTAGAAGAAGCACGTACTGAAACAGATTTAAGTAAACGTTTTGAATTATTATTAGAAATTGAAGCAGTTCTTTTAGAAGAAGATGCAGCAATAGCGCCATTGTATCAACGTGGTGCATCTGTTCTCCAAAATCCAAGAGTTGTAGATTTAATACGTCATCCATCTGGAGCAGATTTTTCTTATAAGTGGGCAGATATTAAATAACTAAACTTCATAATTAGAGGAAAAGCGAATAGCTCTTTATTGGCTACTTCGCTTTTTCCTTTTTAAGAGAGGTGCAACTATGAAAAAATATATTTTGAAGCGGATATTATTAATGATTGTGACGCTCTTTATTGTCGCATCCATTACGTTCTTTTTAATGAAAATTATACCAGGGACGCCTTATTCAAATCCCGAAAAATTAACAGAAAAGCAACGTATTGTTTTAGATGCTAAATATGGTTTTGATAAGCCGTTAGCAATCCAGTATATGAAGTATTTAGGCGGATTGTTGCAAGGAGATCTAGGGTATTCGTTTCAATTTGAAGGTCGTACAGTGATTAGTATGATTAAAGATAGAATCGGTCCTTCAGTCATGATTGGAATGCAAGCAATGGTCTTTGGTACAATCATCGGTTTATTACTAGGAATTATTTCTGCACTTCGCCATAATACCGTAGTGGATTACGTAGCTGTTACGATTGCGGTGCTTGGTATGTCTATTCCGTCATTCGTATTTGCAGCATTACTACAATATGTTGTCGGTGTGAAATTACAATGGTTGCCGGTTGCCTTATGGGAAAGTTATGCGAGTACTATACTTCCTTCGTTTGCATTATCAGTAGCTGTTATTGCAACAGTGGCCAGGTTTATACGAAGTGAGATGTTAGAAGTACTTGGCCAAGAATATGTTGTGACAGCTAGAGCAAAAGGGTTAAAGGAGTCAACAATAACTGTGAAGCATGTTATCAGAAATGCTTTGATTCCAGTAGTTACAATGTTAGGGCCTTTAGCAGTTTCAATTATTACAGGAACGCTTGTGATTGAAAAAATATTTGGTGTACCCGGTTTAGGCGAGCAGTTTACTTTATCTATTTTAGTATTGGACTATAGCGTGATTATGGGCATCACCTTATTTTACAGTGCTTTATTTATTTTCATAGTTTTCATTGTCGATGTTTTATATATGTTTTTAGATCCGAGAATCGATCTTTCCAAGGAGGGATAATATGATAAAAGAGCATAAAGAGGAAACTAGACAACAAATTAGCGATGATTTATTTACTCCTTTGAACAGAGACCAAGACGCTGAGCGAATTGATATGAGTCCACCTGTTTCATTCTGGAAGGAAGCAATGCAGCGGTTAATGAAAAATAAAGGGGCTGTTTTATCTATAATCATTTTAGTTATGCTGTCTCTTTTGGCATTAATTGGTCCTTCGATGAATGATCATACATATAAAGCACAAAACTTAGCGCATACGCATTTACCTCCAAAGATAGAGGGTTTGGAATGGCTAGGATTTAACGGACAAGATGTTAAAGGAAATGATGTGTATGAAGCTCGTGGAATAGAAGAAAATTATTGGTTTGGTACAGATGAGTTTGGCCGAGATTTATGGACGAGAGTTTGGAAGGGAGTCCAAATATCGCTATTTATTGCTGTGGTTGCGGCGGCGCTCGACTTAATAATAGGGATTGTCTACGGCGGTGTTTCTGCATTTTATGGTGGACGTCTAGATAGCGTGATGCAGCGTATTATTGAGATTCTTGTAGGGATTCCAAATTTAATTATTATTATTTTATTTATTTTAATTTTAGAGCCTGGTGTTACGTCGATTATTTTAGCGATGGTTATTACTGGATGGGTTGGTATGGCACGAGTCGTTCGCGGACAAACGTTAAAATTAAAAGGGCAAGATTTCATATTAGCAGCAAAAACGTTAGGGGCTTCAAATACTAGAATTATATTTAAACATTTACTGCCAAATTCTATGGGACCTATTATTGTTACTGTCATGTTTACAATCCCGACTGCAATCTTTTTTGAAGCATTTCTAAGCTTTATTGGTTTAGGGTTACAACCACCATTAGCCTCTTTAGGGGTGTTAATAGAAGATGGTTATAAAACAATGAGAAATTTCCCTTATAAATTAATCTATCCCGCAGTGATTATAAGTTTAGTCATGATTTCGTTTAACTTATTAGCGGACGGATTAAGGGATGCACTAGATCCAAAAATGAGAAATTGAGTAGGTGAAAAAATTGGGTGATGTAATTTTAGATGTAAATAATTTAAGTGTTTCTTTTAAAATGAAAGATCAACATGTAAAAGCGGTACGAAATGTCAGTTTCAAATTAAAAAAAGGGGAAACATTAGCAATTGTAGGGGAATCGGGTTCAGGTAAATCTGTCACTGCTAAGTCAATTATGCGTTTATTGCCTACTCATAGTACTTTAATTGGTAGTGGAGAAATCTCTTATAAAGAAAACGATATTTTAAAAATGTCGAATAGCCAAATCCAAAAGATACGTGGCTCTGAAATTGCGATGGTATTCCAAGATCCTATGACGACGCTTAATCCAACAATGAAAATAGGAAAACAAATTATGGAAGGTGTTTTAAAGCACGAGAAGCTATCAAAGCAAGAAGCGAAGAACCGGGCAATAGAAATGCTTACGCTTGTCGGTATTCCAAATGCTAAAGAGCGTCTAGATGCATATCCTCACCAATTTTCGGGCGGAATGCGTCAGAGAGTCGTCATTGCGATGGCGCTTGCTTGTAATCCTAAAATGTTAATTGCGGATGAGCCAACGACTGCACTTGATGTGACCATTCAAGCGCAAATTTTACAATTAATGAAAAAATTACAAGAAAAGATGGATACAGCAATTATTTTAATTACTCATGATTTGGGTGTTGTAGCGAATATGGCGGATAGAATCGCGGTGATGTATGCAGGAGAGATTGTTGAACAAGGATCATTGAATGAAATATTTTATGAATCAGAACATCCTTATACACAAGGTTTGCTCAATGCAATGCCAAACTTAGATGCAGATCGTTCGATTCCGCTGCTTCCTATTGCAGGTTCTCCGCCTGACTTAGCTTTATTGAAAAAAGGATGTGCTTTTGTAGAGCGTTGCCCATATGCGATGGAGGTTTGTCAACAGTACAATCCCTTACCTACAGAACTCAACTCGACGCATTCTGTTTCTTGTTGGCTTCAAGATAAACGGGCCCCTGAGCAGTTGAAAGAGTTAAAAGAAAGGAGTATGACAAGATGACAAATAACCCGCTAATTGAAGTAAATAATTTAAAGAAGTATTTTCCGGTTAGCAATGATACATTTTTAAAGGCGGTAGATGGGATTAGTTTTTCTATAAAAAGAGGAGAAACATTGGGCTTAGTTGGAGAATCAGGTTGCGGTAAATCGACAGTTGGACGCCTCATTACACAATTATATGATTTAACGGATGGTGAGATTGTATACGAAGGACAAAATTTACATAAGTTGCCGACAAAGGAAAAGGAATTTGAGTACAGAAAGAAAATTCAAATGATATTCCAAGATCCTTACTCTTCTTTAAATCCAAGAATGACTGTAATGGAAGTAATTAGTGAAGGGCTTGTCATTCATCAACCAAAATTATCTAAAAAAGAAAAAGAACAAGAAGTAAGAAGATTACTTGAGCTTGTAGGTTTAAACGAAAAGCATATGCATCGTTATCCACATGAATTTAGTGGTGGGCAAAGACAACGTGTCGGAATCGCAAGAGCATTAGCTGTTAAGCCTGAATTTATTGTGGCGGATGAACCAATTGCTGCATTAGATGTATCCATTCAAGCTCAAATCGTAAATATTTTAATTGAACTCCAAAAAGAACAGGACTTAACTTATTTATTTATAGCGCATGACTTATCTATGGTGAAATATATTAGTGATCGGATTATGGTAATGTATTTAGGGAAAATTGTTGAGGTTGCAGATAGTGAAGAATTGTATGAAAATCCTTTACATCCATATACAGAGGCATTATTATCGGCTATTCCATTACCAAATCCAAGGTTAGAGCGAGCAAGAGAACAGATTATTTTAAAAGGCGATGTTCCGAGCCCGATTGATTTACCGTCTGGTTGCCGATTTAGAACACGTTGTCCGAAAGTGATGGATGTCTGCGCTAAAGTTGAGCCAGAATTTAGAGAAATAAGAGAAGGTCATTACGCTGCTTGTCATCTTCAAAATGAAGGGGAGATATCAGTGTAATTAGATAAGTTTTAAAATGATTTCAAATGGTGAAGTATTACATAAGGAAGTATCTGAAAGCTGTTTCTATAAATCGTCTTTTCCGATCATTTTAGATCAATCAATCTAAAATGAAGGAAAAGACGATTTGCTATTTAGCTGCCTTACTTAAGTGTAGGAAATTGTCTGTGCGTGTTTTCCAGCATTCATTCCAGCAATTCTTCCGGTAACAAGAGCAGATGTAATGTTATAGCCACCTGTATAGCCATGAATATCGATAATTTCTCCGCAGAAATACAGACCGTTTTTCTTTTTAGAAGCCATTGTTTTAGGGACGATTTCTTTTGTGGAGACGCCGCCACCTGTTACAAAAGCTTTCTCGATTGGCTGTGTCCCATTTACTGCCATCGTGAATGCTTTCAGCAATTGGGCGAGAGTACGCAGTTTTTCTGTAGATAAAGATGCACCTGTATCCGTTGGCGCAATATTTGCACGTTCGAGTAAGAAGTTTAGCCATCTTTCAGGTGCGATTTGTTTTAGCGAATTATTCACTTGTTTTCTCGCTCCTTCTTTGACAGTTGCATTGAGTTGTTGAAAAACTTCTTCTTCATTTTGTAAAGGAAGGGTATCGATTTTTATAGTAACCGGTTGATTTTTATTTTTCATTTGTTCTTTTACAACAAACTGACTACAACGTAAAATTGCCGGTCCACTTAAACCAAAATGGGTGAATAGCATATCCATTGTATGGGTCACTAAATTTTTTCCTCTTGCATTTAATACAGATACAGCGACATCGCGTAAGGCAAGTCCTTGCAGTTCTTTACTGCGGATAAATGACTCGTTAGATAATAATGGAACTTCAGTTGGATACAAAGTTGTAATCGTATGTCCTGCGCGTTCTGCCCAAGGATATCCATCCCCAGTACTGCCTGTTTGAGGAACTGCTTTTCCACCGACAGCTAGAACGACTGCATGTGCAAGAATTTCTTCGCCAGTCGTCAGTCGGACGCCTAATATTTTTTCATCATCCATCAATAACTTTGCGACTTTTGTTTCTAATTTCAATTCAACATGAAGTCTTTTCATTTCATTTAAGAGTGTACTTACAACATCTTGGGCTTTATTTGAAACCGGAAACATCCTTCCGTGGTCCTCTTCTTTGAGGGGGACACCAAGGTTTTCAAAAAAGTGGATAATGTCTTCGTTGTTAAAGACTGAGAATGGGCCATATAGGAAGCGTCCGTTACCTGGAATGTTTTTGATGATTTCTTCTTGTGGAAGACGATTTGTTACGTTACAACGTCCACCACCCGAAATGGCAAGTTTGTTTCCAGGTCTTCTTCCTTTTTCAAGGACAAGTACTTTATGTCCGTTTTCTGCAGCAGCAATGGAAGCCATCAATCCAGATGGACCAGCGCCAATAATAATTACATCATACATATTTATAAACCACACTTTCGTAGAAAAATGATTGTTTGGGCGTTTCAGCTTTTCGTGATGTCCAGCTTCAGGAGGCAGATGCTTGGGTCATAAGTCAATTCAACTACGTGGCAAAAATCGCCACTTCGTTGCCTTGTCTTATGCCTGTCGCATCTAAACGCCTCCTTCAGCTTTTCGTGATGTCCAGCTTCAACGCCTAGTCGCTCGAGTCGCTTCAGTCTTGAAGATAAAGGCAAAGAGCGCCTTTATTTCAAGTCTTCCAGCGCTTGTCGCGTCTTTCGAGGCGTTTCAGCTTTTCGTGATGTCCAGCTTCAGGAGGCAGATGCTTGGGTCATAAGTCAATTCAACTACGTGGCAAAATCGCCACTTCGTTGTCTTGTTTTATGCCTGTCGCATCTGAACGCCTCCTTCAGCTTTTCGTAATCATTATACATTATTTGTGCTAATGATTGTGAAATGTTGTAAGCAAGGGTAAACTATTAGATAGATTTTACAGAATGGATGGTAGAATTATGTCGTCAAAACTTATTAAAGGGACTGCGATTTTAACGATTGGATTGTTTTTATCAAAGGCACTTGGATTGTTATACGTGATTCCTTTTTATGCAATTGTTGGTGAAGAGAATATTGCACTTTACCAGTATGGTTACATTCCTTATAATATTGCGCTATCAATTGCGATTTCGGGGGCACCGCTTGCGATTTCGAAATTTGTATCCAAATATAATGCATTAGGGGATTATGCAACTGGGCGGAAAATATTGAAGGGTAGTATGGGCATTATGGTCCTCACGGGGATCGCTTCGTTTTTAATATTGTTTTTCTTAGCAGAACCCATTGCCCGTATTGTGATTGCGAATGATGAGCAAACCTTTACAGTGACAGAAATTGCTGATGTTATTCGATGGGTGAGTTTTGCATTAATTGTTGTTCCAATGATGAGTGTGATCCGCGGCTTTTTACAAGGGTATAATAAAATGGAACCAACAGCTGTTTCGCAATTGATTGAACAAATTGTTCGAATTATTGTCGTGTTAGCTGGTGCATTTATCGTTGTGAATTTTTTAAACGAATCGCCAACAATTGCCATTAACTTTGCGGTATTTGCAGCAACAATCGGCGCGCTCGCAAGTTTAGGTGTTTTATATTGGTACTGGAGAAGATATAAACCGGAGTTTGATCAGTATTTAAAAAATAGTCCACAAGCAGGCGATGTTCCTGTTAAAGAAATGGTAATGGAGATTATCACGTATATTATACCATTTGTTTTAGTCGGACTTATTAATCCGCTTTATCAATTGGTTGATATGTTGACGTTTAACAAAGCGATGAAGTCAATTGGTTTATCAGCAGTGAGTCATACGTATTTAGGAATGTTAAACTTTCTAACGCATAAATTCGTCATGATTCCGGTGATGGTAGCAACTGGTTTTTCAATGGCATTAATTCCTGTTATTACAGGTTATTATGCGAAGAAAGATCAAGTTGGAATTTCACGCTCACTCGATCAAACCTATCAAATTATGATGTATTTAACTGTCCCAATGGTGATCGGTATTTCAGTATTGTCGAATGAATTGTATCAGCTCTTATATAGTAAAAGTGACGTGGGTGCATCGATTTTAGCGAACTATGCCCCGGTTGCGATCTTATTCGGGCTATATACAGTGACTGCGGCAATTTTACAAGGAATTGACCGCCATAAATGGATTGTATTCACGAGTTTATTAGGCTTGTTACTAAAATTAGCGATTAACATTCCGCTTATTAAATTATTTGAAACAAATGGGGCAATCTTGGCAACGACGATTGGTTATATAGTCGCAGTCGGGCTGAATGTTTATATCATTAAAAAGACATTAGATTATAAATCGTCTATTGTATTTAGAAGGTTTGTACTCATTGGCATATTAAACCTCATCATGTTTATTGCCGTCTTCTTTACATTAAAAGGGTTAACGTTGATGAAGCCAGTCGATGGAAAAATGCTTGCGCTTCTTTATGTTTTTATTTGTGCGAGTGTTGGCGTCATCGTTTATGGTTATTTATCATTGAAAACAGGATTAACGCAAAAACTCTTTGGAGACAGATTGAAAAGAATAACGAAAAGGTTTGGTTTTTAGGAGGAATACTGTGCGTATAGATAAATTATTAGCAAACATGGGATTCGGTACGAGAAAAGAAGTGCGGCAATTACTGAAAAATGGTGCCGTTCGTGTGAATGACCAAGTCATTAAAAAGTCGAACGTTCACGTAAATCCAGAGAATGACCAGATTACTTGTTTAGGTGAAACGGTCGTTTATCGTGAATTTATTTACCTCATGATGAATAAGAAACAAGGTGTACTATCAGCGACAGAAGATTTAAGAGAAAAAACAGTGATTGACTTATTAAGTGATAAGCATCGCCATTTTAAACCATTCCCAGTCGGTCGATTAGATAAAAATACAGAAGGTTTTCTACTCATTTCAAATAACGGGAAGCTTGCACATAATTTATTAGCACCGAGGAAAAATGTGCCGAAAACGTATTACGCGCATGTTGAAGGAGTTGTCACTGAAGAAGACGTGAAAGCTTTTTCAGCAGGAGTCACATTAGACGATGGGTACGAAACAAAACCAGGGAAGTTGAAAGTTTTAAAATCAGATGCATTATCTGAAATCGAACTAACCATTACGGAAGGGAAGTTCCATCAAGTAAAAAGAATGTTTGAAGCTGTTGGAAAGAAAGTTGTCTATTTAAAAAGGTTATCGATGGGGCCATTACAATTAGACGAGTCAATCCCACTTGGTAGTTACCGTGAATTGACAGAAGAAGAACTTCAGTTATTAGAAGATCTTGTGGAAGATTAACTGAAGATATAGAAGTAAACCAGGCAGAATCTTAGGGATAAGATTCTGCCTGGTTTTTATGAAAAATCATTAAAGACTGTCGAAACGAATTAATATTACGAAACGACTCCCTTAGAGGTTGTTGTCCATTTTCCGCGTACAGGACTTGTAACAAGTTCATTGTATTCCAGTACATTTAAATCTCTTTGCGCAGTACGAGGTGTAATATCAAATTCTTCGACTACATTTTGAGTCGTAACTGTCCCATTGTCAAGAATATACATATAAACATCTTTAATACGAGTAAGCATGCGTTCAGTAGTGTTTTTCAACTGTAAAACCTCTCCTTTAATCATCTTATTTCCAAAACGAAAACCATGAGACTAATGAATTGTTTAGTACATGTTGAAATTTGTGAGCGCCGCACTTCCTTTCTGCGCAAAGTATATGCCAAAATAAAGTCAGAATGAACTAGACCTTATCTTATTATAGTAAAATTTTTGAGAAAATTCAATGTAAACAAAAATAAATCTGACAAACTCTTTCTTTTCAATAGAAATCATGCGAAAATAAAGAAGGTATATAAAATAAGAAAATTGTCTTTTATAAAAAATGTAGGGGGAAATGGATATGTCTTTATATTTTATTGATGGTCAATTTACGAAGCAAGATGAAGTGAAGATTTCAATTGACGATCGTGGTTATTATTTTGGTGACGGTGTGTATGAGGTCATTAAAGTGTACGATGGTGAATTATTTACAGCTGATGAGCATATTGAACGATTGTTTGCAAGCGCAGAAAAAATTCAATTAACAATTCCTTATGACAGAGCTGGAGTTATGGGAATTGCGCGTAGGTTGATCGTAGACAATGAATTGGTGAATGGACATATTTATATGCAAGTAACACGTGGGGCTTCACCGAGGCAACATCATTTCCCAACGCCAACAGTACCGGCGATTTTAACAGCTTATACAATGACAGGTGAACGCCCGCTAGCCGCTATGGAAAAAGGAGTTGCGGTCAAATCAGTTGAAGATATTCGCTGGCTACGCTGTGATATTAAAAGTTTAAACTTACTAGGAAGCGTATTAGCGAAAGAAGAAGCGAAAGCTGGTGGTTATGAAGAAGCAATTCTTCACCGCGATGGAACTGTCACTGAAGGTTCTTCAACGAATATGTTTGGCATTAAAGATGGAATCGTTAGGACACATCCTGTGACAAATTTAATATTAGAAGGAATTACACGTCAAGTTGTTCTTCAAATTTGTGACGAATTAAATATTCCAGTTGAAGAAAAACCATTTACATTAGAAGAAGCTTTCGAGATGGATGAAATGTTTTATACATCCACTACGGCAGAAGTAATGCCGATTGCTCGAGTAGATGATAAGATAATTGATGACGGCTTAAGAGGTGCACTCACGAAGAAGATACAAGATGCATTTGCGACAAAAATTCCGCTCTTAAATAAAGAAGGGCGTGTCTAATTATTCTGATCTTGCCATGAGTAGTTTAGATTTTCGATTAGCAGAATGGAGTTGATGAAATATGGCACAACTCGTCAAGTTACTAGATTATATTTCTAGGTATGAAAATGACTTAACGCGTTATCCTAACCAGTTTCTCCGACTCAAAAAGTATCAATGGAACCGGATGAAGATTCAATGGGAAAATGGAAAGTATGAAGCAGTAGAAAATGACTTGATAGACGAGGAAGAGTATAAGCCAAAAGGTACACTCTCTTCCTTGTTAAATTTCTTCAAAGGAAATCAAAAAGAAGCTGAAGAAGAGTTGCAAAATGATGTAGAGGATGAAGATGAAGGTTTTGATTTTAATCCGAATATTATATATCAACCAAATTCGCCCGAACAGTTAAGGAAATTGTATTTAGATCAACTTTTTCATTTTCAAATTAAATGGGCAAGTTCTACGTTAACGGATAAGTCTCAAGTTGCACCAAAGTACTTGAGAGACTCATTATTGCGTTCATTTTTACAAGAGTTACCGGATAGTTATTTATTGTTTTATGAGCCAATTATTAAATTACAAAAAGCACCTGTTGAGTTGGATATTATTTTACTTACTCCAGTAGAGTGTATGTGTATTACAGTAGTTGAAGCGGAAGACTTAGCCGTTTTTAGTTATGAGAGCAATCGATTTTGGGTTAAACGTATCGGAGAACAAGAAGTAAAAGTGTTAAATCCATTAATTTCGTTAAATCGAATGACAAAAATTATTGCGCAGTTATTCAAAGAAAAGGGAATTGAATTTCCAATTCGAAAATACCTAATTTCGCGCAATGGGTACATTGACTATCCATTAGGTGGATATGATTTAGAGTTAATCGATCGACGTTCCTATGAAGATTGGTTCGATTCGATTAAAAAGATGTCAACACCGTTAAAATTCACTCAATTTAGAGCAGCACAAACCATTTTAGATGTCGGACAAACCACAGCAAGAAGTCGTTTGTTAGAAAATACAGGAGAGTTGAGTGATGAGGAAATGGATGAAGTGTAATCACTTCGTAAACACAGGTTTTGAGTGAAGAAACGATAAGGGGTGTTTTGAATGGACCAGTTTATATTTCATGATATGACATTAACTTGGTTAAACGGGGGACTGAACTATTTAGATGGGGGCACGATGTTTGGTCCTGTTCCGAAGGTTTTATGGTCAAGAAAGTATGATGTGATAGACGATAATTTAATCGAATTAGCTGCGCATCCTATTTTAATTCGTTACCAAGGTAAAAATATTTTAATTGATACTGGGCTAGGCAATGACAAGTTGAGTGATAAGTTGAAACGAAATCTTGGCATCGTTGATGAATCGAGTGTACTTAAAGAGTTAACAACACTAGGGGTTCAGCCAGAAGAAATTGATATGATTTTAATGACTCATTTACATAATGATCATGCAGCAGGGTTGACGAGGTGGGAAGGCGAGCAATTAGTGTCTACTTTTCCAAACGCAGATATTTACACATCACAAGTTGAATGGGATGAGATGCGCAATCCTAATATTCGTTCTAAAAACACCTACTGGAAACAAAATTGGGAAGCTGTTCAAGATCAAGTAAAGCCTTTTCAAAAAAGAATCACAATTTTACCAGGTATTGAGATGATTCATACAGGCGGTCATAGTAATGGGCATTGTGTCATAAAGTTAACGCAATATGATGAGACCATTTTACATATGGGAGACATCATGCCAACACATGCGCATAGTAATCCATTATGGGTGCTTTCTTATGATGATTATCCAATGGATTCAATTACGGCGAAAGAGAAGTTGATGGCTGAAGGGATAAAAGGGAATTATTGGTATAGTTTTTATCATGATGCTGTTTATCGACTCGTCAAATGGGATGAAACAGGAAGAAATATTGTTGAAAGCGTCAAGCGTACAAAGAATGTATAACAAAAAACCAACAATGAATGGTTTCTACCATTCATTGTTGGTTTTTGTTAAGCACGTTTCTTTAATTCAACAACTGTGCCTGTTGTCGCGTCAGCAGCGAATTCGTATTGTTCTAGTTCACCGTTCATAATTCTAGAAATACCACCGCGGTAAACGTCCATAAAAATCATCTTATTTTCAAATGGCTCAGTCTTCATAACAATCCAAGAGCCGTCAATCGGTCCTTCTTTTTTAAATTCGTCTTTAATGCCGTTTAAAACAGTGTCTGCAGAAACATATGGGCTTGTACGATCAATCACTTCTTTAACAACGATTCCAGCTGCAATCCCCGTTAAAATACCCGCAAGAAAATCTTTACATTTCATAAGGCAAACCTCCAATTTAGTCTTTCTATTATTATAACATAAACGAGTGGATGGCTGTTAATCTAAACTAGAAAAGTATTTCGCTTTCCAAAATGAGATGGAAGTTTTCAGATAAATCGTTTACACTAAAAGAAAGATAGAATTTAATTTGGGAGGAATTATTCGTGAAAAAAGAGACTTTAGAAATGTTTAAAACGTTAACAGAACTACCAGGTGCCCCGGGAAATGAGCATGCAGTTCGAGCTTATATGCGTGAAGAACTCACAAAATATGCAGATGAAGTTGTTCAAGATAATCTTGGTGGCATTTTTGGTGTAAGGAAAGGTCCTGAAGATGGTCCGCGAATTCTCGTCGCAGGTCATATGGATGAAGTTGGTTTTATGGTGACGTCAATTACAGAGAACGGTATGCTTCGTTTTCAACCACTTGGCGGCTGGTGGAGCCAAGTCCTATTAGCACAACGTGTTGAAGTCATTACGGATAATGGTCCAGTGATTGGTGTAATTGGTTCAATTCCCCCACATTTATTAAGCGATGAAGTAAGAAATAAACCAATGGACATTAAAAATATGTTAATTGACATTGGTGCGGATAATAAAGAAGATGCTAAGAAAATTGGCATTCGCCCAGGACAACAAATTGTCCCAGTTTGTCCATTTACGCCAATGGCAAATGAAAAGAAAATTATGGCGAAATCTTGGGATAATCGTTACGGTTGTGGCTTATCTATTGAGTTATTAAAAGAAGTTCACGGAAAGGATTTACCAAACACATTATATTCCGGTGCAAACGTTTTAGAAGAAGTAGGTCTACGCGGGGCACAAACTTCTGCGACAATGATTCAGCCAGATTTGTTCTTCGCATTGGATGCAAGCCCGGCAAATGATGCATCAGGTAAAAAAGAAGAGTTTGGTCAACTTGGAGAAGGTACGTTACTACGTATTATGGACCGTACAATGATTACTCACCGTGGTATGCGTGAGTTTATTTTAGACACTGCTGAATCTAATCATATCCCTTATCAATACTTCGTTTCAGCAGGCGGGACTGATGCGGGGCGCGTGCATATGGCGAACGAAGGAATTCCAAGCGCAGTTATTGGGATTTGTTCACGTTATATCCATACAGCGGCTTCGATTATTCATACAGACGACTATGCTGCTGCAAAAGAGCTACTCGTGAAGTTAGTTCAATCATGTGATAAAACAACAGTTGAAACAATTAAACAAAACGGTTAATGATTTAATCACGCTTTAGTGTGACATCCGCCGTCCTTTCGAAAGTGGAAGGACGGTTTTATCATGAAAAGAGGGTTTAAAATGAAGTATATCGTCGGATCGATGAATCAAGCAAAAGTTGAAGCAACGAAAAAAGTAGTTTTTGAATATAAGCCGAGTTCGTCAATTCATCAAATGGCTTCCGTTTCAGGCGTGTCAGAACAACCGATTGGTGATGAAGAAACAATCCAGGGGGCTGTGAATCGTGCGAAAGATGTGAGTAGAAAAAATCCAGAGGCAATCGGGATTGGTCTAGAAGGTGGCGTACGAAGATTAGGAGACAATTTATATATTTGTAACTGGGGAGCGCTTGCATTACCTGACGGCCATATAATAACAGCAGGCGGTGCTCAAATTCCGCTACCAATGGAGATTGCGAGAGAGATTGAAAATGGAAAAGAATTGGGACCAGTCATTGAACAATACTTTAAGGAAAATGATCTTCGGCAAAAAGAAGGTGCGATGGGAATGTTTACAGCGGGCTCGATTACAAGAGTCGAACTATTTGTACATATTTTACATTTACTCATTGGACAATTAAAATATTATCGTGAAAAAAATAACAACTCACCTACGTAAGTCTTCCCTAAAAGTACGCATTGGTTGCAACTACCGGCGAACATCTTTAAAATAAGACAAGAGTTTTAATTAATAAGAGAAATTTGTTATATGTTTTAATCGATTTCATAATTACTATACTTCACTTTATAGACGAATGTTGTTATGTAATTATCACTATAATGTTTGTAGTTATCTCTGTTGATTGGAGTGAAAGGCGGCGACTCCTGCGGGAATAGCGTGAGCTGAAAGCCCCGCAGGAACGCAGTGACGAGGAGATTAAAGCCATGCCCGCGGAAAAGATTAAAGCTGAAGAAGGCACGCTTAGATGCGGAGGACATAAGACGAATCGATGCAGTGGCGATCTTTGCCACGTAATCGAGTTGGCTTATGACCTAAGCATCTGCCTTCAGAAGCTAGAAAGGGCCCGCCTGTAACGGAAATCAACATTATTCGGATACTCTAGTATGAAAGGCAATTATGAAATTGACTCGTTTAAGTGAAATTATAATGAGTTTTTCGATAGAACGATAACAGATTTTAAAGATTGGGGGAAATTGAAATGTCCCGAATGTTGAAAGTAATCTCATTCTTACTCGTTTCAGTCCTACTTCTCTCAGCTTGTGGGAAAACTGTAGAAGAACAAGCAGAGGAAGGTTTAAAAATAGCGGAAGAAGTATTTTATAAAGAACCTAAAAAACATAATGAAGAAGTCAATGGTACGAAGCTTTATAAACCTACTAGCTTTAAGTTAAGCGATGCTTCAGATGCACAGAATATTGTTTTAAATAAAGGGAAGCAACCTTTCATTCTTTTTATGAATCCGAATGAGGCCAAAGATAGCCGATTGTTTTATGACTTACTTCATGCTGATGAAGATGTAAACATTATCGATGAGGAAAAATTTAGTGAGAGCAATTCATTTGGATTTGTTGCAGTGATTCAAAATGAAGGAGATATGGTGGAGTTGATTGCAAATGTTGGCGGTGCCAAAATGACAACATTAACCAAGGAAAAACATATCGCTTCTGATTTGGAAACGATGATGAAAATTGTTCGTTCAATTGAATAAGCTTGCATAAGTAAATAGTATATTATGAACGTGTGATGTGAAAGGCGAGGAGTTGATTGCATGAAGTCTAAAGAATTAGTAGAGATATTAAAAGAACGTTTAACTTCTAAACATTTTCAATGGGATTTTGATCAAGAAGCAGATAAATTACGATTAGATCATACAGTGTTAAAAAAAGGGATGGAAATATCACTCCCAGAAATCTTATCGAAATATAAGCAAAAACAAGAAAAAGCAATTGATGAAGTTGTTTATACGATAGCTGCAACTTTCCGTGCAATGGAAAAAGAGCAAGCAAAAGGCTTTCAAAGTGAAGCGACTGTATATCCGGTGATCCGTTCTACATCGTTCTCGGAAAAAACTGCTGCTGGGCATGCATTTATCACAAAAGAACATACAGCTGAAACAAGAATTTATTATGCATTAGATTTAGGGGAAACTTATAGACTGATTGATGAAAGCATGCTGGAAGACCTCAAGAAAACAGCAGAAGAAATTAAAGAAGTTGCCTTATTTAATGTGCGTAGTTTGTCCACTAAAATGAAAAAAGACGAAGTAGCGGGAAATTTATTTTATTTTGTTAATAATAATGACGGATATGATGCAAGTCGAATCTTAAACGAAGCGTTTTTAAAAGACATGTCATCGAAAATCGAAGGAGATATGACTGTCTCCGTGCCCCATCAAGATGTGTTAATTATTGGTGATATTCGAAATAAGACAGGGTATGATGTCTTAGCACAAATGACGATGCAGTTTTTCACAAATGGTATCGTTCCTATTACTTCATTATCATTTGTTTATGAGAACGATCATTTAGAGCCGATATTCATTATGGCGAAAAATCGTGTGACAGAAAAGAAAGGAAAAGAATAAGATGAATTTATTTTATAATAAACAAGGCGTAGGCGATGTATTTCTCGTCCAATTAACAACAAATCAACCAGAAAGTGTTAAAACAGAAAAGCATGAAGATGTTGTGTTAATCCAAGATCATAAGTCAAATGATCTTGTAGGATTTAACCTGTTCAACGCAAGTACTTATGCGAACGTTGAAGAAAACGGACAGGTGGAGCTAACAGAAGAATTAGTTGAAAGTGTACAAGCTGCACTAAAAGCAAATGGTGTAGATCTTGTTCTAGATGTTGATTTAACGCCTAAATTTGTCATTGGGCATGTTGTAAATAAGGAAAAACATCCAAATGCAGATAAACTAAGTGTTTGTAAAGTTGATGTCGAAACTGAACAATTACAAATCGTTTGTGGTGCTGCAAACGTTGACGCTGGACAAAAGGTTGTGGTTGCGAAAGTAGGCGCAGTTATGCCGTCTGGACTTATTATTCGTGACGCAGAGTTACGTGGTGTTGCATCATCGGGTATGATTTGCTCTGCATCTGAATTAGGTTTACCGAATGCTGAAGAAAACGTTGGTATTCTCGTATTAGAAGACAATGCAGTCGTAGGCGATGCATTTAAAGTATAATCATATTCAAACAAAAGCAAGTAGGGATACTCATCTCTATTTGCTTTTTTATTGTGAAAAAGAATCGGTGAAAAAGCGCATATATAACTAGTTGAGGTTCCATTTATGCATGAGCGTAAACTTCGCAATTGGTCCGTTATTCTTATTTTGAAAAAAAATTTGATTTTGGCATTCAACAACTGGTAAAATAGACTAATCGACATGGAAAGAGTGATTATGTTGAATTGGTTTAAAAAATTAACGAATCGTCTATTTGGCGAGGAAATCGAAGAAGATATTAAAGAAGAGCAGTTTCAAGAAGAATATGATCAAACAGAAAAAATTACTGAACATAAAGAGAGCCGTCCGGCATTTCGCTTTCCAATCATTACAGATGCAGAAATATACGGTTGGGAGGATGATGGGGAAACCGAAGAAATGAACGAGTCGGTAAAAAGACCAGTTACGAGAGAAACAAAACTGGAGTTTAACCCAGTGCCGCTTTATGAAAATGAACGATGGCCAGAAGAAAAAACGCGGGTAATTGACTCTCCCCAGGGCCGGTTATTTAATGGCGGGGAAAATCAGCGCGTCATCGAAAAGAAGGAAAAACCTTTACGCCAAGAAGAAATCTCTCATCGAAATGAAAAAAATCAAGCACTTAAAACAGATTTAGAGAATATTCAAAACGAAAGAAGGGCGCAACGTTTTACACCATCAAAAGTACCATCACCTATTTATGGATATACAAAACCAAAAGTCGATAATTATGAAAGTACTGACTATTCAAAAGTAGATGAACATCAATCAATTGTTGAAGAGAAAAAAGAAGAGAAACAAACTTTACTTCCACATGTGGAAAACCGAATAACTTCACAGCAAAAAATAGAACCTTATACACAAGCTGAAGAAGAGAAAGCGCAACAAAATTCTGAGGTTTTACAAGAAGAGTTAGTCGTTACAGACAATGAACAAGAGTCTACTGAAATCTTGCCAGAAGAGTTGTCTAGTTATCATGAGCTTGTGGAAGAAAGTTCAGTTACTGAGGAAGAGATACTCGAAGGACAAGTTGTAGAAACAACTGAACGAGAATTATTATCAAGTGATCAACAACAGCTTGAAGAAAACCCAGTAGAAGATAATGAGCAACAGCTTCCAACGGAAAAAGAAATCGAAGAGAGTCCTGTAGAAGCCATTGAGACGCTAGAACAAATTGAGCAAGATGATGAAGAGTTAGAAGCATCAACAACTCAAAATCATTCTGAAAACAGTGAAGTCCTTACACAAAATCAGCAAGCTGAAGAAAAGCTTACAGAAGAGTCAAAAACGACGAACGATGAAAAGATCGTTCCTTTTAATGTGCTCATGTTGAAGTCAGATAAAAGAAAACTAAAAGCACGTCAACTGGCAAATGAAATCGCAGATGAAATGAAAGCGAAACAAAAACAAACTAGGGAAAAGAAGGAACAAGAAAAGCAAGCAGAATCACAGCCAGTTATAGAAGAGGTCAAAGAAATTGAGCAAGAAGCAGGTGTGGAAGAAGTGCAACCGTTTGCTCACTATGCTTTTCCTGAACTAGATTATTTAATGACACCAGAAAGCAAAATAGAAGATACTGATTGGCTGAAGTCTCAATCGGAAAAGTTAGAGGAGTCTTTATCCCATTTTGGTGTGCAAGCGAATGTTGTTGATGCTGTCCAAGGACCGACTGTCACTCGTTTTGAACTGACAGTTGAACAAGGAACAAAAGTCAGTCGAGTACGTAATTTAACAGATGATTTAAAATTGACTTTAGCAGCGCGCGATATCCGAATTGAAGCACCGATTCCAGGAAAAAGTTCGATTGGGATTGAAATTCCTAATCGTAAAACAAGAGCAGTACGTATTTCAGAAGTGATTCAGACAGAAGCTTTTAAGCAGTCCGAATCGCCATTAGAAGCTGTTCTTGGATTAGGATTAACTGGAGAGCCAGTTACATTAGACTTGCGTAAAATGCCGCATGGAATGATTGCAGGAGCCACGGGTTCTGGTAAATCTGTTTGTATTAACTCAATATTAGTAAGCTTACTCTATAAAGCATCGCCATCTGATTTGCAAATGATGTTAATCGATCCGAAAATGGTTGAATTAGCGCCATTCAATGGGATACCACATTTAATTAGCCCCGTGATTACAGATGTAAAAGCTGCGACAACTGCATTAAAATGGGCAGTTGCTGAAATGGAGCGTCGTTATGAATTACTCGCTCATGCAGGTGTTCGAGATATTGAACGATACAATAAGCAAGTGACGGACCATCGACAATTTTCATTAAAAATGCCGTATTTACTCATTGTGATTGATGAATTGGCTGATTTAATGATGATGGCTCCAGCGGATGTTGAAGTTTCAATTAGTCGAATTACCCAGAAAGCACGTGCGTGTGGAATTCATTTAATTATTGCCACACAGCGCCCATCTGTAGATGTGATAACAGGTATTATTAAAGCGAATATCCCAACGCGAATTGCATTTTCAGTATCTTCACAAGTCGATTCTCGAACAATGATCGATATGAACGGTGCTGAAAGATTACTCGGAAAAGGCGATATGCTTTATGTAGGAAATGGCGAGTCAACACCGATTCGTTTACAAGGGACATTTGTCACAGATGACGAAATTGAACGTATAATAGAACACGTTCAGCGGGAAGCGTCCCCTACTTATTTATTTGGGCAAGATGAATTACTAAAAAGTGCTTCGGAAGAAGAGGAAGATCCATTATTTACTGCTGTTTGTGAATTTATTTATCAGCAAAATAGCGCGTCGACTTCAATGTTACAAAGGAATTTTAGCATTGGTTACAATCGGGCGGCAAAACTAATGGATCGATTAGAAGAATTATCATTTATATCACCGCAACAAGGTAGTAAAGCGCGAGATGTTTATTTATCGGAAGCTGATTTAAATAAACTAACAGAAACGATTTTATAAGTGAAATTAAGCATAACTATAAAGAAAACTGGAAATAGATAATGAGGATAAGGGATATTAAGATAATCCCGGGAGGTTGTCATATGACATTGTTTCATTTTACTGGAATTAAAGGGTCTGGGATGAGTTCACTCGCTCAGATTTTACATGATTCTAAACATCAAGTACAAGGTTCGGATGTTGGGAAGTATTTTTTTACAGAAGATCCATTACGTGAAAGAGGAATTTCCATCTATCCATTTAGTGCAGAGAATATTAAAGAAGGCATGGTTGTAATTGCCGGAAATGCTTTTCCCGACAGTCATCCTGAAATTGAAAAGGCGAAAGAATTAGGTGTAGAAGTAATTCGTTATCACCAGTTTTTAGGGGAATATATGGAGAAATTTGTATCGATTGCTGTGACGGGCTCGCATGGGAAAACCTCAACGACAGGACTTCTTTCACATGTGATATCAGGTTACGCACCGACTTCATATTTAATCGGTGATGGTACTGGAAAAGGTGTTGAAGAAGGCCAGTATTTTGCATTTGAAGCTTGTGAATATAAAAGGCATTTTTTAGCGTATAATCCAGACTATGCAATTATCACAAATATTGACTTTGATCATCCAGATTATTTTAAAGACCTAGATGATGTGCTAGATGCATTTGGTGAAATGGCATTACGTGTTAAAAAAGGATTAATCGCTTGTGGAGATGATCCACATTTACAAGAAATTCAAGCAAATGTTCCAGTCGTTTATTACGGGATGGAAGAGTCGAATGATTTTGCGGCGAAAAATATTCAAAAAGCATCTACGGGTTCTACATTTGATGTCTTTGTAAGAAATGAGTATTATTTTACATTTACGATCCCACTTACAGGGGACCATGCAATCTTGAATGCTTTAGGAGTCATTGCATTATGTCATTATGAAGGAATTCCAGCTGAACTTGTGCAGGAGAGATTAGCGACATTTGACGGAGTAAAACGTAGATTTTCAATTGAAGAAAGTGATGGACGTGTGTTAATTGACGATTATGCACACCATCCGACTGAAATTCGCGCTACATTACAATCTGCTAAACAAAAATATCCGGACAAAGAAATGATTGCGATCTTTCAGCCACATACATTTACCCGAACTGCAGCATTATTAGATGAATTTGCGGAAAGTTTATCGGAAGCTGATCATGTTTACGTATGCGATATATTCAAATCAGCTAGAGAGCAAGAAGGAAATTTAACAATAGAAGAGTTAATCTCGAGAATACAAGGTGCCGAATATTTAGATATTGATCAGATTGCACAATTAGAAAAGCATCATCAAGCTGTCTACTTATTTATGGGAGCGGGAGATATTCAAAAATATTTAGAGGCATTTAAATTACATCCCAACCAACCAACACAAGCGAATGACGATATGGCATAATTTGTTAATAATGTTCGTTTATAACATTAATAAAAAGGACTATTAAAAATCGATTAGGGATTGCGACCTTAAACCTAGGTACTCACTTATTTTTTAGGTCTGCATAACCTTCGTCATTTGATAGGTCCTTTTTTATTTTTTAAAAAGTTTATTTATTAAAAGGGTTTCATGTTTATTTGTCGAAAGGATATCGTAAGTCCCGGGGTTTAATTTTTTTCTGAACGGGTATATAATATTACTGTAAAGAATGATGGTTTCCTACAGAGATATTAAGTTATTGATAATAAAAGTGAGGAGAATGAGATGATGACTGAAAACAAACTAGACTATGATGAAAAAAATGCTGAACACCAGAGATTTGAAAATGTAACGGCTGAACCAACATTTTTACCAAGTAAATATGCTCATAAAGGTTACACAGACACATTTTATGATGAGAACGAAGACTTAGGTGCAGGAAGTTTCCTTTTTGGCGCACTCGTTGGAGGAGTAATTGGTGCGGCAACTGCATTATTTTTAGCACCAAAAACAGGAAAAGAAATGCGAGATGACTTTTCTACACAAGCAACTCAATTGAAAGATAAAAGTATCGAATTGACTAGTATTGCAAAAGACAAAGCAAATGAATATGGTGCTGTTGCGAAAGATAAAGCGAATGAATTTGCATCTACAGCAAAAGAAAGAACAGAAGAAGTTACAAAAACAATTCAAGAGCAATCAGGTCAAATTACAAATAAAATCAAATCGATGAAAGACAAATCAAACATCCCAATGGACGACGGCACTGTTTCTTCAGAAGGAGAAGAAGCAATCGAATTTGTTAATATTGCCAAAGAAAAGGTAGAAGATGTCGAAGAAGAAACGACAAAAACAGCCGAAGCTTTAAAAGAAGCAGTAGAAGAAAAAGTAGAAGAAGTTACTGAGCAAGTAAAAGAAAAGAAATAAACAAAATGCATCGAAATTAATCAAACATCCCAAAATGTTAACTGCATTTTGGGATGTTTTTAATTTCACTTAAACGGATTATCGTGAATCTTCTAATTGAAACTTGATTTCGAGACGATCATTTTGAAAAATTTCATCATTTAACTGAATCGATGTTCCATTTCGAAGAAGTTGGTAAGATCCAGTTGTATTTTTTGGTAGTTCGAAGTTTGTAAAAGCAAACACATCGCTAAAAATAATTTTAGTGTTAGGGAGAGGTTGCAGTTCGATATGATCATCTTGTTGAATCATTGAGTGATACGAAGCAACTTTTCCATTATGAATCATTTTATAATGCGGCTTTTCGATTTGAATGGTTTCACCGTTAAAAAATACAGTCATTCTTTGAAAAAATGGAATATCCAACTCGCGGGAAATTTCTTCCAGTGTAGGTAGCTCAGGTATTTTTACAGTAATTTCATCACCGTCTTGAAGTTTATACGTAGGATTAATGGCAGTTTCCCCTAAATAATATTGTGTTTCCCATTTTTTAAAACGCATTGGTTTATGATCAAGCGTTAAATTGAAAAGATTTTCTTTTCCGTTGGTTTCATTTTTTGAAAGTGCATCTTGAAGTGTATGGTGATGCGTAATTTCAATAATGTCTCGATCTTGGATTGCAGCATCCAAATCACTTTGGTCCCCGTTAATGTAAAACTTTGGCTGTAAAGAAATCAGTTCATTGTTAATCGTAGCTTGAATAGAAGTTGTCCAATTCACAAGGTCTTTCAGGATTGGCTTTGCATCCGCTCCGTTTCTCCCACCTTGTATATCTATCAAGTCTCCATTTTTAATCTGATGCTTCATTGTTACTTTTTTTCCATTTACATGAACAGTAGCAGATCGTCCAATTTCACCTGGAATGGCAAGCATTTTTCCATTTAAAGTAACCGTGATACCGCGACCAGGTCTTCCAATCATTTGATTGATTGAAAAATCTGAAGCAATAAGCGCATCGCCAACTGTTACTTCATTTAGTTCGAACAGTCTTACCTTTTTCCCGTTCACAGTTACGGTCATGTAGTGAAGGGGGGCATTTTGTGCTGCGATTGCAATCCCAATTGGTGTCACAAGTTCTGGAGATTGTCCGAAGTCTTTTGAAATTGTAACGTTATTTAAGGCTTCTAGTCCACGGATACCTACTCTTGTTTCGGGTAAATCCAAGGCGTGACTTAGATTTTTTGAAAGATTGGGTGTTAAACTCCCACCTCCGACTAAAATAACTGCTTTAGGTGCTTGTTCGCGGTTCAGCCGCATAATTTCAGTAGCGATTGATTTTGCAATTTTTTCAATTGTAGATTCTATTTGTGTGCAAACATCAGTCGCAGGGATATCTTGGGTGAAACCGAGAATATCTTCAATCTCAACTGTTTCTTGATCGATCAATTGTCGTTTGATCTTCTCTGCAATTGGGAAGTCGACTAAGTATTCTTCGCTCAGTGCATCCGTTACCTCATCACCAGCAAGTGGAACCATACCATAAGCTGTGATTGTATTGGCGTCAGCGATCGCAATATCCGACGTTCCAGCACCAATATCAACGAGTGCAATATTTAATTTTCGCATTGAAGGTGGGACTAATACGTGAATTGCAGCGATTGGTTCCAGTGTAAGAGCTGTCATTTCTAATTCTGCTTGTTGTAATGCTGCGAGTAAGGACTCTACAACGACTTGTGGTAGAAATGTAGCAATTACATGAATAGAAGCGGCTCTTCCTGTCTGATCGATTAAATTCCCGATTTTTTGATTGTCTAAAGTGTAATGTAAAACGGAATAGCCAACACAATAATAAAGATCATCATTGTTGTTGTTTGCTTTTGTTATTAAACTTTGTTGTGCTTCTTGAACAGCCGCAAGTTCTAATTGATGCAAATCTTCTATAGTAGTAATCGTATTTTGTGTTAAATCGATTGATAAAGTACTTTCTTCTGTGATTAGTGCACGGCCAGCTGCTGCAACGCTTACTTGTTTCAAAGAACCATATTTTTCTTCGAGTTTACCTTTAATTTCTTTAATGACTTCTGCGACGTCGGATATATTATGTATTTGTCCGTCCACCATTGCGCGCTCATCATGTTCGACTGAAATAAGGTCAAGGACATGATGTTTCCCATTAATTTTCTGAAGAATTGTGCCTACAACTGAACGTGTACCGATGTCGAGGGCGAATATAACTGATGACATATCATTCATCCTTTCTAATAGAAAATGTAGATTGTTTAGAAAATAATAATATTTTGCGTGACTTTTCTAAAATGATTGTCTATAATAGTTCTATTATCAAAAATGTAACATATTTCTCTTCAAGCTGAAAGAGATGATATGTTCAGAAGGGGGAAGGACATACATGGGACACCTAAATTTAGAAGATTTAAGAAACAAAGTAAATGGACTGAACACACAGATTTTAGATTTAATCAATGAAAGAACTGAAATTGTACAAGAAATTGGTAAGGTAAAAGAAAAGCAAGGTGTCAATCGATATGACCCAATCCGTGAGCGTGAAATGTTAAACTTCTTAAAGGAGTATAACGAAGGTCCACTTCCGAATGGTATAATGGAACATATTTTCAAAGGAATTTTTATGTCCGCGCTTGAAATTCAAGAAGATGAGCAACGTAATGCATTACTTGTTTCCCGCAAAAAGAAAGCTGAAGATACGATTGTTAACATTAATGGCGAGGAAATTGGAAACGGTAATCCGTCTTTTATTTTCGGACCATGTGCAGTTGAATCTTATGAACAAGTTTTAACAGTTGCACAAGATTTAAAAGCAAAAGGGCAAAAGTTAATCAGAGGTGGGGCTTATAAGCCGCGTACATCACCTTATGACTTCCAAGGGCTTGGCCTCGAAGGACTTCAAATATTAAGAAAAGTTGCAGATGAAACAGGTTTAGCAGTTGTAAGTGAAATTGTTACGCCGTCTCATTTAGAAGAGGCGTTGGATTATGTAGATGTAATTCAAATCGGTGCACGTAATATGCATAACTTTGAGTTATTAAAAGAAGCAGGTTCGGTGAATAAACCAGTCTTATTAAAACGTGGGTTGTCAGCTACATTAGATGAGTTTATCAATGCAGCCGAGTACATTATCTCTCAAGGAAATGATCAAATTATTCTTTGTGAGCGAGGGATTCGTACATACGAACGTGCAACTCGTAACACGTTAGATATCTCTGCAGTCCCTATTTTAAAGCAAGAAACACATTTACCAGTATTCGTAGATGTAACGCATTCAACAGGAAGACGTGATTTACTCATTCCGACAGCGAAAGCAGCAATTGCTGTTGGTGCAGATGGTGTTATGGCAGAAGTGCATCCAGATCCAGCAGTGGCACTTTCAGACTCTGCTCAGCAGATGGACTTAGAACAGTTCGATACATTTTACGAGACAATTATGGATTACTTAAAAACACATGCATAATAATTATTTATCAATTAACGCTGAACCTCACAAAGGTCAGCGTTAATTTTTTTGCCACAATTTCTTTAACGCATTACTATAAGAGTGGAAAGTCTATGGTAACTGTGTTTTAATGACTTATAAGGGAATAATTTGAGTCTTATTTAAACATAGGTTCAACAAAACACGTAAAAATTTGCGTGTATAAAAAGAATAATTTAAGTGATTGAAAAAGGAGGCTTGTTTTATGGCGATTACAATATATGATGTTGCACGGGACGCGAATGTTTCTATGGCAACGGTTTCACGCGTGATAAACGGGAATCAGAATGTCAAGCCATCTACAAGAAGAAAAGTTCTTGAAAGCATTGAACGCCTAGGTTATCGACCAAATGCTGTTGCAAGAGGATTAGCAAGTAAAAAAACAACAACTGTAGGTGTCATCGTTCCAGATATTTCCACAAGTTTTTATGGGGAATTATCAAGAGGGATAGCGGATATTGCAACGATGTACGAATATAATATTATTTTATCAAATTCAGATGAGCGTCCTGAGCGCGAGTTAGAGTTACTCATTGACCATTTTGGGAAGCAGGTTGATGGTTTAATTTTTATGAGTGATGCTGTTTCTGAAGAAGTAAGAGAGGAAATGACGAGAGCGCCAGTACCAATTGTCATGGCTGGAACAATTGATACACAAGAGCAATTTGCAACTGTCAATATTGATTATGAGCAAGCCGCTTATGAGTCCGTCAATAAATTGATTGAAAATGGACATACAGAAATTGTTTTTGTAACAGGACCACTCAGTCACGACATTAACCGGATTCATAAGTTATCTGGATATGAGCGTGCTTTAAAAGAAGCAGGAATTGAAATGAAAGATGAATATGTGATTGAGATTGAAGATACGTACGACACAGCTTATGAAAGTTGGCAAACGATTAAACAATTAAAGGTACAACCTACAGCATTTCTTACTGTAAATAGCTCGATTGCTGTTGGTATTTTAAATGGCATTCGTGATGAAGGGTACTCTGTTCCAGATGATTATGAAATTATTTGTTATGAACATTCGAATTTGACGCGAATTGTAAGACCTCAATTAACGTCAGTCGTTGTTCCTTTATATGATATTGGTGCAGTTGCGATGCGTTTATTAACAAAGCTTATGAATGATGAAGAAATAGAAGATAAGCATATCAACCTTCCTTATCGTTTTGCAGAACGAGATTCGTTGAAATAAAAAAGACTACTCGACCATCGAGTAGTCTTTTTAAAAAAACGGCTTTTTAGAATGATTACAAAATGGTGAATTGATGGAAAAATTCACCTCTTTTTATCCTTCTGTTCGAATGAATTGAAGGGATTGTTTAAGCATATGTGCATTTTTTTCCGCAATTTCCTGCTTCCTTGGAATAGGTTTATAAAGGGGCTGCGGATCTTCCCAAGTTGGAATAAGCGAAATTTCCGCTTCTTGCTGCCAACGATTTAACCAAGCCTCGGGTAAATGACCAGTTGGATGTGTTTGTCCACTCATTTCAAGCCAAAGATGCGACCATGCACGTGGTACAACGCGCCAAATGTCATATCCACCCCCACCTACTGCAATCCAACGACCATCGCAGTATTCATTGGCAATTTCGCGAGCGATTTTCGGAATTTCTTTATAAAGATTCATCGTTCCATGCAAATGGGTAAGTGGGTCAAAAAAATGGGCATCGACTCCATTTTGCGTAAGAATGACATCGGGTTTGAAGTATTCGGTGACTTCCTTCATTGCAGTTTGATAAATGGTTAGAAACGATTCATCTTCAGTAAAAGCATCGATTGGGAAATTGAAAGAAGTCCCATAACCAGCTCCATTTCCACGTTCAGTCACGTTTCCTGTCCCGGGGAATAGATAACGCCCAGTTTCGTGAATCGATAAGGTGCAGACAGAAGGATCATCATAAAAAGTCCATTGCACACCGTCCCCGTGATGCGCATCTGTATCGACATATAATACTCTCGCTCCGTATTTTTCTTGCATATATTTAATCGCTACAGAACTATCATTATAAACGCAAAATCCAGAAGCACGCCCTTTAAAGCCGTGATGTAGACCGCCACCTAAATTCAAAGCATGTCTTGCTCTTCCTGTCATTACTTCATCAACAGCGGTTAATGTACCACCAACAAGAAGTGCACTTGCTTCATGCATATTATGGAAAATAGGTGTATCTTCTGTTCCAATTCCATAAGCTTCTCCTGCAGAAGGGGATAATTCTCCTTTACTTGCTTTCTGGACAGCATTTACAAATTTTTCATCATGGACTAATAAAATCTCTTCATCTGTAGCTACACGCGGCGCGATAATATCTTGGTCTGTAATCGCATGAATACTATGCAATAAGTCGAGAGTAAGTGTAATTCTCTTTTGGTTAAAAGGATGTTCGTCTGAAAAAGAATAGTCCAACTGCGCATCAGAATAAATAAAAACAGCATTCCTTTTCATAAATTCATGCCGGGAACATTGGGCCACAATACTTCAAAGCCAGAAGTTCGGAGTCCTTCAATAATAGTAAGTGGATTCATTGTTTTTATTCGAATGACAAGAATTTTATTTTTTGAACTTTCTTTATCAGGATAGACGAGTACACTTAACACATTCGTTTTATGGTCATGAAATATTTTTGAAACTTTAAATAAAATACCAGGCACATTTGGCACACGAACTTCAATTTGAGAACCTGGTTGATTTGCACCTGTCAGTTCAATGTATTTATAGAGTAAATCGGTTTCTGTTAAGATCCCAATAAGTTTTGAATTAGAAATAATCGGTAAACATCCGATCTTTTGATTGTAAAATAAGAGTGCAGACTCTTCCACAAAATCCATTGGGTGACCTGTAATTGGATTTTTAGTCATTATGGTAGAAATAGGTGTACTATAAATTTCTCCATGTTCACCCGTTGTTAATGAGGAAGGAATTGCTTTTTTGAGGTCGCGGTCAGTAATAATCCCAACGACTGCTTCTGTATCATCCAAAATAGGGATATGTCGTATGTTAAAACGCCGCATAACATCTAGCGCATCTCTTACTGTATGTGTAGTTTGTAAAGTTTGCACATCTCGAGTCATAATTTCTTCAATCAGCATATAAACACCTTCTTTTTCCAATATAATAGATGAAGCGCTTACATTTAATTGTTGAAAACTTCTAAAAACAATGATAGGCGGTTGTAGAATGTATAAAACCACACCTACCTTCTTTTATATAAGACTACCAATATTTGAGTAATTAGTACATAAATCGATTTTGAAAACGCAAATGGTCAAATTGTTGGACTGATTCAGCATCGACTCTTTTTCCAATACGCGCCATTAAACAATTTGCTGGATGTGAACTAATTTCTGGATCGTCTGTTGCAAAATATTCAAGGTCACCCGCCTGCATCATCTTCTTCATTACTTTCCGGTACTCCCACACATTTAACCCAGTACCTTTCAAATCCCAATGCCAATAATATTCGGTTGTAATAATGATATAATCTTCCATCGCTTCATCCATCATCGATACTTGTAAAAGAGTTTTTCCAACACCGCCACCGCGAAATTTAGGGATGACTTCGATTGCTCCTAATTCAATCAAGTTTTCCATATTGCCTTCTGACCAACGTTCTAAAGGATCTGGATAAACGTATGTTACATAACCTACGACTTGATTTTTTTCGCGGACGATAATAATTCTGCCTTCTGGTAAGTCTGCAATTTTAATTAATGCTTGATGTTGTTGGGGGGCTTGACGAAAGGCTACGAGCTCTTCGTGAAATTCAAGACTTTCAAGTGCTTCACCAGTAATAGGTCCTTCAATAACAATATCTCCATTTTTATGTTGCATTTCCGTTGCATGATATGTTTTTATATGCTTCATTTTAATATCACCTCTTTTAGCTACCTTTATTTTCTATTATACAATAAAATTTTAAAGCATGAATTAAAAAAATCTGAAAAAATATAATGAAACGAATATTAGTAGAAATTTTTCACACTTATGTCATCATATAATATAAAATTTGAAGAAACGATTAAAATATACAGAGAAAAATGGTTCTTCAGGCGTTAAAAGAATAGGAGTCGAAATTAATTTAAGGGTGAGAACCACAAAAAAGCTTGCTGCATTTTATGCAAGCAAGCTTTTCATCTTAATCATCTGTATTATTTTCTTTGTCTGCCTCATGATCTTCTTTAGGAGGAGTTTCGGTATCATCTGAATCATCGTCATTTTCTTCGGGTTCCTTTTCGTGTTCTGGTGCATCATCTTCTGGTACTGAAGGATTTCCGTTCTCTTCTTTATTGTTTTCTCCTTCTGTTTCTTCATTATCCTTATCATCATCGTCCTCTTCAATGACGCCTGAAGATACTGGATTTGAAGGTTCAGATAGGAGGCCTGTAATGTCAACAGCTCTCACAGTATAAGCACCCTCAGTGATTGTGAATGCCAATGCCTCTCCGTCGCGAATGGTTGCGACTTTATTGCCATCACGGTAGACATAATAGCCGATCACATCATTAGAAGGTGATTCTGTCCAAGTTAAAGCCATTCCGTTTAAGGAAGCATTTACTGAAGCCGGATTTACGTTATCTGCATTAAATGTGCTCCCGGAAACAACACTTGATGTAAATGAAGAACCTGCCGGGAAGAGTTTAGAACCATCCCCACCCCAAGGACCAAGCATTCTTTTAATAAATGCTTCATGTACACCTATACCGCCTTGTACGATAAATTCAGCAGGAGTATTCGGTAAGGCCAAATATTTTTTTCCTTTTACAGATACATAAGAAGCTGAAATAATGCTATCGTCTGCTTTACTTGGAAGAAAAGCATTCGCATTAAATAAATCTGATCTTACAAGACTAGCGTCTGAACATATTTTAGAAGGTGCTAAGCCTGAAATCCCGCAAAATGATCTCGAGACGACACCCTTTGGACGTTGAAACGTATTTGCGGCACCTACAAGATCAGGTGCGTGCGCATTTGCAGTGTTCATTAAACGCGCAAACAATAAGTTTACACGCGTGCTCGGTGGTAAATAAGAGTTTCTTAAGCTAGATGGGAAGAGACCTTTACGCATATCTTCGTATCCTATCCAGACGCCTAAAGATACATTTGGATTATATCCAACGAGCCAAGCATCTTTATAATCATTGGTCGTTCCTGTTTTTACAGCTAAATCAGCACCAAAGTTTAAGTTTTGTTTCATAGTTGTTGCAGTCCCATATTTTGTTACATCACGCATCATATCAGAAACGATATAAGACGTTTGTGGGCTGAAAACATCTACAGGTTCGACTTCATGTTGATAAATGATATTCCCGTTCATATCTTCAATTTTATCAATCATATAAGCATCGATAAACTGCCCACCATTTGCAAAAGTACCAAAAGCATTTGTAACTTCTTCTACAGTTGCACCTATTTCCATAGCGCCAATAGAAAATGATGGGTTTTCGTAATCGGCTTCTGTTAATTCTGTAAAGCCCATCTTCTCAACATATTCAGCTGGATTATGTCCAATAATATCTTTATATAATCGAGCTGTTGCTAAGTTTTGTGATTTAGCAAGCGCTTCTCTTGCTGGAATAATTCCGAGTTCTTGTCCAGCTAAGAAGTTATTAAGATTCCAAGATGGATGATTAAACTTCACATCGACTACTGGACTTCCAGCACCAATATAGCCAAGTTCAATTGCTGGCGCATAAACCGCGAGTGGTTTCATCGTAGAGCCGTTTGGACGAAATGCTTTTGTCGCAAAATTAAATTTCGAAGAATTAAAGTCACGCCCGCCGACGAAAGCTAAAATTTTTCCTGTACTATTTTCTATCATAATACTTCCGACTTGAACGGGTTCTTCGACAATAATCTCTTCTCCGGTATCGGAATCTTTACTTTTATCTGTGTACGTATAACCATAATGTTCAAATTTTTGAGCAGTCTCACTTAATCCATCAAACAATTCTTTATGAATGGTTGAGTGAATGCGATAGCCATTTGTACTCATTGCACGTCTCGCTAAAATCTCATATTTATCATTTAATTTTTTCTCTGAATCTAATCGTTCCGGATCGATTCCATCTTCTTCTGCTAATATAGCCATTAAAATATCGACAGTTCGATTTTGAATTTCTTGCGTTAAATAAGGATAACGTTCGTTCGCTCTTGGCATACGTTCTCTAAAATCTTTTGTAATGTCGTAAGCGATGGCTTCTTCATATTGTTCATTTGTAATATAGCCTGTTTCTTTCATACGGAACAGCACTGTTTTCATTCTGTTAATGCCAGGCTGTAAGTATTCGGTCTCCTTCAAGCCGCGCCCCCGGTTGTAGAAAGGCGTGTAAGCAAAAGGAGCTTGTGGAATTCCAGAAATAAAAGCGGCTTGCGGTAACGTTAAATCTTTTGCTTTGACGTTAAAAATGCCCTCAGCAGCAGCTTCGATTCCTGCAATATTATCGCCGTTTGCATTACGACCGTACGGGATGACATTCAAATAAGCTTCTAGAATTTCTTCTTTATCCATGAAGTGTTCTAGGCGCATCGCTAGTAAAATTTCTTTCGCTTTTCTTTCATAAGAAACTTCATTCGTCAATATTTGTAGTTTAATTAACTGCTGCGTTAATGTTGAACCACCTGTTTGACTAGCAGAGTTTGTTACATCTTGGAAGATTCCACGAAAGACAGCTTTTGGAACAATACCAGGGTGAGTTTCAAAATATTCATCTTCTGTTGCATATACTGCATCGATCACATGAGGAGAAACATCTTCTAGCTTAATTTCTTTTCGTTCAATGTCAGCATTCACTTTGCCTAAATAAACATTGTTCGCTAAGTAAATTTCAGATGTTTCCTCATATGTTAAAATTTCATCTCGCATTTCTTGTTTAGAACGTAAAGGTTCTTTTGCAACGAGTGAAGCAAAGTAACCAGCCCCGACAGATGAAGCGAAAACAAAAAGAGCAAGAAAACTAATAATGAAAAGAAGGAATAAGTTCCACGTGACACCAGAGGCGATTCGAGCATTCTTTAGCCATTTCTTTTCTTTTAAATCAGTCACTTTATGTTCTAAACGGTTAAGCTGAGTTTTAAGTTTATTAATCAAAATGTTAACCTCCTCAAATCTTTTTTATTATAGCACATTCCGACAAAAGAGAATCATTTTTCGTTGACAATTTATTAGAATCGGTTATGATATAAAAGTACAATAATACATTTGCACAAGGAAAGAATCGGAGTAGTGATGGTAATGCTGTATTAGAGAAGTAACGGTTGGTGAAAGTTACTCAGTTTACCATACATGAATTACAATTCTGGAGTGTGACGTCTACACTGCGTTAAAGTGTTTTTTGAGTGGAGAATTTTCTCAAGCCGGGTGGTACCGCGCTACGTTAAGATACATAGCGCCCCTGCATGATTTATTAATCGTGTAGGGGCTTTTTTGTTCTTTCTAACGATTAATAAATAATCAAGGATCGCTTTAATAATTAGGAGGGACTTATTATGAGTAATTCATTAATGGAAGATTTAAAGTGGAGAGGTTTATTATACCAACAAACAGATGAGGAAGGTCTTACAGAATTAGTAAAAGAAGAGAAGATTTCTTTATACTGTGGCGTTGACCCGACAGCAGACAGTATGCATATCGGTCATATTGTTCCTTTATTAACATTACGCCGTTTTCAACAACATGGCCACCGTCCAATTCTTTTAGTTGGTGGAGCGACGGGGATGATTGGAGATCCATCAGGGCGTACTGAGGAAAGACAATTACAAACAACTGAACAAGTTGAACAAAACGTTGAAGGTATTAAAAAGCAAATGGAGCGTATTTTCGATTTTGATACAGAAAATGGCGCAAAAATGGTCAATAACAATGACTGGATTGGCGGGTTAACGCTGATTGAATTTTTACGTGATTATGGTAAGTATTTGGGCGTTAACTACATGCTAGCAAAGGATAACGTAGCTTCTCGTTTGGAGGAGGGGATTTCTTTCACGGAATTTTCTTATATGCTTATTCAAGGGATTGACTTTAACCATTTATATACAAATTATGGTTGTCGAGTTCAAATTGGTGGGTCAGACCAATGGGGAAATATTACAACGGGCCTTGAAGTGATTCGTAAAGTACAACAAGAAGAAGAGGCAAAAGCGTATGGAATTACAATTCCGCTTATTACAAAAGCTGACGGGACAAAATTTGGTAAAACAGCAGGCGGGGCAGTCTGGTTAGATGCTGAAAAAACATCTCCTTATGAGTTCTACCAGTTTTGGATTAACACTGCGGACGCAGATGTTATTAAGTACTTGAAAATCTTTACGTTCTTAGAGCGTGAAGAAATTGAAGAGCTTGAAGTAACAGTTGAAGAAGAGCCACACTTACGTAAAGCGCAAAGAACACTGGCAGAAGAAATGACAAGGCTTATTCATGGCGAAGAAGCATTAGACCAAGCGATTCGAATTTCACAAGCATTATTTAGCGGAGATTTAAAAGCATTGTCAATTGATGAAATGCGTGATGCATTTAAAGACGTGCCATCAGCTGAAATGCCAAGAGAGGACAAAAACATTGTTGATTTCATCGTCGAAGCAAAAATCTCTTCATCAAAACGTCAGGGAAGAGAAGACGTGACGAACGGTGCAATTTCAATTAATGGAGAGCGTATTAAAGATACTGCATATTTGATTACAGCAGAAAATCGTTTAGAAGATCAGTTTACAATTGTTCGTCGTGGAAGAAGAAATTATACAATGGTACAGTTTTCATAAAAAGAAAAAGTGAGCGGGAAATGATGATCATTTCCCGCTCACTTTTTTTATGGATGAAAAAAATTCACGTACTGAGATTGAGGAAGCTATTAATGCTGGTGATTGTTTAATTGTCATTCATAATGGTGAGGCAAAGGTAAGAAAATTGCCCGATTATGGTAAATATGAGGTTGTCATGCATGACGGAGCAGTTAAATGGGTGAATAATTATATATCTTTAATCAGTCCTACCAGATAACTGGCGGACAACATTTGATTACAGCGTTTAGCTGTGTCATTCGTTGTCCGTTTTTCTCTTTATACAGAGTGACATATGTAAAAGCATTTGTTATAATTAAGTTATAAGAAAGGAGAACAATATGAGTTCAAGAGAAATCATCAAAAAGATTGAGCAAAATGGATGGGTTTTACATAGGATAGCAGGAAGTCATCACCACTTTAAACATCCTGAAAGACGGGGCATTGTAACAGTACCACATCCAAGAAAAGACATTCCAATCGGAACAGAAAGAAACATTTTAAACCAGGCAGGCTTATTACACTAAGCTGCCTGTCTCTTGGAACATATTGTTTGAATAGAACGGAGGAAGAGAAGTGTCACAGTATATGTATATTGCCCATTTTGAATGGGAAGAGGATTCCAATGCTTATAACGTTAGCTTTCCTGATTTGCCAGGATGTTTCACTTTCGGATCGAGCGTAGCTGAAGCAATTCATATGGCCAAAGATGCGCTTGAAGGGTTTTTGATTGTGAGTGAAGATACGAAAGAAGATATCCCAAGCTCTTCTGTTTACCAAGCTTTCACGAATTTAATTACTGGAAAAGATTTCATCCAATATATTGAGGCTGATACAGATGCTGCAAGAAGAAGAGAAGAGCAGAAATCAGTCAACAAAATGGTAACACTCCCAGGATATTTAGCGCAGCTAGGGAAAGAAAAAGATGTAAATTTTTCAGCCTTACTTCAAAAGGCTTTAAGAGAAGAGTTAAACTTAGAACACCAATAATTCAGTCCTACTGGCCAACCAGCGGACAACATTTGATTACAGCGTTTAGCTGTGTCATTTGTTGTCCATTTTTTATTTTCAAAATAAGGGTTCTTTGTCAAATGACGTTGGTGAAGAATTTTAGTCGATAATTATTGATTTATAATGTGGCTGTTTAGAATGTCAGAAAAACTGATTTTCTAAACAGCCTTTTTTATAGGTTCCATTTATATTAATAAAAAAGACATTAGTGAAATTCCATCCCTATCTCCAATTTTTCAGAGATAGGGATTTTCTTTCACCAACGTCATAAATTATAGAACCAAAATAAAAACCCTTGAAAGATTGATGTAATCAACTTCAAGGGTTTTAAATAGTGGATTCTACATACTAATATTATTTACGTGAGTAGAATTCGACGATTAATGCTTCGTTAATTTCTGCTGGTAATTCGCTACGCTCAGGGAAGCGAATGAATTGACCTTTTTTCGTTTCAGCATCAAATGAAACATACTCAGGTACAAAGTTATTAACTTCTAATGCTTCGTTAATAACATCAAGGTTTTGTGATCTCTCACGAAGAGCAACTTCTTGTCCTGGTCTAACGCTGTATGAAGGGATATCAAGACGTTTTCCATCGACTAAAACATGTCCATGGTTAACAAGTTGACGTGCAGCACGACGAGTGCGTGCAAGACCCATACGGTAAACAACGTTGTCTAGGCGAGTTTCAAGAAGAATCATGAAGTTTTCACCATGTTTACCAGGCATTTTACCTGCTTTGTTAAATAATGTTCTGAATTGACGTTCGTTTACACCAAACATAAAACGAAGCTTTTGCTTTTCTTGTAACTGTAATCCGTATTCTGAAAGCTTTACGCGTTGAGTTGGGCCGTGTTGACCTGGTGCGTAAGGACGCTTTTCAATTTCTTTTCCTGTCCCAGTAAGTGAAATACCAAGACGACGTGATAATTTCCATGATGGACCTGTATAACGAGCCATAATAGACTCCTCCTCTAAATTGGTTTTATTTTGTTGTAAAATAAGACCAGATATGTTCAATTCAGTAGTCATTCTATGCTCTTGTAACTTCGCCTTCGCAGCCAGAAGGTTACACGTTACACCTCTTATAAGGAATAGACTGAACAAACTGAAACACATAACTGCTGCGTATATTTTACACTTTACAAATATAACAGCTTTAAAAAGGATAGTCAAGTATAAAATGACAACATATTTAATTGTAGAAATAGGTCTGTGTTCCCAATTGAAAACATAGTATAAATGAATTACTATTGAAGAAAGATAATTTTTTATTGAATAGGAGAGAGAGTATGTCGCATTATCAAGCAACAATGTCTAAAATGAAAAACAGATTGTTGAATTTATTAATTGATAAAATAGAGGAACGCTCCTATTATGAGTGGTTTACATTATTAGACCAAGATTTCAAGCGTTATTTCCATGTTCATGAAACAGAATTTTACATTTATCATGCATCTCAAAATAAATTTATAGCAATTAAAAATTATACATTACCTTCTTGGGAATCTTCAAGTGAATTTTCAAAAGAGCTAGTAGAATCTGGAAAAGAAGGTTTTATACACTATTTACAAAAAGTTGGACATGGCAATATTGATGATTTTATTGTCTTTAAAAATAATAAATCTGAACCATTAGCGCTTTTATTAATTGAATCAACTGACGCTTGGCTTGATTTTGCAAAAAGTGTTTATTTCCAAGAGTTTGAAGCGATAATTGGGGGATTTATCACAAGTATTCGCCAGCTAAATGGATTAATTACAGAAGGAAAGAAGTTTAGGTTGTTATTCAATACTACGGAGTCATTTACTTCAACGATGACAAGCGAAACGATATTAGACCGAATGCTTGAAACTGTTCAGAGGATACTCCCGCTAGCTAAAACGAGACTTATTCTTTCACGCGAACAATCAGGTATGAATCATACGTATGAAATATTTAATCAGGTAGAAAATAGTCCTTTGATCGTGAAAACATTTTTAAATGGTGTGATGACGAAAGAAATAAACGAAGAAAAAAACATCATCAGTATGAATGCACCCGTTAAAGGACGCCAAGGTGTTTACGGTGTTTTAAATATAGAAGTGCCTAAAGGGATTTTTTATTCTTCCACTCAAAGAAACTTGATTTACATGCTCGTGAACACGACTGGGAGGGCCTTGGAAAATGCAAGCTTATACAATCAAGCTCATCGATTAAACGAAGATTTACAGCTGGTCAATGAAACCTCGCAAAAATTAAATAGTAGTTTGACGTTGCGTGAAATGCTCGCTTATTTGAAGAAACAATTAGAAAAAGTATTAATACCGGATGAAGTATTATTTATATTTTATGATCAGAATCAAGAATATGAATTAGTGGAAACAACGAGTTGCTTTTTCAAAGAACGTGAAGGAAAAGAGTATATTCAATATGTGTCTCATTATATTAAACAAGAAAAAACGCCATTATTCGAAGCGGATTTTGAGAGTACCTTAACAAAGCATCCTTTGTATAAGTCGGTGATTGGGATGCCTATACTCAATCAAGAAGAAGTCATTGGCATTGCGATTTGTTTACATAAAGAGAAATATTTCTTTTCGTTTGACCATTTTAAATTAGTGGAATCATTAATTATTCATGCGTCGTTATCGATTTCCAATTTACAATTACGTGAAAAAATGCGAGAGCTCGCTGAAAAAGATCATCTAACAGGTCTTTATGCACGCCGCTATTTAGAAAAGCAGATTTATCAGGTGATTGAAGAAAATCAAGGTGGTTCTTTCTTGTTATTCGATATTGATAATTTTAAGCTTATCAATGATGAATTCGGTCATGATGTTGGGGATCGCGTTTTAAAACAAATCGGAACCCTATTAATAGAAAAGATGAAAAGTGCTGGTATAGCTGCCAGATGGGGCGGAGAAGAATTTGCTGTTTATTTACCAATTTATAAAAAAGCCGAATTGGAAACACTTTCTCAAAAATTGCTCGAAAGAATACCAACAATCACGAACCCTTCTGTCACTGTATCTATGGGGCTTGTTTATTGGGAGCCTGGAGTATATCGCAGTTTTGACTTGTTATTCAAAAAAGCCGATAAAATGTTATATCAAGCGAAAGACCAAGGAAAGAATCAATTGGTTCTTTAGAAAGAAAATGGGACCTGTTTATAATTAAAGTAGCGATCGTGTATTCAGCTTATTTGTTGGACTGAAAAATGTGGCTGATTTTAAAAAAGCTTTAACGTCTCACTAGAGACGTTAAAGCTTTTTTAAATGTGTTTAAGGAGTACGTCGACTACATTTTCTAAGCCGATACGATCTTCGTCAGAAAAGCGATTTAATTCAGGGCTGTCAATATCTAACACACCAATGACTTTATCGTTTTTTATCATTGGTACAACAATTTCAGAACGAGAAGCAACATCACAAACGATATGGCCAGGAAATGCCTCAACATCCGGGACAATGATAGACGCTTTTTTCTCTACAGCAGTTCCACAAACGCCTTTGCCAACTTGAATACGCACGCAGGCTGGTCGTCCTTGGAATGGACCTAAGACCAACTCTCCGTCTTCCATTAAATAAAAACCAATCCAATTGATTCGATCGAAAAACTGATTAAGAAGAGCGGAAGCATTGCTTAAATTGGCGTATAAATTAGGCTCGTCTAACAGTAGTGCATCCAGTTGTTTAGCTAATGAATCATATTTTTCTGTTGAATAAAAGTTCGTGGTAGACATAAGAACACCTCTTTATGTATAATTTAAATTTAAAGCTTAGCATACAATATTCAGCATTGTTTTACAAAAGAATGCAACAATTGATCATTTATGAATTTACTTCCTGGTATTTTTTGTTTTTTTCACTAAAAATGTAAAAACATGATACGATATAAGAGAATATAAATGTATAGTTCGTGTAGAGAGGAGGAGTAAAATGAAAGCAGCAATTGTTGTCATTATACTTCTTATTATAACAATAAATGTTTTAGCTATATCATTTAGACGCAAATATGCCCATAAAATTAAAACATTAGAACATGAAAAGCTTCAAATTCAAAACAAACCGATTTTTGAAGAAATGACGAAAATCAAACAATTAAATATGACAGGTGAAACGGAAGAGAAATTTGAAGCGTGGCGTGCTGAATGGACAGAAGTGGTTGATATACATATGCCTGCAATTGACACTTTGTTTTTTGAGGCGGAGGAGCAAATCAATCATTTTAAGTTTAAAAAAATTAAAGAAACAATTTCTGAAATTGAAAATAGAGTTCAGTTTTGTGAAAAGAAAATGAAAGAAATCCTCTCAGGGCTTGATTTACTTATTGGGAGTGAAGAGAAGAATCGTGTCGAAATGGAAGCTTTACAAGAGAAGTATCGTGGTGCGCGGAAGAAAATATTGGCACACCAACCGGCATTTGGTTCAACTGTAAATCCTCTCGAAAAAGAGCTTGAAAAATTTAACCCTCAGTTTGCAGAATACGAAAGACTTACAGAAAGTGGAAATTATCTACAGGCTCGAGAAATTGTAATCGCATTGACAGAAAAAGGGGACGATTTGTTTCAACTGATCGAAGATTTACCGTCCTTATTAAAAGAGCTTCAAAATACAATACCATCCTTGATTCGTGAATTACGAAATGGGACGCGTGAAATGGAAGGACAAGCATATTACTTACGACATTTAGAGTTAGGAGAAAAATTAGATTATCTCGAAGTTGAATTAGAGGAAATGCTTGTAAAAATTAGTCAGCTTGAAATGGACGGAGTTTCAGAGCGAACGGAAGAAATTCATCAAGAACTAGATGCCATGTATGATGCACTTGAAGAGGAAGTTATTGCGCGACATTTTGTTGAAAACGAATATGACCAAGAACTAAATGAGTTGAAAAAATTACTTGCCTTCATTCAAGATATGTTAGCAGAAGTTGTTTTCGTTCAACAAAGTTATCGTATTCCGGAGCAAGAAGCGAAAATCCCGCAAGATGCGCTTGAAAAGATAGAACGACTAAACAGAAAAGTTGAACTTATTACGATGCAAGTTGAAGAGAAGAGTTCTGCTTACTCAAGTTTGCAAGAAGAGATAGAAGAAGTCCGTGAAGTAAGAAATCAAATAAAAGAAGAAATTAATGAATTTGCAAATCGCATGAAAAATTTAAGAAACGATGAGCATAAAGTTCGTAAGGAAGTAAAGGGCTTAACAAAAGAATTGCAAGAAATAGATCGTGCTTTACATAGAGGGAACATTCCTGGAATTCCGAGCGATATTGATGCAAGATTAGAGGAAGCGGATGAACAGTTATATATCGTAAGACAAAGCTTGCAGGAAGTTCCATTAAGTATGGCACTCGTTTATTCTTATTTAGATAACGCAAACCAATCTGTTCAAGAAGTGAAGGAAAAATCGAAAGAGTTACTTGAAAATGTTATGTTGATCGAGCATATCATTCAGTACGGTAATCGATACCGAGCTTCAAATGAACAAATTCATAAACAACTACAAGAAGCAGAAGAATCTTTTAGACAATTTCGTTATACAAAAGCGCTTGAAGAAGCAGCGACTGCTGTTGAAGAAGTAGAGCCTGGTGCAATGAAGCAAATTGAGGAATTGATACAGTCCAAAACGAAGATGAATTAATTCGTTCAATTTTGAAGTGAACCGGACGTCGTTAGAAAACGTTCTTTATAACCAAATTGTTTTCTTTTATTTGTTTGAGCCACCCGCACGGAGAGACTGTGCTGGTGGCTTTGTTATGCACAAAGAGTAGGAAGGATGAAGATTTATGATTTATTTTGATAATAGTGCAACGACTGAACCGAGTGAAGAGGTATTGACATCTTTTGTAGAAGTGAACAAGCGGTTTTTTGCAAATCCTGCTTCACTGCATTTAGCGGGGAGGCAAGTAGACGCATTGCTTGAAAAATCCCGCGAACAAATATTAAATATCGTCAAAGCACCTGAAGGAATTGTTACGTATACATCAGGTGGGACAGAGGCAAATAACTTAGCAATACTCGGATTTGCACGTAAATTTAAACATCGAGGGAAACATATTATTACAACAAAAATCGAACATCCTTCTATAATAGAAGCAGCCAAGCAACTTGAGTTGGAAGGCTTTGAAGTTGATTACTTACCAGTGAATCGCGAAGGTGTTATAGCTATAGAAGCATTAGCAGAAAAATTAAGGGATGATACCATTTTAGTCAGCGTGATGCATGTGAACAATGAAATTGGTTCGATTCAACCAATAGAAGCATGTAGTCAGCTCATTCGAGAAAGAACAAGAGCGATTTTTCATGTTGATGCGGTACAAAGTTTTGGTAAATTACCAATTACACTAACGGGTGATGGACCTGATGCCATGACAATTTCAGCCCATAAGATTCACGGCTTAAAAGGATCAGGAGCACTAATTACACGTGCGCAAATAACACCAGAAGCAATTAACTACGGTGGTGGTCAAGAAGAAGGTGTAAGAAGCGGAACAGTTTCAACATCTCATGCAGCTACCCTTGCACGTGCGATGAGAATGGTGGCAGAGAGAACAAATGTAGCGGCTTATGAAAGATGGCGTAAACAGTTAATTGCACATGTCGAACAAGTTCCAGAAGTGAAAATAGTAGCAAAAGAAACGAGTGCGCCTCATATTTTGTCAATTGCTTTTAAGGGCATTAAAGGGGAAGTCGCTGTTAATTTTTTCCAAAAAAATAATATTACAATATCTACTTCAAGTGCATGTTCTTCCAAAAGTAATGATGTAAGTCACGTGATTGAAGCCATTCAATTAGAAGAGCAATTTAAAGATGGCGTCATTCGAATTAGTTTTGGTGAATTCAATACAGATGAACAAATGACGCAATTTAAAAAAGTATTTATGGATTTCATACATTTATTGAAAAGGGGAAAGTCAAATGATTTCAAATGAGTTATTAATTAGATATGGTGAGTTATCCTTAAAAGGTCGGAATCGAAATGTTTTCATCCGCCAATTAACAAAAAATATAAAAAATGCGATGACAGGACTTCCTTCAGTAAAAATCAAAGCTGAACGTGATCGAATGTTTTTAACAGCAGATATAGAAACGGAAATGGCTGAAGTAATGGAACGTTTGCCTAAAGTATTTGGCATTCATTCGTTTAGTCCAGTGTTTAAATGTGAACCAACATTAGAAGCGATTTATGAGACAGCATTAAAAGCAGTCGGTGCAGAAGAAACAGAAGGAAAGTCATTCAAAGTGGAAATTAGAAGGACAGATAAAACATTTCCTTATATCACAAATGAGCTTCAACGAATGATTGGTGCGCATGTGTTAAAAAACTTTGAGGATTTACATGTAAAAATGAGACAACCTGATATCTTGTTACATGTGAATATTCGACAAGATAATGCAATCCTCACATCTAAAGTCTATCCAGGAGCAGGAGGTATGCCAGTTGGTTCTGCAGGAAAGACGTTGCTTATGCTTTCGGGCGGAATTGACAGTCCTGTAGCAGGATATATGATGATGAAACGAGGTGTTAAAATTGATGCAATTCATTTTGAAAGTCCGCCGTTTACAAGTGAACTTGCAAAAGAAAAAGTATTGGATTTAGCGGAGAAGTTATGCGCATTTGGCGCAATAGTTCGCTTGCATGTCATTCCATTTACAGAAATTCAACAAGTTATTGCTAAACAAATTCCAGATGGAGAATCAATGACAACGACACGTAGATTGATGGTACAAATTGCTGACCGTGTTCGAGAGGAAATTAGTGCATTAGGACTTGTATCAGGTGAAAGTCTTGGTCAAGTAGCGAGTCAAACGTTAGAAAGTTTAACTGCTATTAATGATGTAACTTCAACGCCTGTATTGCGTCCGCTTATTGCAATGGATAAGAGTGAAATCATTGATATTGCAAAAGAAATCGATACGTATGATATTTCCATTAGACCTTATGAAGATTGTTGTACAATATTTACACCAGCTAGACCTAAAACAAAACCAAAATTAGATCGAGTTAAACGCTTTGAAAGCTTTACTGATTTTGAACCAATGATTGAAAAAGCAATTCAAGAACGACGCACATACAAGCTTCCACGCGTAGAAGAAGATACATTCGACGATTTTTTATAAAACATTTATGACGCTAAAAGAATCTCTTGTTACTTAGAATTCTTAGGTGAAAAAATATGAAAAAATTACCACTTATATCTCCTGTATGAATTTTTGAATTCAGTACATTCTATATGTCACAAGGAGGTGTTAGTCTTGCCAAGCAACAATAACAATTCAAACCAACTCTTAGTCCCTGGTGTACAACAAGCTCTTGACCAAATGAAATATGAACGCGCTCAATGAATTGGTGTACAAATGGGACCCGCTGCGCCATCGCGTGCTAACGGTTCCGTTGGCGGAGAAATTACCACGCGATTAGTACGTCAGGCTAAGTCGCAAATGAAGGGGGAGCAACAACAATAAAAT